>VSNO01000124.1 GCA_009774375.1 Lachnospiraceae bacterium
ATATTGAAAAGTGTGTTTGACGGGAATGTGCCGCTTTTTTTCAGAGTGACAGGAAACTCCTGTTCAGAGGAATACATGGCGTTGGTGGAAGAGGCAGCTTTGCTTTTAAAAGAAAAAGAGAAACAAAAACAAAAGCAGAAAGAGAGTATCAGCGAGATTTCGGAAAAGAAAACGGAAAAGAGTACAAAAGATCTTGAAATTGGGGATTTGCAGGAAAAAATCAGACATTTATCTGATCAGGTGGTCAGACTGAGACAGGAATTAGAGAATGGGCAAAGTGCATACTGTGAAGCGCAAAACAACATAGCTGGGTTATCTGAAAGGAACAGTGCGTTGGAAAGCAAGATAGCAGTCTTAAAGGAAAGGATGAAAGATTCGGAGGATAAAGCGGCAAGGTCACAGGCAGAACTGGAGAAAATTCACAAGTTGTTAAAGTATTCAGATGAGGATATGGGGGAGAATCAGAGTGAAGAATTTCCTTATACTTCTATTGGACAGGTATTGACTGATTCCAATGGGAAAAAGTGGTGCAGAAGACTTGCAGATATAGAAAACAGGAATGCCAGACGCTTTATCAGGAATGAGGACGAGCCGCCTTATTTTGACAATCGCGACAAGCTGCCGGTATTTGACGGGCCTGAAACGGACGGATTTATAGGGGTATGGAATTGGAGTGCGGTTGAGAATTATAAGGATGCAAATAGAGACTATGTCAAGACGCAGTATAACAGCAGTATAAAGTATATAGAGGTAGTGGAGCTGACGGAGTGTCATAGCTGTGAAGATATTTCGGGCTATCTGGCAGGTAATATTTTTTCTGATATAGTGGGCAGTAAAATTCTTTTTGTCTACCGTGTCACAGAAAAAGAAATGAGCGGTTTGCTCTGTGGGACAAGAGAACTCGAATTTTATGACGGGTGTGTTCGGTTAAAAACGGATGAGGGCTCCTGTTCTGGAAGCGGTACACGGTGATTCGCAGGCACATATGACACGCATTAATACAGAGGAACATACGGCTCAGCTTTCCTATAAGGATCAACGGCATAAAACATGGTCAACGACAGAAGATTTTGAAATGCGATTTCAAAATGTCCATGTGGATAATGACCGTCCGGTGGATATACTGAGTTGCACTACGACTATGGAGGTCGGTATTGATATCGGATCATTGACGGCGGTGGGGCTGAGAAATATTCCGCCAAGGCGGGAAAACTATCAGCAGCGCGCAGGACGTGCGGGCAGAAGAAGCGCGGCAATCTCCACAATTGTTACCTATACGGACAATAGGCCTCATGACAGTTATTATTTTCATAATCCTGAAAAAATTATTTCCGGTGTTCCCAGAACACCGTGGATCGACGTTGACAATAAAAAGCTGACGTACCGGCATTTGAACATCATCTGTGCTACAGAGTTTTTTGACCAGCTGGGAACAGGTGCTGACGAAGAGAATATATATGGTTTCTTTCAGGATAATTATGATAAGTTCAGAGATTTTATCAGTGGGAAAACAGAGCAGGATTTTGATCTGGAAACGCTGATTCCGATGGGAGTGGCTTTTGATATTGATGAATATAAGAAAGATATTTTAGGACAGATGGAGAAACTGAAAAAGAGTGTGGAGGAGTTTCCAGAAGCATATCGGGAGGAGGATGGACAGGAAAAGAGTGTGCTGTATGCTTTTCTGGAAAAGGGGATTTTTCCGACTTATTCTTTCCCGAAAGATGTTGTGGGCTTTTATGTGGAAAAAGAAAGAGGGGCAAAGATTGATCAAAAGCCAGAGCGCGCTTTGGACATTGCAGTCAGTGAATATGCTCCTGGACGTTTGGTAGTGATCAACAAGATAACATATAAATCCAGTGGTATATACAGTTTTCATTCCAAATTCCGTCCAGATGGGCAGGAACATCCGGCCCGGCCTTATTTTGAGAGTAAGAGCAGGGAGTATTTTAAAGATTTGTATTACTGCAACGATGCGGCCTGTAATTGGATGGGATTGGAGATTCAGAGTAAATGTCCGTTTTGTGGGAAAGAGACAATTCGGAGTCAAAACATGTTAAAGCCCTGGGGATTTGCGCCGATTAATGGAATAAAAACCAGGGAGGCCGAGGCCGAGGCAGAAATGACCTATGCGGAGGAGCCATGTTATTCTATCACGCCAAGAGAAAATGAGATGGGGACGGTGGAAGGTTTTGTTCATCTGCGGTATTCCAAAAGGGCTGATGATCCGCTGATCATTTTGAATAAGGGACCGAAATCTGCCGGATTTATGGTTTGTAAGGATTGCGGCGCGGCGGTTCCGGGAGACGATGAAGCGTTGCTTCGGAAAATTGGTAAGCCATATATGCGTCCATCTGCGTATTACAATTGTCATCACCCGGCGGGAAGTGTTGTGAATACTTATCTGGGAAATCAATTCAGAACGGATATGGTAGTGTATGAGATTACGCTTGATGCAAGACGGGTCAATGTCAGTTCCGATGGTTTTTGGATACGGAGAGCCGGACAGACTTTGGCAGAAGCCATGACATTGGCCGGGGGACGGTTGCTGGATATCGAATTCAATGAAATTAAGAGCGGATATCGGCTTCGATACGCTGAAGAGGATTTGAAAGCGTATGTGGATGTATTTTTGTTTGACAGTCTTTCCAGTGGAGCGGGTTATTGTTCCGCGTTGGCGGAAAGGACCAGGGAGCTGATGGGAGAGACACGGAAGGTTCTGGAGCACTGTTCCGCTGGGTGCGACAGTGCCTGTCATGAATGTCTGATGCATTACTGGAATCAACGAGTCCACGGACTGTTGGACCGGTTTGCGGCACTGGAACTGTTGAAATGGTGTGAAAGTTCTGAATTGCCGCCTGAGTTGGCTTATGATCGGCAGGAAGAGCTATTAGAGCCATTAAATGCAATGGGAGCGGAGTATAAGATTGTCGGTGACGGAGTACAGCATTATGTCAGGATGCGGAATAAAACGAGCAGGGTAGTTGCGTATCCAGCCATGTGGAGTGAAAATTTATTGCCGGATGGTGTAATTACCCTTGCGGATAAACTGTTGAAATATGCGCTGCCGAAAGCGGACGAGATTATTCGGGCAAAAACAAAGTGAAGATATAAGACAAAAAATACTATGTTTGGCTGTTGGTTCGATGAAACATTTGGGAGTATGGAGATGGTTTGATTTTGGAGGGATAAATATGTCGGATTTTATGAAGCAGATGCAAATGGTTTTGTACCATTCAGATGATGGTGATGTGACAGTAAATGTCTACATTAAGGATGAGGATTTATGGATTACACAAAAGGCCATGGCTGAGCTTTTTGGTATTGATAAATCTGGAATCAGCAGGCATTTAAAAAATATATTTGCCACTGGCGAATTGGATGAAACAGTGGTTGTTGCAATTTTTGCAACAACCACTCAGCATGGTGCAATGGAAGGGAAAACGCAAGTATCCGAGACAAGATATTATAATCTTGATGCAATCATATCTGTTGGCTATAGGGTAAACTCAAAAAAAGCCACACAATTTCGGATCTGGGCAACCCGGGTTCTGAAGGAATATATGAAAAAGGGTTTTGTGCTTGATGACGAGAGATTAAAACAGGGCCAGACTGCCTTTGGAAAAGATTATTTCAAAGAACTTCTTGAAAGAGTGCGTTCTATCCGTGCGAATGAGCGCAGAATATGGCAGCAGATTACAGATATATTTGCGGAATGCAGTATTGACTATACAAAGGATTCTGAGACTGCTTACCATTTTTTTGTTACTATTCAGAACAAATTCCACTACGCAATAACGAATCATACTGCGGCAGAGATTGTGTATCAATCTGCCGATCATCAAAAAGAACATATGGGGCTGACGACATGGAAAAATGCGCCAGAGGGGAGAATTTTAAAATCCGATGTATCAATTGCGAAAAATTATCTTGAAGAGAAACAGATTCGGCAATTGGAACGGGCAGTTACAGGATATTTTGATTATATTGAAGATTTGATTGAGCGGGAAAATGTATTTACCATGGCTGAGTTTGAAAAAAGTGTCAATTCATTTCTTGAATTCAGACAGTATAAGATTCTAAAAGATAATGGGAGCATATCACATCGGCGTGCCGTTGAGAAAGCGTATGGGGAGTATGAGATATATAACAAAAAGCAGCCTATTGAGTCTGATTTTGATAAAGTTTTAAAGGAAATGATTGAAAGAGGTGACAACTGATTTGTGCTATATGGAACATGTCGGTTACATAAAAAGAGCTGGTTGTATCCTGGCGCAGGACGCGACAGAGTAAACGCTGGGGTCTAAAAAAGATGCATAAATTGTCACAAATAGGAAAAATGCACAATAAACCGCGGGGCAGATCGTCTGAGTCAGAGGTGCACTTTATAAAAATGGATAATTTTAACTGGTAAAATTCGTCAGTATTGCAATAAATATCAAAAGACAAAAAGATTGCTTTTTTTTTAACAATGTGATAGAATAAGCACAATGGTTGTGATTCATATAATAAAAGGGCAGATTCAGAATACTGCACAAATGCTTTGCACAGTAAATAGTTACGTTCAGTTTACGGTTCGGTAAAATTGCAAAAAAGTTTGTGCATTTTTCATGATTTCTCGGTTATTATTGTAAAAATCACAGTCACCAGTACATTGTTTTCCCGATTACCGTATCCTGGAAAATCAGAAAATGTTGTATTGGGAAACTGACGGGTGCAGGCCTGTCGCGAGTGTATAAGAGAGTATAAAAAATGGAGGAAAAGAGAATGGCAAAGAAGATTGTATTAGCAGGTGCATGTCGTACAGCAATCGGCACTATGGGCGGTTCGCTCAGCACAACTCCGGCTCCGGAGCTTGGGGCGATCGTGATCAAGGAGGCTCTGAACAGGGCGGGCGTTCCGGCTGACAAGGTTGACCATGTATATATGGGATGCGTTATTCAGGCAGGACTGGGACAGAATGTGGCACGCCAGTCAGCGGTCAAGGCAGGGATTCCCATTGAGACACCGGCAGTGACAGTGAATGTTGTGTGCGGTTCAGGTCTGAACTGTGTGAACATGGCTGCACAGATGATCCTGGCCGGCGACGCTGATATCGTGGTGGCAGGCGGTATGGAAAACATGTCCATGGCTCCGTTCGCACTTCCTAATGCACGTTTCGGCTATAGAATGAACAATGGCGTGCTGGTGGACACCATGATCAAGGATGCGCTGTGGGATGCATTCAACGATTATCATATGATCCAGACAGCGGACAACATCTGTGATGAGTGGGGAATCACACGCGAGGAGCTTGATGAGTTTGCGCTGAAGAGCCAGCAGAAGGCGGAGGCCGCTCAGAAGTCCGGCGCATTTGACAAGGAAATCGTACCGGTTATGGTCAAGAAGAAAAAAGAGATGGTGGAGTTTAAGGTTGACGAGGGACCAAGGGCAGGTTCTACGATTGAAGGTCTTGCGAAGCTCCGCCCGATCAACAAGGATAAGTACGTCACAGCAGGAAATGCGTCAGGGATCAATGACGGTGCGGCTGCCATCGTGGTCATGACAGAGGAGAAGGCGAAGGAACTGGGCGTAACGCCGATGGCAGAGTGGGTTGCTGGCGCGCTCGCCGGCGTGAGACCCGAGGTTATGGGTATCGGTCCTGTTGCAGCGACGAAGAAGGTTCTGGCCAAGACTGGCATGAAGATCGAGGATTTTGATATCATCGAGGCAAACGAGGCGTTTGCGGCACAGTCCATCGCAGTGGGCAGAGACCTGGGCATCGATGTGGATAAGCAGCTGAATCCAAACGGCGGCGCGATCGCGTTAGGACACCCTGTAGGAGCTTCAGGATGCCGTATCCTGGTCACACTGTTGCATGAGATGGAGGCAAAGGATGCTAAGACAGGCCTTGCGACACTGTGCATCGGCGGCGGTATGGGATGCTCTACGGTAGTGAAGAAATATGAGTAAACGCGCAAAGAGATTCTAAGCAGTCTTATTTGATATGGAGGTAAATATGGATTTCATTTTATATGAAGTAAACGGTGCGGTTGGAAAGATCACGATCAACCGCGAGAAAGCCCTGAACGCATTGAACTCGCAGGTGCTGGATGAACTGAATGCGACACTTGACGCCGTGGATCTCGATGTGGTGAGATGTCTGATCCTCACCGGCGCAGGCTCAAAATCCTTTGTCGCAGGCGCGGATATCGGTGAGATGAGCACGCTCACAAAGGCGGAGGGCGAGGCGTTTGGCAAGAAGGGCAATGATGTGTTCAGAAAGCTGGAGACTTTCCCGATCCCTGTGATCGCGGCGGTGAACGGCTTTGCGCTCGGCGGCGGCTGTGAGATCTCCATGAGCTGTGATATCAGGCTCTGCTCTGAGAATGCCGTGTTTGGCCAGCCGGAGGTCGGTCTTGGCATCACGCCGGGATTTGGCGGAACGCAGAGACTTGCGCGTCTGGTGGGTGCAGGCATGGCAAAGCAGATGATCTACACGGCGAGAAACATCAAGGCGGACGAGGCGCTCCGGATCGGCCTGGTGAACGCTGTATATCCTGCTGAGGAGCTGATGGCACAGGCGGAGAAGATGGCGGCAGGTATCGCAAAGAATGCGCCCATCGCAGTGCGCAACTGCAAGAAGGCGATCAATGAGGGACTTGACGCGGATATGGACGAGGCGATCGTGATCGAGGAAAAACTGTTTGGCGACTGCTTCGAGACAGAGGATCAGAAATATGGTATGGCGTTCTTCCTTGACAAGAACAAGGAAAAAGTGAAAGAACCATTCAAAAACTGCTGACCGGCGTTTGCAGTGAGAGCTATAAAAAGAAATAGAGAAAATAATAATAGGAGGATCAACAATGAAGGTAGGTATTATTGGTGCTGGAACCATGGGGTCTGGTATTGCACAGGCATTTGCGATGACAGATGGGTACGAGGTATGCTTATGTGATATTAAGCAGGAGTTCGCTGATGGCGGCAAGGCTAAGATCTTAAAGAATCTGAACTTCCTTGTGAGCAAGGAGAAGATCACACAGGAGAAGGCGGATGCGATCGCAGCAAAGATCGCGACAGGTCTGAAGGATATCTGTACAGACTGTGATCTTGTGATCGAGGTCGCACCGGAGAAGATGGAGATCAAGAAGACTACATTCAAGGAGCTGCAGGAGATCGTAAAGCCTGAGTGCATCTTTGCCACCAATACCTCTTCCCTCTCGATCACAGAGATGGGCGCTGGTCTTGACCGTCCTCTCGTCGGCATGCATTTCTTTAACCCGGCTGACAGAATGAAGCTGGTGGAGGTGATCGCAGGCGCGAACACACCGGCAGAACTGGTTGAGAAGATCAAGGGCATCGCGAAAGAGATCGGCAAGACTCCGGTAGAGGTGAACGAGGCAGCCGGCTTCGTGGTAAACAGGATCCTGATCCCGATGATCAATGAGGCGATCAATGTGTACGCGGCAGGTGTGGCAAGCGTTGCAGACATCGATGTGGCGATGCAGCTGGGTGCAAACCATCCGATGGGGCCTCTGGCGCTCGGCGACTACATAGGACTGGATATCGTGCTTGCGATCATGGAAGTCATCTATGCTGAGACAGGTGATTCCAAGTATGCACCGTCTCCGCTTCTGAGAAAAATGGTTCGTGCCGGAAAACTTGGAAAGAAGACAGGCGCTGGATTCTATGATTATTCTAAGAAATAATTGATTCGAAAACGACAGCAAGACACTGTGCGCGCACGGTGGCTTGCTGTTCGTGATGACATTTTACGGCTTTTCGAATGAAATAAAAAGTTATTAATAAAAATGGAGGAAAAAGAACATGGATTTTACATTAAGTAAAGAGCATGAGATGGCGAGAACACTCTTCAGAGAGTTCGCTGAGAAAGAGGTGAAGCCTCTTGCAATCGAGGTAGATGAGACAGAGGAGTTCCCAAGAGCCACTGTTGAGAAGATGGCTAAGGCTGGTTTCATGGGTATCCCCATTCCGAAGGAATATGGCGGACAGGGCTGTGATGTCCTGACGTACGCAATGTGTGTTGAGGAGCTGGCAAAAGTCTGCGGCACGACAGCGGTTATCGTATCTGCACATACTTCCCTCTGCTGCGACCCGATCCTTACATATGGTACAGAGGAGCAGAAGCAGAAATATCTGCCGGATCTTGCGAGCGGCAAGAAGATCGGTGCTTTTGGTCTGACGGAGCCGGGCGCTGGTACAGATGCGCAGGGACAGCAGACAAAGGCCGTACTGGAAGGCGACGAGTGGGTTCTCAACGGCTCGAAGATCTTTATCACAAACGGTAAGGAAGCGGATGTATACGTGATCTTTGCCATCACAGGCATGATCGAGAAGCGCGGCAGGATGACAAAAGAGATCTCTGCGTTCATCGTGGAGAAGGGTACGCCGGGATTCTCATTTGGTACGAAGGAGAAGAAGATGGGTATCCGCGGTTCATCAACATATGAGCTGATCTTCACAGACTGCCGGATCCCGAAGGAGAATATGCTGGGCCAGCAGGGCAAGGGCTTTGGCATCGCGATGCATACACTTGACGGCGGGCGGATCGGTATCGCCGCGCAGGCGCTCGGTCTCGGCGAGGGCGCTCTGGAGAGGACGATCGCGTATGTAAAAGAGAGAAAGCAGTTTGGCCGTGCGATCGGCGCGTTCCAGAATACACAGTTCCAGCTTGCAGATATGGCTACAAAGGCACAGGCTGCGCAGTTTATGGTTTACAAGGCTGCATGCACAAAGGATCAGTACACAAAGGATCACAAGACTTCATACAATGTTGAGGCTGCTATGGCGAAGCTGTATGCTGCGGAGATGGCTATGGAAGTTACCACAAAGGCGGTTCAGCTGCACGGCGGTTATGGCTACACGAGAGAGTACGAAGTGGAGCGCATGATGAGAGATGCCAAGATCACGGAGATCTACGAAGGAACAAGCGAAGTTCAGAGAATGGTTATCTCATCGAACCTTTTGAAATAAAAAAACTAAGCGCATCTAAACGCATAAAGGACATGCGCTAAGATTTGCTAAGTTTTTATGAAGAACGCCAGAGGGCGGCGTTCTTCTGCGTGGAATATCATGTTTAGATTGATAATTAAATAAAAATAGAAGGAGAATGAACATGAAAGTTGTAGTATGTGTGAAACAGGTACCTGATACAAAGGGCGGCGTTAAGTTCAATCCTGATGGTACACTTGATAGAGCAGCTATGCTGACGATCATGAATCCTGACGACAAGGCAGGTCTTGAGGCAGCATTGCGGTTAAAAGATCAGTATGGTGCAGAGGTGACAGTTGTCACGATGGGACTTCCGAAGGCTGAGGAAGTGCTTCGCGAGGCGATCGCGATGGGTGCGGACAAGGGTATCCTTGTGACAGACAGGGTTCTCGGCGGAGCGGATACATGGGCGACTTCCCAGACACTCGCAGGTGCGCTCAGAAATCTTGAATATGACCTGATCATCACAGGCCGTCAGGCGATTGATGGCGATACGGCTCAGGTTGGCCCGCAGATCTCAGAGCATCTGGGAATCCCTGTGATCTCCTATGCACAGAAGATCCAGATCGAGGGTGACAGCGTGATCGTGGAGCGTCAGTACGATGACAGATATCATGTGCTGAAGGCGAAGATGCCGTGCCTGATCACAGCGCTTGCCGAGTTGAATGAGCCGCGTTATATGACTCCCGGCGGGATCTTTGATGCGTACAGGACAGAGATCACCACATGGGGCAGGGCGGACTTAAAGGATGTAGAGGATTCCAACCTTGGACTGAAGGGCTCTCCGACACAGATCGCAAGGGCTTCTGACAAGGTCAGAAAGGGACAGGGCGAGAAGGTTACATTAGATCCTTCTGAATCTGTGACATACATCATGGATAAGTTAAAAGAGAAGCATGTTATCTAATGGAAATGATAGATAGAAGAATAAAACTCTTATATGATAATGGAGGTTAATCATGAATTTAGAAGAATATAAAGGCGTGTTTGTCTTCGCACAGCAGGTAGATAACAAGGTGAGCGGTATTGCCCTTGAGCTGATCGGCGAAGGTAAGAGACTTGCAGAGAAATTGTCTGCAGAAGTGACAGCAGTACTTGTCGGAAGCGATGTGAAAGGTCTGGTGGATGAGCTTGCGGCTTACGGCGCAGACAGAGTGATCGTGGTGGATGATCCTGAGTTAAAGGAGTACAGGACGGAGCCCTACGCACATGCGCTGGCATCTGTTATTGAAAAATACAAGCCGGAGATCCTGCTGGTAGGCGCTACAGCGATCGGCCGTGACCTGGGACCGAGAGTTTCCGCGAGAGTGCACACGGGACTGACAGCAGACTGTACATCCCTTGAGATCGGTGATTTCCCGATCAATCCGGTTCCTGGCAAGGAGCAGAAGCACAATCAGCTGCTCATGACACGTCCTGCATTCGGTGGAAATACGATCGCGACGATCGCATGTCCTGATTTCCGTCCGCAGATGGCGACGGTACGTCCCGGCGTTATGCAGAAGCTGGAGAAGAAAGAGGGCGCGCAGGCTGTGATCGAGGAGTTCAATCCTGGATTCACACCGGATAACAAGTATGTGGAGATCGTCGAGGTTGTCAAGAACCTCACCGACACAGTGGATATCATGGACGCTAAGATTCTCGTGTCCGGCGGCCGCGGTGTGGGAAGCCCGGAGAATTTCAAGATCCTTGATGATCTGGCTGAGGCGATCGGCGGTACAGTGAGCTGCTCCCGTGCGGTTGTGGATGCCGGCTGGAAGAGCAAGGATCTGCAGGTTGGACAGACTGGAAAGACTGTTCGCCCGAATGTATATTTTGCGATCGGTATCTCGGGTGCGATCCAGCATCTGGCAGGTATGGAAGAGTCTGATATCATCATTGCGGTCAACAAGGATGAGACAGCTCCGATCTTTGACGTGGCAGATTACGGTATCGTGGGCGACCTGAACAAGATCGTTCCGATGCTCACAGAACAGATCCGGGCTGCAGTGGCAAATAAATAATTGCAGGATCATACAAAATCTTACATAAAACCTCAAAGGATTTGTCCTTTGGGGTTTTATTTTGTCGAAAAATAGGTTATAATCAAGATATATTTATTTTTTAGATAAGGAGAATGAGAATGGCATTAACTGAATTAAACACTTACACGATCAACGACGTATATGATCTTCCGGACGGGCAGAGGGCGGAGCTCATTGATGGAAAGGTATATTATATGGCGCCGACCACGAGGAGCCATCAGCGGATTGTCGGTGAGCTGTTCGCCACGATCCGTGAGCATATCAGGAGGAACAATTTTAAGGGGGAAGTGGATATCACCCCGTTTGGCGTATTTGTCGATGCTGATGACAGGAGCTATGTGGAGCCGGATATCTGTATTATCTGTGATGAGAACAAACTGGACGACAGGGGATGTAACGGCGCGCCGGACTGGATCATAGAGGTCGTATCTCCTGCCAGCAGGAAGATCGACTACACGACAAAGCTCTTCAAATACCGCACTGCGGGAGTGCGTGAGTACTGGATCGTGGATGCGGAGAAGACCAGGGTGATGGTCTACAATTTTTATCAGGATGATATGAATGAATACAGTTTTACGGAGGATATACCGGCGGGAATCTATACAGATCTCTCGATCCGTATGTCGAATCTGGAATTGTAGATGGATATGTAAACAGGGTTAAACCGATCCGCCGGTTTAACCCTGTATTTTTCAGAAGATCAATATTCCATTGCTTTCTCTTCGCCGTTCAGCACGCGCAGGGCGCCCTGTGCCAGCGCCAGCAGCTCGTCCTCGCCGGGATATACGGTGAACGGAGCGATCCATTCCGCCGCTTCTTTCAGGGCGGCAACGACGTCCTCGCCGTATGCGATCCCGCCGGTCACGATGATCTGATCGACTTTTCCGTTCAGCACGCATGCCATGGATCCGATATCTTTTGACACCTGCAGCAGGAAGGCTTTCTTCGCTTCCGCTGCTTTCTCGTCACCTTCGTTTGCACGCTTTGTGACCTCGCGCATATCGTTTGTCCCGAGATAGGCATTGAAACCGCCCTTGCCGACGATCTTGCTGTACACTTCTTTTTCGGTATAGTTTCCGGAGAAGCACATCTTGATCAGTGCACCGCTCGGAACAGCGCCCGCGCGCTCCGGAGAGAATGCGCCATCTCCGTCGAGTGCATTGAACACATCCACGACTTTGCCGTTTATATGGGCGCCCACAGAGACGCCGCCGCCCATGTGGACTACGATCAGCCGGAGCGTGTCGTAGGGTTTTCCGGTCTCCCTGGCGTATCTCTTGGCCACTGCTTTCTGGTTCAGCGCGTGGAATACGCTGGTGCGGGGGAGTTCGGGAACGCCGGAATACCGCGCGATCGGCATCAGCTCATCGACAACGACAGGATCGACGATGTAGGAAGGAACGCCGATGGAGTCAGCGATCTCCCGCGCCAGGATGCCGCCGAGGTTGGAAGCGTGCTGTCCCTGTACGCCGACCTTCAGGTCTGCAAGCAGTGCGTCCGTCACTGCATAGGTACCGCCCGGGATCGGTTTTAACATACCGCCGCGTCCCACGACAACATTTAAGGACTTCAGATCAAAGTTTTTCTCAGCCAACAGGTCAGTGATGATCTTCTTGCGGAAATCTTTCTGGTCCACGATCGTGGCATACTGGGAGATCTCCTCGGTGGAGTGCCTCAGCGTCTCTTCGAACAGCAGGGTTTCGTCCTCGAAAACACCGATCTTGGTAGAAGTGGAGCCTGGATTGATGATCAGACTTTTGATTGACATATGTAATTCCTCCTTGTATTTCTGCTTGTTATATATTTTGACAGATCATTTCGCCTTTTTCATGGATTCTGCAACGACAGCGGCGAGCGCGATGGAGTTCAGTTTTGCCTCGAAGCTGTCAGAGCGCGATGTCAGGATGACAGGTGCCGCTGTACCTGTGAGGATGTTGCCGTTCTTGACATCGCAGAGGTGTGTCAGCACCTTGTATACGAGGTTTCCGGCATGGATATCCGGGAAGAGGATCACGTCGGCGTCCCCGGCGATCTTTCTGTCTGTTCCGCCCTTGTGCGCGGCAGCGGCGCTGTCGATCGCCATATCCATGGAGAGCGGTCCGTCGATCACGCAGCCTGTGATCTTGCCTTCGTCATTCATCTTTGCGAGTTCGTCCGCGTCAACGGTGCAGGGCATCTTCGGATTGACGACTTCCACGGCGGCAACGGGAGCAACCTTGGGATTTGCGATGCCGCATGCGTGGCAGACTTCAACCGTATTGTTGATGATCGCGACTTTGTCCTCCAGTGTGGGATAGGTCATAAATGCGACGTCGGATAAGAACAGGAGGCGGTCGATGCCCTTGATCTCAAATACGCATACATGGGAGAGCGCCCTGCCTGTGCGGAGGCCGACTTCCTTGTCAAGAACGCTCTTTAAGAAGTTCTTGGTGTCGATCAGCCCTTTCATGTACATGTCCGCCCTGCCGTCATGGACGAGCTTGACAGCTGTGTGTGCAGCCTGCACGTGATCTGTCTCGTTGATGATCTCGAATCCTGTCAGATCCATGTTCATACCGGCGGCGATCTCCCTGATCTTTGCCTCGTCACCGACAAGGATGGCGTCAGCGATGCCCTTTTCCTTTGCGGCCTGGACAGCCTCTAGTACCGGCTCGTCCTCTGCCACAGCGACGGCAACCGTCTTGCGGTCACACTCGTAAACCTTTTGCAGTAAGTCTTTAAAACCTTTACTCATTTGAAACACCTCTTATTTATAATATTATAGTGAAACATTACCCTGTTTCTGTCATGCCGATTCACAGGTTGTCGCAGGA
>VSNO01000125.1 GCA_009774375.1 Lachnospiraceae bacterium
ATGTTACTACTCGTGTCAGGCCAGTTGATTTTCCATTCAAAATACTCGTCCTCTGAAATCTGCCCATTCCTCAACTGTTCTCGGGCTATGTTGACTGAATTCGGTGCAAATATCACGCAAAGTGGTGAATACAACGCATATGCGTCGTTATACAGATAGCGGGAATGATTTTTCAAACACGCTCTAATACCATAATCATGCGTCCTTTGTGAAAATTAGAGTGATTGTTTTGAAATTATCATGTTACATCTGCTCCACGACTCGTCTTTATATGCAAATAGATCTTTGTCAATCGTTCTTTCAACAAAGCCGACTTTTTTATAACATTGCTTTGCTGATGCGTTTTCACTGAAAACATTTAGTTGAACCGCTTTTGCGCCGGTTATCTGGAAAGCGTATTGCAGAGCAAGATCCAGCATTTCTTTTCCGTAACCTTTTCCACGTTTTGTTTTATCAACGATAACAAATTTAAGAAAGCCGATATTGTCTGCTGTATTGACAGAATAACAGAAGAAGCCTACTGCCTGTCCGTTATTTTCAGTTGCTACATAGGCACTGTCCGTCCAGTTCATTGCATTTTTCTCTAATAAATCATGGAAAGATTTTCGTGTTAAGGGGTATGGCAAAAGATTTGCACACCAAAAAGCATGAGTTCTCTCGTCATCAATCCATTTTGAGACATATTCGTAATCTTTGTCTGGTATATATGGTCGGATCCTCATAAATGGAATGTCCTTTCTCCAATCTATTTATAAATTCGTTATAGGCAGTGTACCATAATATATTCTTCTTCGTTCTCCATTACAATTTCAAAACCAGTCTTTAGATACATCTTTGCCGCATAATTGGCTTTTTGAACAGAAAGAGAAACCCGCCTGTACCCATGTGATTTAAGCAGGGTAAGAATTTCTTTTATCATAACCGTTCCAATGCCAAAGCCCCGGTATTCTTTATAAAGAGAGATTGCCAAAGAAGGTGTTTCATCATCTATATGTCCGTAATCGTTCATAATGCGAACCCAAACAGCCCCGACAATCTTACCGTTAACCTCTGCTACTAATCCCCAATCATCTATTGATTCCCCGAAATGCTCAACATAAATCTGCAATTCGGGAGATGTAATGATGGTTTTGGGTGGAGGTTCGATACCTTCTGGAATAAAGATTGCTTCATATAGAAAATTATCCAGTAAAGGATATTCCTGTTTTTGTATTTCACGTATCGTATAATCCATAGCTGACCTCTTCATTTTGTATTCGCTATTTATTCTAGCATAATTCAGATAAAACAGTAACAGAAACTTATCAAAATGTAAAATTTAATAAAAAAGATAAGTTTAACAAATAAGCTATTGAGAATAACAGAAATGTTAAGTATAGTTCAAATACAGTATTTAACAAACACGCTCTAAGACGGGCAGGCGCGATTTTGATGGCAGCGCTGTTTTTTAATGCCCTTATTACAAAACCAGCTTGTCCATGCGGCTGGTGAGGGAAAAGAGGGTAGACGATACGTCAGCGTGTAGAGATCGATGAGCTAAAACGATTCCAAAGCGTGGCGGTTGCCTTTTTGAATGGAGAAGGAGAAAGCGACGAAACGAAGTTTGATACCAGCGGCGCCTGTTTTATAAAATTTGTAAATTATCTCTGTAAATATTTGCTAAATTGTTATGGTGATGTAGAATAAATGATAGGAGTAGTATCTGTTTTTTAGTGAACAATGGAAAAATGATGAAGTATAACAGGGAAAACAATGAATGAACATTTATTTAGCTTTATTAGCAGTATAGTGGCAGGGATTGTTACAAACGGTATTCAGGAGGTTTCTCATTGTATCATAAGTCAACTGTTTGTAAATAGTCGCCTGGTTCGTTGTTTGCGGGAATAAATGGTTATAAGTGAGGCGGTTTGGAATGGGTACAGTAGAAAGCTGGACAAACTTTGAGAGACATAATGGAGGAATAATTGGGGCAAGGGAGCGTTTTGAAGTTTTTTGCGCAGAACTGCTGGATCTGGAAAATCCCGGTCTGGAGGTACATCAGATTGCAGCGAATCCCGGAGATGACGGCATAGATGTGCTCGTTTCTCATCCTGACGGTATGGACATCTATCAGTGTAAATATTTCAGGGATCCCTTAAAAGACATACAATGGAAACAAATCCGTGATTCCTACAATACTGCGGTCCAGAAAAATACAAATATCCATTCGTGGTATCTGTGTCTGCCCAGACAGCTGACAAAACCGGAAATCGAGCGGTGGAATGCTTTTAAAAAGGAACACAATGCGTGCGGTTTTACGATTGAAATTATTGATGGAAACCAGTTGATCAGCCGCGCGGAAAATCAGGGAATTTCCGAAAAATGGTTTTCACCATGCCAGTTTGTCAGTACATTATCACAGGAGAATATCCGCGTTCAGATCTGGAAAGCAAGTAAACGGTATTATGGGATACTTTGTTCCGGCAACAATAAATTTGGAGGACTTAAAATATTTGAGAGCCTTTTTCCAAACGGTATTTATCGGGATGTTTATTACGAACCGCTGGCTGTCAACAGGGAAGGCAGGGTAACGCCGGTTCAGGAAATTTTTCAGGAGCATGTTCAGGAACATCTGGTTCTGATGGGAGAGGGTGGTATCGGAAAAACTACCTTTTTAGCGCACCAGTTGTCTGTCCTTCTAAAGGAAAAAGAACAAATGCCGGATATGATTCCGGTTTATGTGGAACTGAACAGGTGTCCTAATGTAATAGGGCAATGGTATTCATCAAAATACGGAAAAACCAATTATAATACAAGATATGTCAAATCTATTATGGACGACGGGGAATTTGAGTCTTATACATCGGAACAGTTAAGCGATATTGAAAAGGAATTTATGAAAGAAACCGAAAGCCCGCAATATCTGCTCTTGCTGGACGGGTTTAACGAGATCAATACAATGCAGGCAGACGGGACTGCATCCGGACAATCTGTCAGGGAACTTTTGCGCAATGAGATCGAACAGCTTGCAAGATTTACAAATGTCCGTATTATCCTGACAACACGGCGGATGTCAGAAAACTATCTCCCTGACGGCTTTAACTATGTTGCCCTGCAGGGGCTAGAAACCGAAAACATCCGGGATTATCTTACCCATGCCGATTACTCTGATACAGATATCGCATGGATTGAAGCCCATACGGAATTGCTGGACTGTCTGCGGATTCCCTTGTTTTTGTGTATGTTTGCGTGCAGAAACAAGGCAGAAAAAATCAAGCCGCTGACCAGAGGGGAAATACTTTACCATTTTTTTCACAGAGGCACGCCGTTTTATTCCGAAAAGGGAAAAATGAAACATGGGTATACGGATGATGTACAGTTAAAAAAGATGCTGATGTATACAATGGATTTTATCCTTCCAACAGTTGGATATCATATGAATGACAGGGGGATCTTTCAACTTACAAAAGCAGACCTGTTAAAAGAAATCGAAAGGTCTTTTGGTGACGCGATCCTTTCAAAGCAGGTTACAGAAATCCCCGCTTTCTCTGAATATGAGTCTGAGACAGAATCCCTCGCTGACTTGAAAGAGCAGCTTTGCAGGATTTCGTCAAACCGGTATTTGGACATCATCGTGAATATACTTGGTGTTATGAATAGAAACGGTGTGAGTGGATACTCGTTTGTCCACCATCATATAAGGGATTATTTTGCAGCGTATTACATTGTCCAGCGTATGCGTGAAGCACTTGCATTGTATCATCATGGAAAAAATACCCATACGCAAAGTCCTGATCTTGATGATAATGATGGCGTGGCAGATAACATCCGGCATTGTCTGGAACCTGTTTTTTATGAAATACCCGATGAGACGATTCAAAGTTTTATCGGGGAAATCCTTGGAGAACATAGAAACACACCCGTTTTGGATGCGGAAAACCACTGGCACATTCCGGCTGCTGCCGTTCCGGAACAGACAATGCTTCGCCAGATTTTGGACTTATACAGGTACTCTCCAATTGACCCGCAGTATCTGATACGCAATGTCGTTGAGATCATAAAGAAAGTAAGAAAAACAGTTGCCGGTGAAAATTTCGATGGTCTTGATTTGAGACAATGCCGTTTTTATGAAACAATCTGCTCCGCAGGAACAGGTGATTCCTGCCTTGCGGCCTCCTTTCGGAACTGTAAGATCACAGACCGGACATTTCTTTTTGAAGGACATATTGGATCATATACTGATTTCGTGATCCCACACAGCAATTCAGACCGGATCCTGACACTGGGGGATGATGACCAGGTCTGCCTGTGGGACAGGGAAACGCACAGGATGCTTTCTTCTTTTATTGTGGGCAGCGCCATCGCACAGGAAGGGCATGATCCTGATAAAAAGATTGCGGCAGGTTCTGTACAGACATTTCTCGTACGCTTTTACGACGATACGGAAGAAGGAAGAAGAACCTACATTGAATATGTACGGGGAGAAAAAGGAGAAATGCTATTGACAGGAGAAAAGGAGGAACGCGTCATTGACGATATTCGGTTTTCTCCATTTGGTACATATATCTGCGGTGTATGGGGAGGGGATACTGTCCGTTTATTTTCTTCTGTTGACGGGGATATGCGGTACAGCTATGTCTACACGGGGCCTGGGCGTATCTGTCATGTTGCTATGCCTCGGGAAAACCAGATTATTCTTCATGTAAAGTTATCGGAAGAAATTGTTACGAAAAAAGCATACCGTCCCAGTGAATGGGAATTTCTCCGTCTTGATATGGAGTGTGACAGACTACAGAAAATCTATCAATATGAAACTTGTCGGGCATTCGATACACCGACAAACGAACCAATGAGTGTTTTTGATGACTGCCAGACCAAATGTCTGATACATTCAGGCAAACAATTGATCATCCTTGATCTGGAGAATGGGGAAAAGGTTGTTTTGGATGAATTTTCCGAAGAAATAATACCGGAACGGGGAGAGTTTCTTGGTATTGAAGGCAGTAAGGTCAGCATCTATTGGGATGATACGATCAAATTATATGATATTGAGCAAAAGAAAGCGTCAATCCACCGCAATCTGTTGCTGAAACAGTGTAAGGCGATCCACATGGCTGACCATAATGTATATGTCATAGATGAAAACGGTAGGATTCATGAGTGGAATCTGGAAACGGATACTATTTTAGAAAATGTGTTTCCAACAGTCAGACTGGATATCAGGAAAATCCACGCCGACATCAGCGGACATATTCTGGTAGAATATGACAATAACTGTATTCTTACAATTGATGAGGCGTCTGACTGCCTTTTATCAACCTTTTATGATGTGGATCCGGAGTCAGATGTAGAGATTTGTACTTATCTGGAACAGTCCAATCAGTTTTTTATTGTGCTGCATTGTCCGGATTATGAACAGATTCTGCTATATGATCCCATATCCGGGAAAAGGGAGAGAGTCAAAGTGACATTTAAGAGCCAGCTGAAATACCGGGCAGTATTGGAAGAAAATCATATGCTGTATATAGCATTTGACAAGAAAATGATTGTACTGGATATGGACAGCGGGCAGCAGAAAGAAATCTGGCATGCGCATGCGGGAGAAACATTTTTTGACTTTCATGTAAAAGATGGAATGGTATATCTCCTGCTCCAGTGGGTACTTATCTGCCGGATGCCGTTATATTACGTTTTCGCCCAAAATTCTGAAGATAACTATGAGCAAATCGGAACGGCGTCTGTCCTATACGTTACAGAAAAAGAGTTTCAAAATATACTTTTGGATAGAGCCGGAGATATGGATATTGAATTTTTTGTCAAAGACCCTGTTAAGGAAAAAGATATTGGTACTGCACGTGGGATATTTCTCAATCCTTCACTGGAGTTAAGGCAAAAGTATTCTTTATTTGAAGCGATACCGGAGGAAAGTACAAGGGTTTTCTTTTATGTAGAAGATTATGGGAGATATGTTCGGGATATCATAGGGGAATCCGCCTTTGTTGAGCAGAACAATCATATGTATCTTACAATCCTGAAAGATTACATGGAAGTATGTGTTTACTGTAAGAACGGAGATGGGGAGTTTGAACAAAAATACATGTTTACGCCGTGTGGACAGGACGATGAATGTTTGAGCTTATATCATGTGGCCATGGGTGCTCATGCAAATGCCTATTGCTCAACGAGCGATGAAAAGCTTATCAAAGTCAATCCTGAAAACGGAGAAATACTGAAAAAGTTTTCATGGCTGCCGGGAATCATACTTACCGGATGTGATTTTGCCGGAACTGAAATTTCTGAATATCTGAGAAATATACTTGCTGGACATGGGGCAAAAATGAATGTGGAAGTACATTGCTCCGATAACTCTGTTTATCTCCTCTAAAATGGATACCATGTGGCCATCAGAACTTGCGGCAAAACAGGTCATGAAGCGATTGCAGGAATAAAGCCCGGGGACGGAAAGCCCGAATGGATTCACTTATGAAAAAATTGTGGTGAACCGTTGGCAAGAAGGTTTACAGAAACAATTCGTTTTTCTTATAACCGCCGCAGGCTTTCTTCAACGTCATGCTGCCAGCCGCAATAAGAGCCTTGCTGACATGCCGGGCTTTTTGGGGACAGACAGTGATGCAGCGCATAAAGGAAATACAGTTTTGGGTGTCGGTCTTTGAAGGGTCGGCGGCACTGATTGCCTGGACAGGACATTTTGTCGCACAAAGCCCGCATTTGTTGCAGGATTTTCCGGCCTGGGGTTTCATGGGAACGCCGCTGTATTCCCGGTAAGGGCGGTTTCCCGGCAGATTTAAGTGGGCGGATAAGGTGCCGGATTCCATTTTGGAACGGATTGTTACGGCGAAATCTGCAAGTTCTTTTTCATCCTGTGCGTCAGGGCGTCCGGCAGCGAACTGGCGCATGATGGAGTGCTCCGCGACAGCGGCAACTGCGGCTACACAGGAAAATCCGGCGTCTGTCAAGGTGTCCTGCAATTCCGCAAAAGTATCGTCATATGCCCGGTTTCCGTAGACTACGATCAGGATTGCCGCGGCTCCCCCGCTTTTCATCTGGCGCAGCCTGGATACTGCAATGGCAGGAACCCGTCCGCCGTAGGACGGGACGGATATGATGCAGGTATCATTTTCGCAAAATGAAAATGACCGGAAATCCGTTTCACAGTCGGTAAGATCTATATTGACGCTGTCCGGGCAGAAGGATCTTGCAAACAGATCGGCAACTTTTTGCGTGCCGCCTGTAGGGCTGAATGTAATGCTGTAAACTGACATGGTTGGATTCCTTTCTTTTTCATAAGTAATATTGCTTCATAAGGGTAGTGGCTTCCTGCTGTATAATGGTTTATTTGTATTGACCATTATACAGCAGGGAGTCGGAATTTGCAAGTCTTCCATTTGCATACGAATTGGATTGAAGAACTGGAGAAGATGTAGTACAATGAAGAGGAAAGATGCAATGCGGCGGCGCTGAGTGAGGCAGATCAAATGCAGAACGATAAAATAATGAATATTACAGATACTTTGAACAAACAGGAGGTGAGGATATGGACAGCAGTACGATCGTGAATATAGGGGAACAGCGTTTTGACAGACTGAGGGAGGAAAGCAGATTCTATATAGACAAGACAGGATTTATCGAGGAATGGTGGGAAAGGGGCTCCACAGTGACCCTGATCACCCGTCCCCGCAGGTTTGGCAAGACACTGAATATGAGCATGACAGAGTGTTTTTTCTCCAATAAATATGCAGGCAGGGCAGACCTGTTTGAAGGACTTGGGATCTGGAATGATGAAAAATACAGACAGTTACAGGGCACATATCCTGTGATATTTATCAGTTTTGCGGGGATTAAGACTGATCGTGCCGAAGGGCTTAGAGAACTATTTAAGAGGATCATAACAGATATTTATAAACTGTATAAGGATATTATGACTACAGATGTATTTGATGACAATGACAGGGCGCACTTTCAATCTGTCAATGACGATATGTCTGACGAGACAGCGGTAACAGCCATAAACCGTCTTGGAGGATATCTGGAAAGATGTTATGACAAAAAGGTGATTATATTGCTTGATGAGTACGACACCCCGATGCAGGAAGCGTGGCTTGGCGGATACTGGGATGAGGCGGTTGGATTTTTCAGGAATTTTTTCAGCAGTACGTTCAAGACAAATCCGCATCTCCACAGAGGGATCATCACAGGGATTACAAGGATCTCGAAGGAATCTGTTTATTCTGACTTAAATAATCTGGATGTGGTTACGACAACCTCTGACGAATATGCCGTTTCATTTGGCTTTACACAAGAGGAGGTTTTCAAGGCGCTCGATGATATGGGACTTGGCGGAGAGAAACAGGGAGTAAAGCAGTGGTATGATGGATTTACTTTCGGGGCGTATACAGATATATATAATCCGTGGTCAATTGCCTCCTTTATCAGAAAAGGTGGGAAGTATGCAGCCTACTGGTCAAATACGAGCGGAAACGGTCTTGTAAATTCCCTGATACAGAAGGGAAATATTGAAGTAAAACAGATTACGGAGGAGCTTTTAAAGGGCAGGAGTTTTGAAGCTTCCATAGACGAGCAGATCCTGTTTGAATTTAAGGTCTTAGATGTAGATGATGATGAGGCATCGCTTGAGGATACACTGGCAAATGCCCATAAACAGATCAGGGAGAAAAAGTACGAGGCAGAGCTGGCTACGATACTGCTGGATTCGGATGAGATCGTGCGGTAGGAATTGTGTGACGTTCATTTATAAGACTCCGAGAGACTATTTTATAAATGGGTGATGGACAGGCAGGCATTGGCGGAAGGAGGAGGAAAAGGCATGTTTACGACGAGACTCTCTGACTGGACGTGGCAAAATATTTTTATCAGAATGGCCATATCCCTGGCGCTTGGCATCGTGATCGGCATCGACAGGGGCGCGAAGCGGCGCGGCGGCGGTGCGCGGACCACGATTACGGTATGCCTTGGCGCGACGATGGTGATGCTGCTGGAGCAGTATCTGGAGGAGATCTATCCGGAGCGGCTGGACATCTCGAGGATCGCCGCGCAGGTTATCAGCGGTGTCGGTTTTCTCGGCGCGGGTTCGATCCTGGTGTCGGGGCATCAGATCAAGGGGCTGACCTCCGCGGCGAGCATATGGACCTGCGCGTGCATCGGGCTTGCGGTGGGGATCGGGTTTGCTGACGGTGCGGTGCTTCTCACGGCGATGTGGCTTGTCGGCGTCCATTTAGTACCGGTCATTGAGGACAGGGTCTACAGATATTCACGTTACATGACGCTCTATATAGAAGTCGAGGACGGCAAGGCGATCACCAATGTGTCCAGACAGCTCAAAGAGGACAACTGCTTTGTGGACAGCTTTTATGTCGATAAGCCAAAGGCGAAGGGGCAGCATTTTCAGATCGTTGCGACCTTCCGCCTGCCAAGAAAGATCGGCAGGGACGGATATTTTCATACGCTGCAGCGGATAAAAGGCGTGGTGTATATAGACGAAATATAGCTGGTACTCCACCCAGATCCTGAACAGTCCCCAATCAGAGTCTGGGTGGAGTTCATAATGTTTTCTGTCAGATGTACAGATCTTTTTTATCAAATATCATGATCCCGATCCCGTACAGCACAACAGCGCCTGCAAAGAGCAGGAATGCCCCGGCTGCCGCATTGCTCTCCCCGACGATGATGCCGTCCGGATCAAACAGGGTGAAAAAGGTGCAATACTTTATCTTCTCTGCATTTCCGCCGACGTTCGCGAGCATCTGCAGGACGTACATCAGCGCAGGTATGCCTGCCCCGGCTGCAATGCTGTACTTGGTATCAGAAAATATGCAGGAAGACAGGAAACATATGCCCCCGATGAACAAATGCAGGCACAGCAGCCCAAAGTTCAGGGACAGCAATGCTGACAGATCCAGTTCTCCCGGAAAACCGCTTCCGGCGCAGATATATTCCAGGATCGTGATGTAAAAAACAAGCAGCAGGATCCCGCTTAAGAGTACGGACAACTGTGTGAGTGCGATGGTACGCCGTTTTACGGGCGCTGCAACCAGCGCTGTCATGGAACCTTTGTCCACATATTTGGCGATCAGGGCATTTCCGCGCAGTATACAGAACAGCATCGGGAAAACCAGCAGTATGAATCCGTAGAGGTAAGATACCATAAATCCCAGTAGATCTGCAGCATTTGCCTTCATGCCGACAGCCGCCATCAATTCCGGCATGGCGTCTACAAAGCTGTCCAGCATTTTCATCATCTCGGGGTCATACATACTGATGATAATGGAAACGTACAGGGTAATGACCGCGCCAAAGATAACAAGCAGCTTTACACTTCCTTTCATCTCGCGTTTATATAATGTCATGCTGATCATTTTTGTCACCTCCGTAGTAATTCATGAAGATCTCCTCCAGGCTCTGCTTTGCTGCGACAGTAACCCTGATCCCGCTGCGGACACCGTCAAAATCGGCGGTAAAGGCTTCGGCGGCAGTTTCGTTCTCAAGAGTCACCGTGTAGCTGCGCGTGTGCCGCTCATGCAGTGCCGCGGCAGAATCGACGGCGATCATTCTTCCCTTGCGTATGATGCCGATGCGGTCGCAGGTCCGCTCCACCTCCTCAAACATATGGCTCGACATCAGGATCGTCTTGCCATGTTCTTTTTCCTCCGCGACCAGATTGACAAATCTGCTCTGCATCAACGGGTCGAGCCCGCTGGTCGGTTCATCGAGGATCAGGATATCAGGGTCGTGCATGAATGCGGCGACGATCCCTAGTTTTTGTTTTGTCCCTTTGCTCATCTTTTTGATTCTGCCCGTGGGATCCAGCTCAAAACGTTCCAGCAATTCTGCCTTGCGGCTGCATGTGCCGATCCTGCGGTACTCTTCGAGGAATTTCAAAAATTCCGTCCCCGATATGTCGTCAAAGAAGCTGATCTCACCGGGAATATAGCCGAGTCTCGCCTGCACTTTATCCCGCCCGCTCCAACAGTCTATGCCGTCTATGGTACATTTTCCCGATTGCGGTCTTATAAAACCCATTAGATGACGGATTGTTGTCGTCTTACCTGCTCCGTTCGGCCCCAGAAATCCAAAAGCTTCTCCATGGTCTACATGGAAAGAGACATCAAACACGCCCTTCCCGCCGCCGTAATCACGTATAAGGTTTTCGATCTGAATGGCATTCATAAATACTCCTTTCATATTGCCGTTTCTGGTTTCCTTAATCTAAATATACCTGTTTGATTCAGATTTGCAAGCTTTTTATGTACAGCGGGGCTATCTGATACGCACTGTCACAGAAACAGACAGACAGTCAGGCTGGGACGACTGTTTCATATAGATCGCTACTGTTTGCGAACTGTCGGAACAGTAACTACAGATTTCCGGGTGAGATGATGACGTTACAGTTCAGTCTAGGACTTTGCACTGCGCTGCAAAGTCCGTAAGAACACGTAGTGGTTGAGATGCATCAAGCCCATCGCATGCCGAACCTTGTTCGGTTTGGCGATATTTGCATGGCTTGATGCTTGTAACAGGAAGCCGAAGGCTGAACTGTTACATGATGACAGTCTAATTTACAGTAGGAAATAGCGGATAAACATGATATAATGAGAACAGGATTACGATCGAAAAGACGAAATTGCAGGAGTGTGTGGTGGATATGGAAGAGATGAATCACGGCTATTTTGTGGAAGCGCTGTCAAATTTTACGAAAGATTTTGCGTATGGCGGTGCGATCAGGCATCTGGTGGATCATGGCTATACTGTGGACAGGATCATCAAGGAGTTTGACTATCCGATCTCGCGGGAATCGATCGAGAAGATCGTGAACCAGTATCTTGCGCAGAAAAACGGGAGGTAGTGTGATGGCATTGACGCAGATTCAGAAGCTTGAATTAAATAAGCGGGTGGACAGGATCTTTCATGCACCTTCCAACGCGCCGGCGAAGGGACACCAGCCGGAGATCGCATTTGTGGCAGATGTGTCAGGCGGCGGCGCCGTGTACAGCTCTGTGAGAGATGCCGTGGCATCATTGAAGGCGCACGATAAGATGTTTCAGAATATGCGCAGCAATATGGTGTACTGGGGCAGTGATCAGATCACCTCGAAAGTGACACCCATGTCATTTATCCTGATGGGAAATGCATTTGACAATGCAGCAGACAGTTTTGCGGATAGCGGGAATGTGGTGGTTAAAAGAGGCGCAGATGTGGATAAGTCCCTTCATTTTGAAAATCTATGTGCATATCTGAAGCTGTATCATGCGCGCTGTCGGTGCATACTTGTCTTTGTGGACTGCAGCCATGAGGAATTGGAGGCGCAGGATTATTTTATTACTGACGCGGAGGCGGCAAAGCAGCAGCTCAATCCGTTCCTGAAATACAGGCTGCTCATCATTGCAAGGGACAAGATGCTGACCGGAAGTGAACTGATGATGGGACTGATCCGTGCAGGCGAGTAGGGAAGGCAATATATAAGGCATGAGAATCTTTTGCACATTTCGGAAATTTGTTATCGTCAGGGTCACGGAATATATCAGTATAATGCCCATTTTTGCGCTTCGTCAAGCGAGGCTTCAAATTCTTCTGCGGAAGGAAGTTTTAAAGTTTTAAGCATAATAACATCTCCTGAAGTATACGCCGCCAGTTTATCGCCGGTATCAATCGACAGAAGCTTACGGATACTGACAGGCAAAGAGATTTGGCCTTTGGAAGAAACGATCAATATTTGTGTTTTCAATTTGCATGTAGAAAGTCGGTGTTTGTCTGGATAAAGAATGACTTGACAAAATGCTGGACTTCCTTGGTAAACGAATGGCAGCAGGAGGATTATAATGAATGATATTGAACATTTAAAGAAAGTATATATTAATCCGACGGATGGTGAAGAAATAAGTGAGCATGCTCCATATTTGAAACGTTGTGAATTTTGCTTTGAGCCGGTTCAGGTCAATCCGCATCAGCGGTGGTTTGTTCCTGAGGACTTATCCGCCTGTATTTGTGAACAATGTTATCAGGATCTTAAACATGATTTTGAGTGGAAAGAACTGGATGGCTGGGACATCGAATGGTTTGTATAGAATGATGTTTATTTTTTTTGACGAAAATCATGCAATGTATAGCGTGGATGACTATGTGGTATTTTTAACACCAGAGGAAGAAGGCAATGCGGTGGCATTGTTGACTGAAGTGAATTGTTAGTAAAGTGGGTTTTGTAATGCTCAAATATTATACGCCGCCGCATGGCTTTGAGGAAGATGAAACTTTTACGGACAGCAAGGTATTGTTTGAAGCATTATGGCAGGAATGGCTTGACATGAAGCTGTATCTTATCGCAAAAGGTATTCCATTGCTGGAAAAAGGGTATAAGAGTGTATTTGAAAGCCTGACAAAAGAAAAACAGTCGGAACTTATCGGGCGAAAAACCGTTTTCGCAAGAATGGCGGGAATAGGTCTGTAAAAAGATGTTTCTAACAAAGAAATAGATAGAGAGATGGATTCCGTAGGCGCAGGCATTGTGGGAATGTCGTATAACTGGCTGTGTTTATGGAACTGTGGGAAACCCTGTTTGCAGGATGTGGGAAAGCTGCTT
>VSNO01000126.1 GCA_009774375.1 Lachnospiraceae bacterium
AAAAAAAGGAGTATCAGATGGAAGTTTCAAAAAGAGACTGGAAACTATTTAGAGAGAAGATTGCCGACTGGCAGGAAAGCTACATGGATCATCTCAATAAGGAGTATATAAAACTTTTGAGTGGAGACAAAAATCCTTCTGACAAGTTCTGGGCCTTGGAAAAAAGAATTAGCAGAGATAAGAAAAAGCCGGGAGTAATGCTGGAAATGCATAAATCAGAAATGATTTATGATATTGCGCAGCTGTTACATGACAAGGTGATCTGTTTTGACGATCTGGATGAATTCAGTGATGACTTGAAAGATGCAGTGAGACTGTTCCTTGACAGGAGGTAAAAGGCATTACATCGGAAAACAAAAGATGAAATGTAAGATTACAATGGGTTGATGAGCGATGGCTCAATTTGATTTTGCGGGAAATAGAAATATGTGTGATGGGAAGGGGAAAAATGGCTAACTTTGATTCTGAGGAGACCATGAATAAATATGAGGAACAGAGGAACGAACTGGAAAAAATTCAATTAGATAACACTGTGGTCGAGTCAACAGATGTAATGACGGGCGATAAAGACCGCAGTCGTTTTCTGTATTACCAGTTGAAAATGAGTTTGAGGAAAGCAGGGCGCGTCGATATCATCGTCTCCTTTCTGATGGAATCAGGTGTCAGGATGATTATGAGTGATCTGAAAACGGCACTTGACAGAGGTGTTCAGATAAGGATCCTTACAGGAAATTATCTTGGGATCACACAGCCATCAGCGCTCTGCCTGATCAAGAAGGAACTGGGGAATCGTGTTGATCTAAGATTTTATAATGATAAAGCGCGTTCGTTTCACCCTAAGTCTTATATTTTTCATTATGAGAAAATGAGTGAGATCTATATCGGTTCGTCAAATATTTCGAGAAGTGCGCTGACATCGGGGATCGAGTGGAATTATCGGTTTAACAGTAAAACCGATAATAAGAATTTTTTACTGTTTTACAATGCTTTTGAAGAGCTGTTTTTCAACCATTCCATTGTCATAGATGACGAGGAGCTGTACAGATATTCAAAAAACTGGCACAAGCCCGCCGTTGCAAAAGATTTAGCCAGATACGATCAAAACGAGGAGGACGGAGACGGCAGGATAGAGGTGCTGTTCCAGCCGAGAGGGGTGCAGATAGAGGCATTGTATGCATTGGAGGACAGCAGGGCTGACGGGGCGGTAAAGGGACTTGTTCAGGCTGCCACGGGTATAGGGAAGACATATCTTGCGGCATTTGATTCTGCCGCGTATAAGACGGTATTGTTTGTGGCACACAGGGAAGAGATATTGAAACAGGCAGCCGCCGCTTTTCGAAATGTGCGTCATTCCGATGACTATGGTTTTTTCTATGGGAAGCAGAAGGACACGGACAGATCCGTCATATTTGCTTCGGTCGCGACGCTGGGAAGAACGGAATATCTGAACGAAGAATATTTCAGGGCAGATTATTTTGAGTATATTGTGATCGATGAGTTTCATCATGCTGTCAACGAACAGTACAGAAAGATCACGGAATACTTCAAGCCGCGGTTTATGCTGGGGCTTACTGCAACGCCGGAGCGGATGGACGGCAAAAATATCTATGAGCTGTGCGATTATAATGTACCGTATGAGATCTCGTTAAAAGAAGCGATCAATAAGGGAATGTTGGTGCCGTTTCATTATTATGGTATCTATGACGCCACAGATTATTCCGGTCTTCGATTGGTAAAGGGACGTTATGACGAGAGGGAATTGACACAGATTTACGCTGACAATGAGAAAAGATATGAATTGATCTATAAATATTATATGAAGTATCGTTCAAAGCGTGCGTTGGGTTTTTGCTGTTCCAGACAGCATGCAGGTCAGATGGCGGAGGAATTTTGTAAAAGGGGTATTCCTTCCGCAGCGGTGTACAGCAATGCCGACGGGGACTGGTCAGAGGAGAGGGACATTGCGATAGAGCGGTTGAAGAGGCAGGAGATCAGGGTGATCTTTTCTGTTGACATGTTCAATGAAGGGGTGGATATTGCTTCGCTTGATATGGTTATGTTTCTAAGGCCGACAGAGTCTCCGATCGTATTTTTGCAGCAACTGGGACGAGGACTGCGTACATACAAGGGCAAGGCTTATCTCAATGTTCTGGATTTTATCGGAAACTATGAAAAAGCGGGAAAATCGCCAATGTTACTTTCCGGT
Source organism: Lachnospiraceae bacterium (assembly GCA_009774375.1). Lineage (GTDB taxonomy): Bacteria > Bacillota > Clostridia > Lachnospirales > Lachnospiraceae > COE1. The sequence continues at coordinate 2,207 of VSNO01000126.1, forward strand.
GAAAAATCATTCTCCACAAAGAAAGCATATGAATATAACGATATAGAATATCCTGATGACTGTATAGTGGATTTTGATATGAAGCTGATCGATCTGTTCAGGGAACTGGATAAAAGATCACTGTCCGTGAGAGAACGCATTCACCAGGAGTATTATCGGGTAAAAGAGCTGCTGGACGGAAAAGTACCTACAAGAATGGAATTGTTTACCTACATGGATGATGATATATATCGGTATTGCATGGGACACGCCAGGGAAAATCCGTTTCGCAGATATCTGGATTTTTTGTACGACTTACATGAATTGTCTGAAGCGGAAGAAATCCTATATGCCGGAATCGGGAGGGAATTTATAGCGGTTATTGAGACAACAGACATGCAGAAAGTGTATAAGATGCCGATCCTGTACAGCTTTTATAATCATGGAAGCATACGGCTGGAGGTGACAGATGAAGAGGTGCTAAAGAGCTGGAAGGAGTTCTTCGACACGGGGGTAAACTGGAGGGATATTGCGTCGGACATCTCATACGAGGCATATCAGAGTATGACGGATAAACAACATCTGAACAAAGCCAAAGCAATGCCGATAAAATTCCTGAAACAATCAGGAAAGGGCTTTTTTGTTGACAAAGATGGCTGTGCGATCGCGCTCAGGGAAGATTTGGCAGGGTGTATTCAAAATGAGGCGATGCGGTATCACATGAAGGATATTCTGGCGTATCGGACGATGGAGTATTATAGGAGGAGATATGAAGCGGTCTCGATTTGAGCCATAAATGCTTTTGTGCACAGATATTTTATCAATATCAGGTACCTGCAATTTTCTAGGAAGGATATAGGAAACAAATGAAAAACACAAGTATTTTCAAACAACTGCTTCTGCCGATGATCGCGATCGTGTGCGCTTTGGCGGTGTGCCTGACGGGGATCGTCGCGGTAATCTTTGTGAGGTCGTATGAGAGGGAGATCTATGGCAGAAGTCAGGACAAGTCACAATTGGTGGCCGGCGAGATCGCGACGTTTCTGGACGGTGCATACGGGATCGCGGAGGAGCTTGCGGTCAGTCCCAGTATTTTGACGATGGAGACGGATGTACAGACGGCGGTCCTTGCGGACTGCGTGCGGCGCAATCCTTATCTGGAACTGCTCTATGTACAGGGTACGGATGGCATGCAGACGGGGCGTTCATCGGGTGAGCTGGCTGACCGTTCTACAAGGTGGTGGTTTGTACAGACGATGGAGGAACGGGAAGCGTTTGTCTCGAAATCCTACTATTCGGTGAACACCGGAATGCCCTGCGCCTCGATCTTTTTCCCCATGTATCGGGACGGGGGACTTGTCGGTATTTTTGCGGTCGATCTGAAACTGGATTATCTGCAGAGCCAGATCGAGAAGTTTTCGGATGTGGAGAATGGGGAGTATTCCTTTGTCATTGACGGCGAGGGGGTTGTGGTCGCACACCCGGACAGTGTACAGATCGAGGAGCTTTACAATTACAAGCAGTTGACGAAAACGGTGTCTGCAAAGGACGGGGCGGGGCAGCCGCTTGTCGATGGCGACGGGAATATCATCACGGAGGAACAGCAGATAACGGTGTCGGAGGATTATCAGAAGATCATTTCGGATGTCATGGCGGGCAATAGCGGGAGCTGTGAGGTGAAGAATGAAGGGGATACATACATTGTGAGCTATGCGTCGATACCGCTCAAGGGCGCGTCAGATTCGTGGTCGGTCATAACGCTTCACAGGAGAGCGGCGGCGATGGCGCCGGTGTACCGGATCATTGCGGTCGCAGCGGCGGTCGCGCTGTCTGCCATTGGGATTGCGATCCTGGTGATCGCGCTGCTGGCGCGCAGGCTGACTCAGCCGATCGTGTCCATCACAGAGCTGATCGGGAATGCCTCGGACGGTGATTTCACGGTGCAGGCGCGGGAGGACTGCACGAATGAGATCGGCGTTCTGGCAAAGAGCTTTAACAAGATGACTGGAAAGATCGCGGCGATCCTGACTAAGATCGCGACGATCACGGGGGAGGTTGTGGAAAGTTCCGGGGATCTGAGGCTGATCGAGCGCGAGATGGAGTCGGCGAGTCAGGCTGTCAGGGAGATATCGGAGGGCTCGGCGGCGCAGGATACAGATGTGAGGCAGGTTGTCATGAAGCAGGAGGAGCTGGGAGAAAAGTTCGGACAACTGCAGGAGAAAAGCGGTCTTCTGCTGGTGGATGCGCAGAATACGATGGTTTCCGGGGAGAACGGCATGCGGAGCGTCGAGGATCTGAAACGGCAGAACGAGACGGCTTCGCGGGGAATGGCGGAGGCCTACACGAAGATCGCGGCGCTGGAGGCGCAGTCCCAGAAGATCTCGGGGATCCTGAATACGATCGATGAGATCTCTTCCCAGACAGAACTGCTGGCATTGAACGCGTCCATCGAGGCTGCGCGTGCGGGACAATACGGCAAGGGGTTTTCCGTGGTGGCGGAATCTATAGGCAAGCTTGCGGCTGATTCGTCGGCTGCGACGGCTGATATCGAAAAGATCATTGTGGAACTGTGCAAGGATATCTCGGATACGGTAGCGGATATCGAAGTCATACGGGACGGTGTGGACGGGCAGACGCAGGCGGTTGACAAGGTGCAGGAGACTTTTGCGGATTTCCGCATGCTGGCGGAGAAGACGAGCAGATCCGTCGGAAGCATGGAAGCGCTGATCGGGGAGATGCACGAATGCGACCGCTCTGTGATGTGTGCGGTAGAGCGGATCCGCGAGATCTCTGCCAATACGGCAGAGCTGACGGAGAAGGTGGCGGATTCCCTGGAAACGCAGTTAGGCGGTATCCGGAATGCGGCGGAGCGCATTGATAATCTGTCTGTTGTCTCGGAGGAGATGGAGCAGGAGATGACGAAGTTCAGGCTGTAGCATAGGGTGGAGCATGAGTGATCCGCAAGTTGACAGCAGAGGGCGAACGCGCTAAAATAGGATGCACAAAGGGGGGCTTACTATGAAGCAGAAATTAGACAGAACTCTGGGAATGTACTCCGCGCTGATGATCAGTATCGGGACGATGATCGGTTCGGCGATCTTTGTGCTGGCGGGCACGAGCTATGCGGCGGCGGGACCGGGCGCGTCGCTGGCGATCTTTCTGGCGGGCATCGCGGCGGTGTTCACGGGATTATCTTTTGCGGAGCTTGTGACGGTCATACCGAAGGCGGGCGGCGGTTATGTCTATGTGAAGGAGGCGACCGGAAATAATATTATCGGTTTTATCTGCGGCTGGGGATTCTGGCTCGGGTATGCGATGTCGTGCGGGTTGTTCGCGCTGGGATTTGGGAATTTTATCAATTATATCTTTCCGTTTATCCCGCAGATGGCGGCGGCTTATCTGCTCGTGGTCTATGTCATGTTCACGAATATCAGGGGGACGAAGAGTTCCGGGACGTTGCAGAATGTGATCACGACGTTGTTGATCGCGCTGCTGGCGCTGTACGTGATCGTCGGTATTTTTCATATGGACATGGAGAACCAGACGCCGTACACGCCGCAGGGAATGTCGGGCGTGTTCAATGCGATGGGGTTCCTGTACATGACATATATCGGATATGGACTGATCACGACGGCGAGCGAGGAGGTCATCGATCCGGAGAGGACGATCCCGAAGGCGATCCTGATCTCGATCGCGGCGGTTATCGTGATCAAGACTTCGGTGTTTTTTATCGGGTGCGGGATCATTCCCTGGCAGCAGCTGGTGCCGGAGGTCACGAGCACGCCGATGATCGACACGGCGGTTCATATCGGGGGGAAAGTGGGCGGTTATCTCTTCGCCTTTGCGGGGATTCTGGCGACGCTTTCCTCGATCAACACGGCGGTCATGGCGTCCTCGAGGACTTCGTTTGCGATGGCGCGGGATCAGCGGCTGCCAAGTCTGTTCAAGGCGATTAACAGGACGACGAAGACGCCGGTCTTTTCGATCGTCATCTCCTCGGTCATCGTGTTTATCGCAGTGACGATCAGGGATCTGGAGCACATCTCGACCGTGACCAGTATCTTCTCGCTGACGGGCTACAGTCTCGTGAACGTGGCGCTGATCATCTTCCGCAGGAAAAAACCGGAGCTGGAGCGGAAATTCCGGGTGCCGCTTTTCCCGCTCACACCGCTGCTCGGCATCGGTCTGAACCTGTTTCTGATCGTCAATCTCGCCATATCAGACCGCCCGGCACTGATCATAGCGGTCTCGGTGATCGGCGCTGGCATAGTGTACTATTATCTGATCATGCCAAAACTGAAATACGCTTCCAAAGGAATATCGATCGTCGATGTGCCTGAGATCAGGGAGCAGAAAAAGGAAAACAGGAAAAACGAGATCATCATTCCGGTGTCCAATCCGTACACGGCGGAGGGGCTGTTGAATTTCGGCAGGAAGATCGCCATGGCAGAGGAGAGCACGACGGTCGTCCCGGTGAAGGTCAATGTCTTCCCGGATAACCTGCTCACGATCGCGGACTACGATACGATGATGCAGTCCATGGGAGTGCAGGACAGCGTCGTCCAGATGCTTAAGGAGTACGAGTCGGATCCGTGCATGCGTCCGGTGCTGATCAATTCGACCAACGCCTTTCACGCGATCATGTCCGTGGTGAAGAAGGAGAAAAACCCGCTGGTGATCATGGGCTGGCACGGTTCGGGTCTGGTGAAATATATGCACGGCAACATTACATACCGGATGCTGCAGGAGGCGCCTGCGGATGTCGGTATCCTGCGCATGAACGGCCGGAAGCAGACGTTTCAGAATATTCTGTTCCCGTATGGCGGCGGAAGGTATTCCAAGATGACGGCGAAGGTGGTCAACCGTATCGCCAACGGTTATGGCGCGAAGATCACGCTCCTGAATGTGGTCGATCACGAGGAGGATGTCGAGAGCACGAGGGCGTATCTCGAAAAGTCGGCTGCGAAATTTGACCAGCCGGCGCAGATCATGGTCTGCAGCGGGGATTTGATCGAGAAGGTGGTGGAGTGCTCCGGCCAGTATGATCTGATCGTCATGGGCGCCTCGCTCGACTGGGGGATCCAGGAGGTTGTGACCGGATTCCGCACAGACAGGATCATGGAGCAGGCGAGGTGCTCGGTGCTGATCATCAAGAGTTATGATATCTTCCTGCAGCGGACGAAGGTGAGAGGTTTTCTCCACAGGACGCGGAAGGCGATCCACCAATAGCATGGGCGCCGTTTGGGGCTGAGAATCCGCCGGGGCGGGCGTAAATTTATGGAAAATTAAGACTGATGCGACGTATGAAAAGACATAGGTTGCATCAGTTTTTTTTATGCACACGGGCACCCATAGGAGAAATGTCAGCATGCGCTGACGGGTGCCCGGCGCGCAAGTAGTGGAGAAGGGCATTCCACTGCTTGATGGTACACGGGCGTCCAGAGGAAAAATGTCAGCATTGTATATTTTATCTGCAAATTTCACATACTATGCACAATGTATGCAGGAGAGCGTCTCTTGGCGGAGAAGGAGGAATCATGAAAAAGGATTACAGCAAATTGTGGATACTGTTCAGATCAATGTTTGTGTTGAGCGCCTGCACGTTTGGCGGCGGGTTTGTGATCGTTTCACTGATGAAAAAGAAGTATGTGGAGGAGCTGGCATGGCTGGAGGAGGACGAGATGCTGGATGTGACGGCGATCACGCAGTCCGCGCCGGGGCCGCTTCCGGTCAATGCCTCTGTCATTATCGGTTACCGGATCGCGGGGGTGGTGGGGGCGCTGACAGCGATCCTGGGAACGATCCTGCCGCCGATGGTCATCATCTCGGTCATCTCCCTGTTTTATGAGCAGTTCCGTACCAATCCCTATATCGCGACGGCACTGCAGGTGATGCGTGCCGGTGTTGCGGCGGTGATCTTTGACGTTGTGATCAACCTGGCAGGGAATGTGGTAAAAACGGGTCGGTTTCTGTACATGACAATGATGGTCGTGGCGTTTGTATCGACTTATTTTCTGGGGGTCAGTGCGATGCTGATCATTCTTGTCTGTCTTGGGATCGGTCTGGTCGATCTGTTTTTGGATCTTAAGAAGAATAATGCGTATCAGAACAAAGAGAATAAAAAGGGGAGGGTGTAGGCTATGCTGATGGTCAAACTGTTCTTTTCATTTATCTGGGTCGGGCTGTTCAGCGTGGGAGGCGGATATGCTGCGATCCCGCTGATCCAGGACCAGATCGTCCATATTCATCATCTGATGACGATGGAGGAATTTTCAGATCTGGTCACGGTGGCGGAGATGACGCCGGGACCGATCTCCATCAACTCGGCAACGTTTGTGGGAATGCGGACGGCGGGTGTGTATGGCGTGCTGCTCTGCACGATCGGGTGCATTATCCCGTCATTCTGCATCTGTCTCACGCTGGCGTATTTTTATTACAAATACCGCACTGTGAGCGGTGTTCAGGTGGTGCTCGGCGCGCTGCGTCCGGCCGTCGTGGCGCTGATCGCATCGGCGGGGGCGTCCATACTGACGCTGGGGCTGTTCCAGGCGGAACTGTATGACATTGTGTTCAGCCAGCTCCGCATTGTCGAGCTTGTCATTTTTGTCGGGGCGCTGGTGATACTCAGGAAGTATAAAACGAGTGCGGTCGCGATCATCTTTGGAAGCGGTGTCGTGGGGACGCTGGCGTATGGATTGATGGGAGCGATATGAGAGCGATATGAGGGCAGGTCCAAATGCTGCAGTATAAAAATATAGGGAAAAGATGAAGGAGATCAGTTATGGCAGGCAGTATTGAGCAGATATTGAGTAATCAGGATTATTATGAGATCCGGCTGGAGAGTATCGGAGGGCTGGGGGCGAACCTGTGTGGAAAAATGGTGGGAGAGCTTGCAGTGCGATATCTGGATCTCAACAGCGCAGGTTTTTCGAGTTACGGTTCCGAGAAGACGGGGACTCCGGTAAAGGGGCATATCCGTTTCTGTCCGGCGGGGAAGGAGATCCGGGTGCATTCCCCTGTTGTGGCGCCTGACCTGCTGGTCATTTTCCATCAGGCGCTGACGCGCGACAAGGGCGTCTGGAAAGGGTGCGGTGACAGGACCAATGTGATCGTTGCGCTGGATCAGGGGCAGGAGGAAAGCGTGATGCAGAACCTGCCGGCTGTGACCGGCGGCTGTTATGGGGTCAATGCGCGGCAGATCGCGATGGAGACAAAATCGCGCATCAACGTGGTGATGCTGGGGGCGATGGCGAGGATCATGGGTTTCGTGGAGCTGGAGAGCGTCAGACAGATCTGCCGTGACAGTCTTGGCAGGAAGTATCCGGCTGCACTGGAGGGCAATCTGAGAGGCCTGGAACAGGGATATGAGCTGGTGCAAAAGCTGCAGGTACGCAAGGACGTTGGTTCTGACAGGGAGGCGGTGTCACGGGACGGGAGGTGTCCTGACAGGAGGGATAAAGAACTGGAGGATCAGCGGGAATGGGGCTATGCGACTGCGCCTGCCGGCGGTGTGAACCCGCGGTCTGGCAGCACGGTGACGGCGGACTTGTCTCCGTCAAGACAGGGATATATCCCCATTTTTATCAAAGAACGCTGCATCAACTGCGGACTTTGTGATTCCACTTGCCCTGATATGGTGTTCCAATTTGCAAAGGGTGTGTTCAATAACAGGGAGATGATGGTCAACCAGGGATTGGATTATTATCACTGCAAGGGCTGCATGCGCTGTGTGGACGTGTGCCCTGTCAATGCGCTGGTGCGGGGGATCGAGGCGGAGCACCCGGATAAACAGTATTTTATGCCGAATCAGGACATGCTGCGTATGCCGGACTATTATGTGAAAGCCGGGCCGGACGGCTATATCACGTCGGAGTCCTATCTGACGGAGAAGAGAATAGAAGGGGGCGAAGTATAGATGACATCGGATATCAGGGAAAAACAGGTGACAGAATATGCGGGCGGCAATGAGATGGCGGCGATCGCGATCAAACAGATCGGTTACGATCTGATGGGGTACTACCCGATCACGCCGTCCACGCAGATCGCGGAAAATCTGGACGAGATGCGCGCGAGGGGGGATACGGATCTGATCATGATCGCTGCGGAGGGGGAGCACAGTGCGGCGGGGATCTGCTACGGCGCGTCGGTCGGCGGCGGCAGGGTGATCAACGCCACGAGTGCGAACGGTCTTCTCTATGCGCTGGAGCAGTTTCCGGTGCAGTCGGGGACGCGCTATCCGATGGTGATGAATGTGGCGTGCAGGACGGTTTCGGGACCGCTCTCCATCAAGGGGGATCACAGCGATATCATGTATCTGCTCAATGCGGGGTGGCCGATCCTGTTTGCCCACACGGTGCAGCAGGTCTATGATTTCAATATCATCGCGCTGAGACTGGCAGAGCAGGTGCGGCTTCCGGTGGCGGTGGCGTATGACGGTTTTTTTACAAGCCATCAGAAGAGACGCTGCCTGCGGTTTGCCGAGGACAGGGTGGTACAGCGGTTTATCGGGCCAAAGAGGGAAACCTATCCGTTTTTTGATATGGAGAATCCGGTCACGGTGGGTTCTTACATGAACGAGCCGGATCTGATCAACAACCGCTACCAGCTCCATCTGGCGATGCGCCAGGCGGACGAGCTGATCCCGAAGCTTTTTGAGGAATACGGTGTGCTCTCCGGCAGGGAGTACGGCAAAGTGGAGGGGTATTTCCGCGAGGATGCCGAGGAGCTGCTGGTGCTGCTGGGGTCTTCCTATGAGACGGCAAAGGAGGGCGTGGACAAGATGCGCAGAAACGGGAAAAAGGCGGGGGCGGTGACGCTGAATGTGCTGCGCCCTTTTCCGGAGAAGGAGCTGTTTGCGGCATGTAAGACAGCCGATACGATGCTGGTGGCGGACAGGCAGGACAGCTACGGCGCCGGGGGCGGCAACCTGTCGATCGAGGTGCGCGCGATGATGCAGAAGTTTGGCGGTCATGCCAGGATCAAGAGCCGGGTCTACGGGCTTGGCGGCAGGGATTTCTTTGCGGAGGATGCGGAGCGGATGCTCGATCTGGCGCTGGATGCGGATTCGCCGGATTTTGACTATTACGGCGTAGATCCTGGGGCGGTCCGGGAGTCCGCCGGGCAGGAGGGCTTCTTTGCCCCGCTCACGGCGGACAGGACGAAGGTCGGCGCAACGACGGTGCAAAGAGAGGTTTCTGGCGGGGTGCAGGTGACGGGCGGCAGTCTGAATGCGACGACGGCCGTGCCAAAACGCCTCGCGCCGGGGCATGGCGCCTGCCCGGGATGCGGTATTCCGGTCAATCTGAATCTGCTGCTGCGGGCGATCGAGGATCCGGTGGTACTGCTGTTTCAGACGGGGTGTGGCATGATCGTGACGACACCTTACCCGAAGACGAGCTTCAAGGTGCCGTATCTCCACAATCTGTTCCAGAACGGCGCGGCGACGCTCAGCGGTCTCGCGGAGATCTGCTACAGGAAACAGAGAAAGGGGGAGCTGCCGCCGGGCGATATCATTTTTGTCATGGTCAGCGGCGACGGCGGTATGGATATCGGCATGGGCTCGGCGATCGGAACGGCGCTCCGGGGGCACCGGCTGCTGATCTTTGAGTATGACAATGGCGGCTATATGAACACGGGCTATCAGCTCTCGTACTCCACGCCGAAGGGGGCGAGAAGCTCCACCTCCCACGTGGGTGCAAAGCAGTATGGGAAGACCTTCTTCCATAAGGACATGCCGCGGATCATGGCGGCCACAGGGATCCCGTATGTGGCGACCGCGGCGGAGTCCGATCCGGTGGATTTCATCAAAAAGGCGGCAAAGGCGGCGTTTTATGCCAGGACGGAGGGCACGGCGTATCTCAAGGCGCTGTCGGCATGTCCCCTGAACTGGAACGACGCGCCTGCGACGGAGCGGAAGGTGATCGAGGCGGGTGTCAACTGCTGCTTCTTCCCGCTTTATGAGATCGAGCAGGGCGCGGTGAGGCTGAGCTATGCGCCGGATGAAACTGGAAAGAAGATTCCTGTCGCGGACTGGCTGGCGATGATGGGGCGCACGAAGCATCTGTGCGGCGAGGCGTATAAGGAGGTTGCGGACAGCCTGCAGCGGGAAGTGGACAGAAGGTATGAGCGGCTGAAAGCGGAGTCTGGGAAGCGGTAAAAAGTCGGATTGTATTTTGCGGCAGTTTTATGATAAGATGATAAGGAACTGTTCATACATTAAGAGAAAAGGGAACAAATTTTCCTGGAGGAGAGAAGTATGGCACAGAATGCAAAAGAAAACCTGATCACACAGCCGCCGGCGCGGAGTCTGTTCTTCTTCGCGCTCCCGATGATCATCGGCAATTTATTTCAGCAGTTTTACAACATGGCGGATTCCATCATCGTGGGAAATCTGGTCGGGGAGGATGCGCTCGCGGCGGTGGGAGCGTCGTACTCCTTCACGACGGTGTTCATCATGATCGCGATCGGCGGCGGGATCGGGGCGTCGGTGCTCACGAGCCAGTACCTCGGCGCGGGACATTACAGGGAGATGAAAAGCTCGGTCTACACGTTTCTGATCACGTTTGCGGTGTTCAGCACACTGCTGGCGGTCCTGGGGTTTGTGGTCAATCCGACGGTCCTGCGGCTGTTGAAGACGCCGGACAACATCATGGCGGACGCGGTATCTTATCTGCAGATCTATTTTGTGGGGCTGCCGTTTATGTTCATGTACAACATTTTGTCCGCAAATTTCAATGCGCTCGGGCGGTCGAAGATCCCGCTGTTTTTGCTGATCTTTTCGTCCATACTGAATATCGTGCTGGATCTGTGGATGGTGGGAAGCCTGGGGATGGGCGTGGCCGGTGCGGCGGTCGCGACGGTGGTCGCACAGGGGATCGCGGCGGTGGTTTCACTTGTCATCTTGATGCGTCTGCTGTCGACTTATGCGGTCGAGGGAAAGGTGCAGCGCTTTCGCGGCGACATGTTTGTCACGGGCGTCAAGGTCGCGATCCCGTCGATCGTGCAGCAGTCGATCGTGAGCATCGGTATGCTGCTCACGCAGTCCGCGGTGAACCAGTTTGGTTCCTCGGCGCTCGCGGGGTATTCCGCCGGAACGCGCCTGGAGTCGCTGTGCATCGTGCCGATGATCGCCACGGGAAACGCGATGTCCACTTTTACGGCGCAGAATCTCGGCGCGGGAAAGCCGGAGCGCGTGCGGCAGGGATACCATGCGGCATATGGGATCATCATCGGTTTCGGTGTGTTTCTGATCGCGGTTTCACAGCTTTTCTACGATACGATCTTATCCGCCTTCGTTGAGCAGGGAGCGGTCT
>VSNO01000127.1 GCA_009774375.1 Lachnospiraceae bacterium
GTATGTAGGGTGCACTATTGTGAAAAATTGTACCTACAATAATAATATGATAGATGTATTAAAAAAGAACGGGGTGAAATGTCATGGAAAAGAACAGAATACGTCCAGTGGTCTCCGGCAAGACGATGCGTATGAGCTACCAGAGACAAGAAGAGGTTCTGGAGATGCCGAATCTGATCGAAGTCCAGAAGGATTCCTACAAATGGTTTCTCGAGGAAGGCTTCCGGGAGGCATTGGCGGATATCTCTCCGATCACGGACTACAGCGGGCGTCTAAGTCTGGAATTTGTCGATTATGTTTTGGCGGAAGACGAGATCAAGCATACGATCGAGGAGTGCAAAGAGAGAGACTTAACATATGAGGCTCCCGTCAAGATCAAAGTCCGTCTGCACAATAAAGAGAAAGAAGAAATCACAGAACATGAGATTTTTATGGGTAATTTTCCTCTGATGACAGAGACGGGAACTTTCGTGATCAACGGTGCGGAGCGTGTTATTGTCAGCCAGCTGGTGCGTTCACCCGGTATCTATTATGGCATCGCACATGACAAGATCGGCAAGAGGCTGTTCTCGTGCACCGTCATTCCCAATCGCGGTGCATGGCTCGAGTACGAGACCGATTCCAATGATGTTTTCTACGTTCGTGTAGATAGAACAAGAAAGGTACCGATCACTGTGCTGGTCCGCGCGCTCGGTGTAGGTACGAATGAGGAAATCCTGGAACTCTTTGGCGAGGAGCCGAAGATTCTGGCAAGCTTTACCAAAGATACCTCCGAGAACTACCAGGAGGGTCTGAAGGAGCTGTACAGCAAGATCCGTCCCGGCGAGCCGTTTAGCCTGGACAGTGCAGAAAACCTTGTGACAGCAATGTTTTTTGATCCCAGAAGATATGATCTTGCGAAGGTCGGCAGATATAAATTTAACAAGAAACTGGCTTTGAAGAACAGGATCAGGAACCAGATCCTCGCGGAGGATGTGGTGGATCCGTTCAGCGGTGAGGTTCTCGGCCAGAAAGGCGATAAAGTTACGATCGAGATGGCTGAGACCATCCAGAATGCAGCTGTTCCTTTTGTGTGGATCCAGACAGAGGAACGGCTTGTAAAAGTACTCTCCAACATGATGGTCGACATCACGAATTTTGTGGACTGCGAGCCGAGAAGCCTCGGGATCACAGAACAGGTCTACTTCCCGGTTCTGCGTCAGATCCTCGAGGAGTACTCTGAGAACCCGGAGGAGCTGGCGGATGCGATCACCAGAAATGTACATGAGCTGATCCCAAAACATATCACAAAGGAAGATATTTTGGCTTCTATCAATTATAATATGCACCTCGAGTACGGACTCGGGAACAGTGACGATATCGACCACCTGGGCAACAGACGCATCAGGGCGGTCGGCGAGCTGCTGCAGAATCAGTACCGCATCGGTCTCTCCAGGATGGAGCGTGTCGTGCGGGAGCGCATGACGACGCATGACTCGGATGAGGTGTCGCCGCAGGCTCTGATCAACATCAAACCTGTACAGGCTGCCATCAAGGAGTTCTTCGGATCTTCGCAGCTGTCACAGTTCATGGACCAGAACAATCCGCTCGGCGAGCTGACGCACAAGAGACGTCTCTCCGCGCTGGGACCCGGCGGGCTCTCCAGGGATCGTGCCGGATTTGAGGTTCGCGACGTGCACTATTCGCACTATGGCAGGATGTGTCCGATCGAGACGCCTGAAGGACCCAACATCGGTCTGATCAACTCCCTTGCTTCCTATGCGAGGATCAATGAGTATGGATTTGTCGAGGCGCCGTATCGCAAGATCGACAAGACAGATCCCAAGAATCCGCGCGTCACGAACGAGGTGGTCTATATGACTGCCGACGAGGAGGACAATTACCATGTGGCGCAGGCGAATGAGCAGCTTGACGAGAATGGTTATTTTGTGCGCAATTCCGTGTCCGGACGTTATCTGGATGAGACACAGGAGTATCCCAAGGCAATGTTCGATTATATGGACGTGTCTCCGAAGATGGTATTTTCTGTCGCTACGGCGCTGATCCCGTTCCTGCAGAACGACGACGCCAACCGTGCGCTGATGGGATCCAACATGCAGCGTCAGGCGGTTCCGCTCCTGTTTACCGAGGCGCCGGTAGTCGGTACCGGTATTGAGGTGAAGGCGGCAGTTGACTCCGGTGTATGCGTGGTGGCAAAGAAGGCCGGGACGATTACCTACGTGTCGTCGAGGCTGATCAGGATCACGTATGATGACGGCGAGAAGGCAGAGTTCAAGCTACACAAGTTTGAGCGGAGCAACCAGTCCAACTGCTACAATCAGAAACCGCTCGTCCTCAAGGGAGATCATGTGGAGGCCGGACAGGTGATCGCTGACGGTGCATCTACCAGCGGCGGGGAGCTTGGACTTGGTAAGAATCCGCTGATCGGTTTCATGACATGGGAAGGATATAATTATGAGGATGCCGTTCTGCTGAGTGAGCGGCTTGTCATGGAAGACGTATACACTTCCATTCATATAGAAGAGTACGAGACGGATGCGCGCGACACAAAGCTTGGTCCCGAGGAGATCACGAGAGATGTTCCGGGCGTCGGTGATGATGCGCTCAAGGATCTTGACGACAGGGGGATCATCAGGATCGGTGCGGAGGTGCGTGCCGGCGATATCCTTGTCGGTAAGGTCACGCCAAAGGGAGAGACCGAGCTGACAGCGGAGGAGAGGCTCCTCAGGGCGATCTTCGGTGAGAAGGCAAGGGAGGTGCGCGATACTTCATTGAAAGTGCCGCACGGTGAGTACGGCGTGGTGGTTGATGCGAAGGTGTTCTCAAGGGCGAACGGCGACACGGAGCTTGCACCCGGAGTGAACCAGACAGTGCGCATCTATATCGCACAAAAAAGAAAGATCTCCGTTGGTGATAAGATGGCTGGACGTCACGGCAACAAGGGTGTTGTCTCGCGTGTGCTTCCGGTGGAGGATATGCCGTATCTGCCGAACGGGCGTCCTCTTGATATCGTGTTGAACCCGCTCGGCGTGCCTTCCCGTATGAACATTGGACAGGTGCTCGAGATCCATCTCTCCCTGGCGGCAAAGGCACTTGGATTCAACGTTTCCACACCCGTGTTTGACGGCGCGAATGAGCTGGATATCATGGACACACTCGACCTTGCAAATGACTATGTCAATCTCGAGTGGGAGGAGTTTGAGGCAAAACACAAGGAGGAGCTCCTGCCTGAAGTGATGGACTATCTGTCGGAGAACAGGGAGCACAGAAAGCTCTGGAAAGGAGTGCCGATCTCGAGGGACGGCAAGGTGCGGCTGCGCGACGGCAGGACAGGAGAGTATTTTGACAGCCCGGTCACGATCGGGCATATGCATTATCTGAAGCTTCACCATCTGGTTGACGATAAGATCCATGCGCGTTCGACTGGACCGTATGGTATGGTAACACAGCAGCCGCTCGGCGGTAAAGCCCAGTTTGGCGGACAGCGTTTCGGAGAGATGGAGGTGTGGGCGCTGGAGGCTTACGGCGCATCCCATACACTGCAGGAGATCCTGACAGTGAAGTCAGATGACGTTGTGGGACGAGTTAAGACATACGAGGCGATCATCAAGGGCGAGAACATACCGGAGCCGGGTATCCCTGAATCGTTCAAGGTACTGCTCAAAGAGCTTCAGTCTCTCGGACTGGACGTAAAAGTATATGACGAAAACCGAAACGAAGTGGAACTCAAGGAATCGGTTGATTATACAGAGACAGATTTCCGCGTTGAGATGGAAGGCGACCACAAGTATGACAACAGGGAGAGCCTCGATGGCTATCAGCAGAAGGAATTTGATTCGGAGAGCGGAGATCTGGTCGATGCCGAGGATGATTTTGAGGAGGACGATTACTCCGACGATGATTATGAGGGCGATGACGATAATTATGATGACGATGAATTTTAATTCGGAAGGAGTGCCAAAATGTCTGAAATGAAAAATGAACAGAGCCAGTCGATCTCTTTTGACGCGATCAAGATCGGTCTGGCTTCCCCTGAGAAGATCAGGGAGTGGTCAAGGGGCGAGGTAACGAAACCGGAAACCATCAATTACAGGACGTTAAAGCCTGAGAGGGATGGATTGTACTGCGAGAAGATCTTTGGACCCAGCAAGGACTGGGAATGTCATTGCGGAAAATACAAGAAGATCCGCTACAAGGGCGTGATCTGTGACCGCTGCGGCGTGGAGGTCACAAAATCCAGCGTGCGCAGGGAGCGCATGGGACATATCGAGCTTGCGGCGCCGGTGTCACACATCTGGTACTTCAAGGGGATTCCGAGCCGAATGGGACTCATACTGGATCTGACGCCGCGCGTGCTCGAGAAGGTACTGTATTTCGCGTCCTATATCGTGCTGGATCCGAGGGAGACCACGCTGGAATACAAGCAGGTCCTGTCGGAGAAAGAATATCAGGACAATGTGGAAAAATGGGGTAAGAGCGCTTTCCGTGTCGGCATGGGGGCAGAGGCGATCAAGGAACTGCTAGAGGCGATCGATCTGGAGCGCGAATGCGAGGAGCTCTCGACGGAGCTGAAGAATGACAATACAAAAGGACAGAAGCGCGCCAAGATCGTCAAGAGGCTTGAGGTTGTCGAGTCCTTCCGCGCATCGGGCAACAGACCGGAGTGGATGATTATGGATGCCATCCCGGTGCTCCCGCCCGATCTGCGCCCGATGGTCCAGCTCGACGGCGGACGCTTCGCGACTTCCGACTTAAATGACCTGTACCGCAGGATCATCAACAGAAACAATCGTCTGAAAAGGCTGCTGGAGCTGGGCGCACCTGACATTATTGTCAGGAACGAGAAGAGGATGCTCCAGGAGGCTGTCGACGCTCTGATCGACAATGGCAGACGCGGCCGTCCTGTCACCGGACCCGGAAACAGGGCGCTCAAATCACTGTCCGATATGCTCAAGGGCAAGGGTGGGCGTTTCCGTCAGAACCTGCTCGGCAAACGTGTCGACTATTCGGGACGTTCCGTTATCGTCGTGGGGCCTGAGTTAAAGATCTATCAGTGCGGTCTGCCCAAGGAGATGGCGATCGAGCTTTTTAAGCCCTTTGTCATGAAGGAGCTTGTCTCAAGGCAGATCTCACAGAACATCAAGCATGCCAAGAAGCTTGTCGAGAAATTGGATCAGGCCGTGTGGGATGTGCTTGAGGAGGTCATCAAGGAGCACCCTGTCATGCTGAACCGTGCACCGACACTGCACAGACTGGGTATTCAGGCATTTGAGCCGATCCTGGTCGAGGGTAAGGCGATCAAGCTCCACCCGCTGGTGTGTACAGCGTTTAACGCTGACTTTGACGGCGACCAGATGGCGGTACATCTCCCGCTGTCCGTGGAAGCGCAGGCGGAATGCCGTTTCCTGCTCCTGTCGCCAAACAACCTGCTCAAGCCGTCCGATGGCGGTCCGGTGGCAGTTCCATCGCAGGATATGGTGCTCGGCATCTATTATCTGACACAGGAGAGGCCGGGGGCAGTCGGTGAGGGCAAGTATTTTAAGAGCGTAAATGAGGCGATCCTTGCCTATGAGAACAAAGCGTGCACACTCCACTCGAGGATCAAGGTGCGCGTGACGAAGACGACGCCGGACGGGGAGGAACTTTCCGGTATTGTGGAGTCCACGCTGGGACGCTTTATCTTCAACGAGATCCTCCCGCAGGATCTGGAGTTTGTGGATCGGAGCAAACCTGAGAACAGGCTGCTTCCCGAGGTGGACTTCCACGTGGGCAAGAAGGGCCTGAAGCAGATCCTGGAGAAGGTCATCAATATTCACGGCGCGACGAAGACGGCGGAGGTTCTCGACAGTATCAAGGCGATGGGCTACAAGTACTCGACGCGCGCTGCGATGACGGTTTCCATTTCCGATATGACGGTGCCTGCCGAGAAACCGCAGATGCTTGCGGAGGCGCAGAAGACCGTTGACCGTATCACGATGAACTTCAGGCGCGGCCTGATGACGGACGAGGAGCGCTACAAGGCTGTCGTGGAAACCTGGAAGGAGACGGATGATGCGCTGACTGAGAAGTTGATCGGAGGTCTCGACAAGTACAATAATATCTTCATGATGGCGGATTCCGGCGCGCGTGGTTCCAACCAGCAGATCAAGCAGCTTGCCGGCATGCGCGGATTGATGGCGGATACGACAGGGCGGACGATCGAGCTGCCGATCAAGTCAAACTTCCGTGAGGGACTTGACGTTCTGGAGTACTTCATGTCAGCGCACGGTGCACGGAAAGGTATGTCCGATACAGCGCTGCGCACGGCGGACTCCGGTTATCTGACACGCCGGATGGTCGACGTTTGCCAGGAACTGATCATCCGTGAGATCGACTGCTGCGAGGGCAAGGACGTCATACCGGGTATGGAAGTCGCGGCGTTCATGGACGGCAAAGAGACGATCGAGGGTCTGAAGGACAGGATCACAGGAAGATATTCCTGCGAGGACATCCGGGACAGGGATGGGAACATCCTCGTAAAGAAGAACCATATGATCACGCCGGGCAGGGCGGCCAGGATCCTGGGCAGGGGCGTTGATGAGAAAGGCGAACCGATCGAGAAGGTAAAGATACGGAACATTCTCTGCTGCAAGTCCCATATCGGGATCTGCGCGAAATGCTATGGCGCCAACATGGCGACCGGTGAACCCGTCCAGATCGGTGAGGCTGTCGGCATCATCGCGGCACAGTCGATCGGTGAGCCGGGAACACAGCTCACCATGAGAACGTTTCACAGCGGCGGCGTTGCCGGTGATGATATCACACAGGGTCTTCCGCGTGTCGAGGAGCTTTTTGAGGCGAGAAAGCCGAAAGGACTTGCGATCATCGCGGAGTTCGGCGGCACGGCCACGATCAAGGATACGAAGAAAAAACGTGAGATCATCGTCTCGGACGGCATCAATGAAAAGACGTATCTGATCCCGTATGGCTCCCGCATCAAGATCGCGGACGGTGCAGAGCTCGAGGCTGGTGATGAGCTGACCGAGGGCAGCGTCAATCCGCATGACCTGCTGGAGATCAAAAAGATCGGCGCTGTTCAGAATTATCTGCTGCGTGAGGTACAGAGGGTTTACCGTCTGC
Organism: Lachnospiraceae bacterium; assembly: GCA_009774375.1. Lineage (GTDB taxonomy): Bacteria > Bacillota > Clostridia > Lachnospirales > Lachnospiraceae > COE1. Next base: position 7,120 of record VSNO01000127.1, read on the forward strand.
AGGGTGTAGACATCGCGGATAAGCATATCGAGGTCATTGTGCGCCAGATGCTCAAGAAAAAGCGCATCGAGACGAGCGGCGATACAGAATTCCTGCCGGGCACACTTGTCGACGGCATCGAGCTGGAGGACATCAACGAGCAGCTGATCGCGGAGGGCCGGCAGCCTGCAGAGTACAAGGATGTGATCCTTGGTATCACGAAGGCGGCGCTCGCGACGAGTTCCTTCCTGTCGGCAGCTTCCTTCCAGGAGACGACAAAGGTTCTTACGGAGGCGGCGATCAAGGGCAAGATCGATCCGCTGATCGGCCTGAAGGAGAACGTTATCATCGGTAAGCTGATCCCGGCAGGAACCGGGCTCAGACGTTACAGGAATGTCAAGCTCAATACGGACGTTGATCCGGACACAACACTGGATCTGGATGACGAGATCGATTTTGGGTATGATACGGAGACAGAAGATGACAGAATGGCAGGGATGGCACGGCCGGTAGGTGCCATGGAATAAGGTAGAGACAGGATCGGGCAGAACAGTGGATCTGCCCGATCCTGTTCTGTACAGGGACGGAAGGGAATTGTTTATAATAAAAAACAGGGAAAATGCAAAAAATAATGAAAAAAGTGATTGACATTCCCAAATACTGTAAGTATACTAATCTAGTATGCGTGTAAAATCACCGTACAATGTGCATAGTACAGTACTCCCTGTATGTAATAAGGGTGAGAGCCGTTTCTGACAGATGTGTCAGGACAGTCGGTGCGGCGGCATTGCCGACGGCCGGCAGCACTGTACGGACTGCATTGGCATTGAGCAAATAAAACAGGAGGTGAAAAAGAATGCCAACATTTAACCAATTAGTAAGAAAAGGACGCCAGGAAACAGTTAAGAAGTCTACTGCACCAGCGCTTCAGAGAGGATACAATTCTCTGAGAAAGAAAGCGACAGACACATCCGCTCCCCAGAAGAGAGGTGTGTGCACAGCAGTGAAGACAGCAACACCGAAGAAGCCTAATTCTGCGCTCAGAAAGATCGCCAGAGTTCGTCTTTCCAACGGTATGGAAGTGACAAGCTACATCCCGGGAGAGGGACACAACTTACAGGAGCACAGTGTTGTACTGATCAGAGGCGGACGTGTTAAGGACTTGCCAGGTACAAGATACCATATCATCAGAGGTACGCTTGATACAGCGGGAGTCGCTAACAGAAAGCAGGCACGCTCCAAGTACGGAGCTAAGAGGCCAAAAGCAGGTAAGTAGGATTTACTGCCTCGTACCACAAAAAACTAATTAGTGTTGGGATTCTGATTTCATACCCTTATCTTACAGACAATAAGGTTAGAATGGAAAACCGCACGAACACAAAGTTTTTATTCATGTGAGTACCGTTGATTTAATCAAATAGTGTACAGTCCGCTATAGCGGCGGTCATACTATCAGTAATTAAGGAGGGAAGAATCGTGCCACGTAAAGGACATATTCAGAAAAGAGATGTATTAGCAGATCCTATTTACGGTAACAAGGTGGTCACCAAGCTTATCAATAATGTCATGTTAGATGGTAAGAAGGGTGTAGCGCAGAAGATCGTATATGGAGCATTCTCCAGAGTGGAGGAGAAGTCACAGAAGCCGGCGGTTGATGTATTTGAGACGGCGATGAACAATATCATGCCGATGCTCGAGTGCAAGGCGAGGCGTATCGGCGGTGCTACGTATCAGGTGCCACTCGAGGTTAAGCCGGAGCGTCGTCAGACATTAGGGCTTCGCTGGCTGGTATTTTTCGCACGCAAGAGAGGCGAGAAGACCATGGAAGAGAGACTTGCAAATGAGATCCTGGATGCATCAAATAACACAGGTGCAGCAGTAAAGAGAAAAGAAGATATGCACAAAATGGCAGAGGCCAACAAAGCTTTCGCGCATTACAGGTTTTAATGATATTCGGCGTTATGCGCGCGAAATCCTCGGCTTTTGCGTATTATTGTTTCTAAATTTTGAGGAGGAAGAACTTTGGCTGGAAGAGAATATCCTTTAGAGAGAACCAGAAACATCGGTATTATGGCGCATATTGATGCTGGTAAGACTACTCTTACAGAGCGTATCCTGTACTATACCGGTGTTAACTATAAGATCGGCGATACCCACGAGGGTACTGCGACCATGGACTGGATGGAGCAGGAGCAGGAGAGAGGTATCACGATCACATCAGCCGCTACGACATGTCACTGGACACATCAGGAGAATGCAAAGACTCAGGAAGGTGCTCTGGAGCACCGTATCAATATCATTGATACGCCAGGGCATGTGGACTTCACTGTAGAGGTGGAGCGTTCCCTGCGTGTACTCGACGGCGCTGTGGGCGTTTTCTGTGCTAAGGGTGGTGTGGAGCCACAGTCAGAAAATGTATGGCGTCAGGCTGATACCTACAATGTACCGAGAATGGCATTCATCAACAAGATGGACATTTTGGGTGCTGATTTCTACGGTGCGGTAGAACAGATCCGGACCAGATTGGGCAAGAATGCGATCATTCTTGAGATACCGATCGGCAAGGAAGATAATTTTAAGGGGATCGTCGACCTGATGGAGATGAAGGCTTACATCTATAATGATGATAAGGGCGATGATATCACGATTTGCGAGATCCCTGCGGATCTGGCAGATGACGCAGAGCTTTATCACGCTGAGATGGTTGAGAAGATCTGCGGGCTGGATGACGATCTGACAATGATGTACCTGGAGGATGAGGAGCCGTCTGTAGAGCAGCTCAAGGCGGTGCTCAGGAAAGGTACCTGTGAGTGTACGGCAGTTCCGATCTGCTGTGGTTCCGCGTACAGAAATAAAGGTGTACAGAAGCTGCTGGATGCGATCCTTGATTATATGCCGGCTCCTACAGATATTCCTGCGATCAAGGGGACTGATCTGGACGGGAACGAGGTTGAGAGACATTCCTCAGACGAGGAGCCGTTCTCAGCGCTTGCATTTAAGATCATGACGGATCCGTTTGTCGGCAAGCTTGCATTCTTCAGAGTGTATTCCGGCACGATGAACTCAGGTTCCTATGTGCTGAATGCGACAAAAGATAAGAAAGAACGCGTGGGACGTATCCTGCAGATGCACGCGAACAAGAGACAGGAACTGGACAAGGTTTACTCCGGCGATATCGCGGCGGCAGTCGGGTTCAAGTTTACGACGACCGGTGATACCATCTGTGATGACCAGCATCCGGTGATCCTGGAGTCCATGGAATTCCCTGAGCCGGTTATTGAGCTCGCGATCGAGCCAAAGACAAAAGCAGGACAGGGTAAGATGGGCGAGGCGCTTGCAAAGCTTGCAGAGGAAGATCCAACCTTCCGCGCACACACGAATCAGGAGACTGGCCAGACGATCATCGCGGGTATGGGTGAGCTTCATCTGGAGATCATCGTGGACAGACTTTTGCGCGAGTTCAAGGTGGAGGCAAATGTCGGTGCACCCCAGGTTGCATACAAGGAAGCGATCACGAAGGAAGTTGAGGTTGATTCCAAGTACGCGAAGCAGTCAGGTGGACGCGGACAGTATGGCCACTGTAAAGTCAGATTTGCCCCGATGGATGCAAACGGCGAAGAACTGTACAAGTTTGAGTCCAGCGTGGTCGGCGGTGCGATCCCGAAGGAATATATTCCGGCGATCGGAGAAGGTATCGAGGAAGCAACCCATGCAGGTATCCTTGGCGGATTCCCGGTAGTAGGCGTATATGCGAATGTGTACGACGGTTCCTACCACGAGGTTGATTCGTCCGAGATGGCATTCCACATTGCAGGTTCCCTTGCATTTAAGGAGGCAATGCAGAAGGCTGCTCCGGTATTGCTTGAGCCGATCATGAAGGTCGAGGTGACAATGCCCGAGGAGTACATGGGTGATGTCATCGGAGATATCAACTCGCGCCGCGGACGGATCGAGGGTATGGACGACCTTGGCGGCGGAAAGATCGTCAGAGGTTATGTCCCGCTTGCAGAGATGTTTGGCTATGCTACAGACCTGCGCTCCAGAACACAGGGACGTGGTAACTACTCTATGTTTTTTGAGAAATATGAGCAGGTTCCCAAGTCAGTGCAGGAGAAGGTGCTGGCATCAAAAGCGAAATAATTGATGTTTACGGCTTATTTTGTGAAATAATGCTTGAAAATTCCAACTGTTTTTACTATAATGAGAATAGTTGGGTTAGGTTTTATGAAATATGAAACTTATATAATGAATATTATCTTTTTTAAGGAGGACTTTTAAAATGGCAAAGGCTAAATTTGAAAGAAGCAAACCCCATTGCAACATTGGTACAATTGGACACGTTGACCACGGTAAGACAACTCTGACAGCTGCGATCACAAAGGTACTGGCTGCAAGAGTTGCAGGTAACGTAGCTACAGATTTTGAGAATATCGACAAGGCTCCGGAAGAGAGAGAGCGTGGTATCACGATCAATACTGCTCACGTAGAGTATGAGACAGAGAAGAGACATTACGCACACGTTGACTGCCCGGGCCATGCGGACTATGTAAAGAATATGATCACAGGTGCAGCTCAGATGGACGGCGCGATCCTCGTTGTTGCTGCAACAGACGGTGTTATGGCGCAGACAAAGGAGCATATCCTTCTCTCCCGTCAGGTAGGTGTGCCTAAGATTGTTGTATTCCTGAACAAGTGTGATATGGTTGACGATCCTGAGCTGATCGAGCTCGTCGAGATGGAAGTGACAGAGCAGCTTGAGGAGTACGAGTTCACAGACTGCCCGATCGTAAAGGGTTCTGCATTGAAGGCTCTTGAAGATCCCAGCAGCGAGTGGGGCGACAAGATCATCGAGCTGATGAACACAGTTGATGAGCATATTCCTGATCCTGTCCGTGAGACAGATAAGCCGTTCCTGATGCCGATCGAGGATATCTTCACGATCACAGGCCGTGGTACGGTTGCAACAGGCCGTGTTGAGCGTGGTACACTCCATGTCAACGAGGATGTTGAGATCGTTGGTATCAGCGAGGAGACAAAGAAGACTGTATGTACTGGTATCGAGATGTTCCGCAAGCTTCTTGATGAGGCTCAGGCAGGTGACAACATCGGTGCGCTGCTCCGTGGTATCCAGAGAACAGAGATCCAGAGAGGACAGGTTCTCGCAAAACCCGGCACAGTTACATGCCACAAGAAATTTACAGCTCAGGTTTATGTACTGACAAAGGACGAGGGTGGACGTCATACACCGTTCTTCAACAACTACAGACCGCAGTTCTACTTCAGAACAACTGACGTTACAGGTGTCTGCAACCTTCCTGAGGGAACAGAGATGTGCATGCCTGGCGATAATGTAGAGATGTCGATCGAGTTGATCCATCCGATCGCTATGGAGCAGGGACTTACGTTTGCTATCCGTGAGGGTGGTAGGACTGTTGGTTCAGGCCGTGTGGCTACTATCATCGAGTAATTATAATTTATTCAGTAAAATCAAGGCTTTCGGGGATTTCTCCGAAAGCCTTTTTACGTGGAAAGCCACTTTAGAATACTAAAGTGGCTACAAAATGGCTACGATATTTTATTCTTGCACTATTTTTCTATTTTATGTCTTTCAAGTCAGCGGCTCTTTCAGGAGAAGTATGATTTTTCTTCAGCATTTTTGCATATTCAAACAGATCACGTCTGGTTATATCGTCCAGTATGTATAAATCCGCAATCAACTCATCTACCATAGGCAGCTCTGTGTAATCAAATTTTTTCAATATGCGGGCGGTACGATCCGATATATAAGCGTTCTTATGACTATTAATATTCCACTTTTCATTGTCGGATGGAAGTGCGGGTAAGGTTTCGATATCGTCATAGGGATTATCCTTGCAGATAGAACTGATGGGAATATCCAATATATTAGAAATCCTAAGTGCAGTGTCAAAACGGATAGCAGTATCCCGCTGGATAATCGAATAAAGTGTTGTAGGCGCAATTTTTGCCTTTAGTGCAAGTTCTTTTACTGTCATTCCTTTGTTGTCTAAAATATCTTTTAAATTCTGACCATAACCCATATAATCATGTTCCTTTCTGTTTAACTATACTCTGATATAATGTATTATAAAG
>VSNO01000128.1 GCA_009774375.1 Lachnospiraceae bacterium
ATTTATTTCTCGTCTCATTAATTTAACTCGTTGTGCTAGTTTAATATTCAGAACTTAATATAGACTAAAAATGCACAAAAAGTCCCTGCAAAATCTAAACAGTCTTTTTAGAAATTCAAATGTTTGGTTATCAAATACAGTATGTTTAGAAAATCAGATGTTTGATTTTTCCAATATCACATGTTTCCGAAAAAATGCTGTTAAACGCCATGCACAAATTATGTCCCAATATTTTATTTTGTAACCGGGTGCATAATCCCCTGTAACTTTTGGCAAGCACTTTTTCTGCATTCATCTGTTCGCTGAGTTGGGAAAATACTGTCTCTACCCTCCGTCGGAAACGAAAAATCAGCTGTCTAAGCATTCTTGGCCAGTTGGTTTTGTAATTGGAAGGTTTTAATGACATAAGGCATATGCCTTTTTCGTGCATATCCTCAAAAAGTGTCTCCCCAGTATAGCCTTTGTCCCCAAGCACCACCAGTCCCAGACGGTTTTCGGCAAGATCCCGCAGACCCTCCCTGTCATCCACAGATGCAGGCGTAATCTCAAATGCTGTGATATATCCTTCCAATGTGATCAGGGCATGGACCTTAAATCCAAAATAAGTTTCTTTTTTGGAGGGACATTTTCCATAATTTGCCCCATTTTCACGGAAAGAACTGCAATAGCGTGCGCGTCCAAACTTACAAACAGGAAGTGGAAAACTGTCAATCACAAAATAGCGGCTGTCAGGAATAGGAAAAACAAGGTGTATTTTCTGCCGAAGCAGTTCTGTGACCTGCAAAAGATTCCTTCTGGTCCGGTTAAAACGGGTTCTGCAGCATAAATTTGGAAAAAGATGCCTGTAATTACGTTTTACAAAGGAATACCATGCATTTTCGGAATCAACGCCAGCAAGTTCGCTGCAGATGCTCAAAGTGATGATTTCAGAATCAGACATTTTTGCAGTGGTGATGTTACGCCTTTGTGAAACAGATGATGAAACAAACTGCTGATATAAGTCGTCAATTATTGCATAAACAAGTAAAATAAAATCTTCAAAAGTAGCGATAATGGTGGTATAATCATCTTGAAACTTCAACATAAACATGCCTCCTTTCATTATTGTATTGGTCTACAATTATGATAGCATATTTTGTTGAAGTTTTTCTATATCAACTAGCACAACGAGTTAATTTAAGATACCACAGTCCTATTTATGAATCAAGTTTTTTCTCTTTTCTATTCTGCCAAAACCAGTGTTTTTTATCCATGTGCAAAATTTTTAGAACCGTGGTAAATTCAGAGTTTACCGAGGTTTTTTCTTTCTAAAACTTTCTATCCGTTCCTTTTTACGCGCAAGACTGCTGATCGAGTAAGGAAGAGCCATCTTCCACTACTCGCCGCGCGACCCGTGCATAAGAAAAGAGTGCAGATCCCATTCTTAATAATCGGATTCGCACTCCAAAAGCTCATATCTGATCACGCAACAACATATTTCTCCAGCCTGGACAAAAGCTCCTGCCGCTCTTCCATCTCGGCATGAATGTCAAGAAGCAGCGGTTTCCTGCAGTCGCAGCTCAGTACACCGAGAAGCGATTTCGCATCAAGATATGTATTTCTGCCGCTGATCAGGTCGATATCGTACGGTGCACTCCTCGTGATATCAATGAAATCCCGAACCTTGTCTACTGAATCAAGCAAAACTTTTACTCCCATGATTAACTCCTTTTCTATCCCATCCGTCTGAGTTTCTTTCACATACATTCCTATTATCGCTTATTTTCATGCGACAAGCAAGTCTTTGCTTGTTTTTCTCTTTTTTATTGCATTTTAGACGATATCCGCATCTGAATTTTATGTAAATCTCACATAAAATCGGTATATCAGCTAATGAATCCGGAGTTCAATCAGTTTTCCTGCTGTTTTCTGCACCCTGCTGCTGCTCCTACAGATACTTTTTCAATTCTGCAATGACCGCATCATATTCCGCATCAGTCAGTGTCTTCTGCTTAGGATCCATGGCAAATGTGCTTCCCCACTCAAACGCATCCTCCCTGTATTTTGGAACCAGATGAAAATGAAGGTGATGTCCGGTATCGCCATAAGCGCCATAGTTTACCTTATCCGGCGAAAATGCCTTGTGGATCGCCTCTGCAACATGGTTTACATCATGGAAAAATGCGTTTCTCTCCTCCTCAGAGAGCTCGACCATCTCACTGACATGATGCTTGCTCGCCACGATCACTCTTCCTTTATGGCTCTGTTCCTTAAATAAATACACCTTTGTCGCATCCAGTTCACAAATCTTGATGCCGAACTTGTCTACCAGTTCGCCTTCAACACAATATGCACAATTATTATCTACCATAATGATATGCCTCCTCTGCTCTTATTTATTCCTATCTGCTCTTCAATTTTGAAAAATGCCGTTCCAAAAGCGCCACAACAGCGTCTTTATCCTCCAGCTTATCCAGTATGACGCAGGAACCAAACACGTCATCATACTGGAAGATCAGCTTATATGGATCCCCTTTGATCATAAACTGGGCATCGCCCTCGTAGGGCTGAAACGCCTCCTTTCCCATCTCCTCGGCAACACTCTGCACGAGCAGACGGATCGGCTCGGAAGCCCAGCCGTCTGTATCCAGAACGATCCACCCGTCTTCCTCTGTGATCATGTTAATCCTGTACAACATTCCCAAAAACCTCCTTAACCGCACAGCCTGACAAAGCGGATCTGCAGTCCTGCAGATCCTGTCTGTACACAAAGAGGCATCACATACCACGTGATACCTCTTTTCTGTCCTGTTTATTGCAATACGCGATCCCTTTACTTCTGTACCAGATGAACTGCAAAGCCGCCGATCTCCTCGTCCAGATAGATCGCTGTCAGTCTGCCGTTCTTGACAACTGCCGAATCCTCAATGAATTTCACATTCTTGACAGACTCCAGATAATTCTTTGCGCGTGCCACACTGTTTGTTCCGATCGCGATATGTCCGTTTGCGCCGCGTCCGACCTTCTTCATCGCCTCGACTTCGATCCCTGCAAACACAGAACTGTTCCCTGCCTTCTTCGTGAAACCGAACAATTCATCATATCTGGACGCTACTGCATCTGCTCCTGCCTCGTCCTCGCAGTTTACACCGATATGCCTCAGCTCAAAGCCCAGCATCGTCCGCACTGCTTCCTCCGTGAGTGCCTGGATCTCATCATATCTGCCAGCTGTCACGAGATCCTTCTTGACCATCCAGGAGCCGCCGCATGCAATGATCTTGTCAAATGCAAGATACTCGCAGATATTCTTTGCCGTGATACCGCCTGTCGGCATAAACTTCATCTGTGTGTAGGGCGCTGCCATGGACTTGATCATGTTCAGCCCGCCTGCCGCCTCTGCCGGGAAGAACTTGACCACCTCAAGACCAAGCTCGATCGCCTGCTCCACATCGGAAGGGTTGGATGTGCCCGGAGTCACAGGAACCCCCTTATCGATACAGTATTTTACGATCTTTGGATTCAGGCCAGGGCTGACGATAAACTTCGCGCCAGCGTTCACTGCGCGGTCAACCTGCTCCGTTGTGAGCACTGTGCCGGCACCGACCAGCATTTCGGGAAATTCACTTGCCATGATCCTGATCGATTCCTCTGCCGCTGCCGTTCTGAACGTAACCTCTGCACACGGAAGGCCGCCCTTGATCAACGCTTCTGCCAAAGGCTTTGCATCTTTTGCGTCATCTAACACAACCACCGGAACAATGCCGATCTTACTGATTTTCTCTAATACTTCGTTCATATCTTAACCTCATTTCTATTATACATTCAGGAAACCTGCATTGTTTTATTTGGGCTGTTTTCCAATGTATGCCAGGATACCGCCATCAACATAGAGTATATGCCCATTTACACCGTTTGATGCATCCGATGCGAGGAACACTGCCGGTCCACCGAGCTCATCCGGCTGTAACCATCTGTTCGCCGGTGTCTTAGCACAGATAAAGGTATCAAATGGATGCCTGCTGCCATCCGGCTGCCTCTCTCTCAGCGGAGCTGTCTGCGGTGTCTCGATATACCCCGGTCCGATACCGTTACACTGGATGTTGAACTCACCATACTCAGAACAGATATTCTTTGTGAGCATCTTCAAGCCGCCCTTCGCCGCCGCATACGCAGATACGGTCTCGCGTCCGAGCTCTGACATCATAGAGCAGATGTTGATGATCTTGCCATGCCCCTTCTTGATCATGGAAGGGATCACTGCCTTTGAAACGATGAACGGAGCATTCAGATCCACATCGATAACCTGCCTGAACTCCGCAGCCGTCATCTCGCACATCGGGATCCTCTTGATGATCCCTGCATTGTTTACAAGAATATCGATCACGCCGACTTCCTTCTCGATCTTAGCCACCAGCTCATTCACTGCGTCTTCGTTTGTGACGTCACATACATATCCGTGAGCGTCAATGCCCTCTTCCTTATATGCTGCGATTCCCTTGTCCACAAGTTCCTGCTTGATGTCATTAAATACGATCGTAGCTCCGGCATTCGCCATAGCTTTTGCGATCGCAAAGCCGATACCATACGAAGCGCCTGTTACCAGTGCGATCCTGCCTTCCAGTGAGAACGGGTTTGTGTTTGCCATCTTTCTTTTCCTCCCTAATCAATTTAATTCTTTTCGTTTTATTAGCGCTGTACCCTTCCTGAAGCATCGCCGCCTGCAAGCGTCTCAACCTCTTTCCTTGATACCAGATTGAAGTCGCCGGGAATCGTGTGCTTCAATGCGGAAGCCGCCACGCCAAACTCCAATGCCGCCTTGAAATCCTTGCCGTCGAGCAGTCCGCAGATCACACCGCCCGCAAAGGAATCACCGCCGCCGACACGGTCAACGATCGGATGGATGCTGTACTCTTTGGAGTGATAAAACTCTTTTGTATCCCTCGAATAGATGCATGCTGACCAGCCATTGTCAGAAGCGGAGTGGCTCACCCTGAGTGAGGAAATGCAGTACTCAAAGTTGTAATCTGCTACCATCTGCTCAAAGATCGACTTGTAGCCTGCAAGCTCGAGATCACCGCTCGTCACATCCGTATTACCCGGCTTGTAGCCCAATACCAGTTCTGCATCCTCCTCATTTCCGATACACACATCCACATACTGCATCAGGTTCTTCATGATCTTCTGAGCCTTCTCCGAAGACCACAGTTTCTTTCTGAAGTTCAGGTCTACAGAAACCTTGACGCCATGCTTCTTTGCAGCCTTCAGGGCTTCCTCTGTGAGCACTGCAGCCGAATCCGAGACAGCCGGTGTGATCCCTGTGAAATGGAACCAGTCGACACCCTCAAAGATCTTGTCGAAATCAAAATCGTCAACGGTCGCTGTGGAGATCGAGGAGTGTGCCCTGTCATACACGACCTTGGAAGGTCTCATCGCAGATCCCGACTCCAGATAGTAAATGCCAAGCCTCTCACCGCATTTTGCGATGTCTGCGGTACCTACACCGTATTTTCTCAGAGCGGCGATCGCACACTCGCCCAGCTCATTGTCCGGCACTGCTGTCACAAAGCTTGCATCGTGTCCATAATTTGCCAGCGATACAGCCACGTTTGCCTCACCGCCGCCATAATTGATGTCAAACTCGTCTGCCTGAATAAACTTCTCATTGTTAGGTGTAGAAAGTCTCAGCATGATCTCACCCATTGTTACTACTTTTTTTGCCATGATAATCATTCCTCCATTTATTTTTGAGTGTCCTGCAAAATATCAGAAACACCCTATTATTTACTAAGTTATCGATAATGATCACAATGTAACGCCCTGTTTAAAGATCGCCATATCATGAAATCCTGCCAGCTCGCTCTTGACTTCCTTGCCGGATGCGACTGCCACTACCTCGTCAAACAACCGCTGCCCCGCCACGTCCAGACGCTCTCCCTCCGCGACGACTCCCGCATTAAAGTCGATCCAGTTGTCCTTTTTACCGGCAAGCGCTGAATTGCTCGAGATCTTCATCGTCGGTACCGGACATGCAAACGGCGTTCCACGCCCTGTCGTGAACAGCACAATGTGTGCGCCGCTGGCGGCAAGCGCTGTAGCCGCAACAAGATCGTTTCCAGGAGCACTCAGCAGATTCAGTCCCGGCGTGCTTACCATCTCGCCATAGGCCAGCACACCTTTCACGACCGCGCTTCCCGACTTCTGCGTACATCCAAGGGACTTGTCCTCCAATGTGGAAATACCGCCCTTTTTGTTGCCCGGAGAAGGATTTTCATAGATTGTCTGGTTATGACTCTTAAAATAATTCTTGAAATCATTGATCAGATCAACTGTCTTGTGAAACAGTTCTTCATTCGCACAGCGGTTCATGAGGATCGTCTCCGCACCAAACATCTCCGGTACTTCCGTGAGGATCGTCGTTCCTTTTTTGCTGATCAGTATATCTGAAAAGCGTCCAACCGTGGGATTTGCCGTGATCCCGGAAAATCCGTCGCTCCCGCCGCACTTCATGCCGATGACGAGCTTGGAGACGCTGACCGGCTCACGCCTGAACTGCGCCGCGTACTCTGCGAGCTCCTTCACGATCCCGACCCCCTCGGCGATCTCGTCCTCGCTCTCCTGTGCCACAAGGAATCGGACTCTCTCAGGATCGATCTCGCCCAGGTATCCCTTCAGGACATCGATATTGCTGTTCTCACAGCCCAGCCCCAGCACAAGCACACCGCCCGCATTCGGATGGTTGATCAGATTCGCAAGGATCTGCCTCGTGTGCTCCTGATCATCGCCCATCTGAGAGCATCCATACGGATGCGGGAAGGCACACACCGCCTCTATATTTTCCCGCACAAGCCCCTTAGAGAGCTCTGCGATCCTGCTTGCCACATTGTTGACACAGCCAACTGTAGGAATGATCCAGATCTCGTTTCTGACACCGACCCTGCCATTTTTACGGTTGTATCCCATGAAGGTGACATCGTCCGTAAACTTTTCCTCAGCCAGATCAGGCTCATAACTGTACTCGAGCAGGTCGCCCAATCCTGTCTTTAAGTTGTGCGTGTGTATCCACTCGCCCTTTTTTACCGCAGCCGTCGCATTTCCGATCCGGAAACCATACTTGACCACCGGAGTGCCCTCCGCGATATCCACGAGTGCAAACTTATGCCCCGCCGGGATCTCCATGGCCGTCGTCACATCCGTACCGCCCACGTTCAGAGTGGTGTGCTCCGGAATCACTTCCAGAGCCACAGCCACATTGTCATTTTCATTGATCTTGATAAAATCTGCCATTTTAAAATCCTTTACCAAACTATTTTATCTGAAACTTTTCTCGATCGCCTTTCTCATGCCAAGTGTCCTGATATCCTCAAGATATGCAGTCACCGCATCGGCAAGTCCGGAGACCTGTGTCAGATCCTGTCCGTGAAAATCCACATTGCCCAGAAATGCCTGTACAAACGCTGCAGAAGGCTTCGCACTGTTTGCCGCAAAGAACTCAAGCACAGCCATGTCGTCCACAATGTTGTATTCCTGTCCGTCCCTGTGGCCGATCAGCGCCTTCTCGCGGATCTCATCTCCTGTATAGAACGCCATCAGCGCCGCGATCGAGAATGTCAGATGCTTTGGAAGCTCTCCTTTTCTCTCCACATATCCAAGCAGGGACGGCATGCATCTCGCTCTCCACTTGGATACAGAATTCAGTGAGATCGCAAGCAGGGCATGCTTTATGTAAGGATTCTTGAACCTGCCGTCCACCGCCTCCGCAAAATCAAGCAGATCCTGTCTGGGCAGATCAAGCGTCGGGATCACCTCGTCGTAAATGGTCTTGTGCATGAAATCACCGATCAGTTCGTCCTCCATGGACTCCCTGACATAATCATTTCCCGCAAGATATGAAGCCAGGACGAAAGAAGTGTGCGCACCGTTCAGGATACGTACTTTTCTCTGTTTATATGGCTTCTGATTGTCAGTAAAGATAACCGGGCAACCGGCATCCGGCAGCGGAAATTCCCCGCTGATATCCTTCGCACTCTCGATCACCCACAGACCGAACGGTTCCGCCGTGACAACGATATTGTCGCGGTAGCCAAACTCTTTCCAAAGCTCTTCCGCGTCATCTCTCGGATAACCTGTAACGATGCGGTCTACCAGTGTCGATGTGAATACACATGCCTCATCGATCCAAGCCAGGAATCCTTCTTCAAGATTCCACAGTTTTGCAAACCTGACAACACACTCCTTTAAATGGATCCCGTTGTCGTCGATCAGCTCTACCGGGAGCATCACCAGCCCCTTGTCCGCCGCACCATTAAAATGTTTATACCTTGTGTAGAGAAACTTGCAGAGCTTGCCCGGATAGGTCTTTGGCGGCTCCGATTCAAATCTGTCAGAATCGTCAAACACGATACCGGCCTCTGTCGTGTTCGACACAATAAATCTCAATGTATCTGATTTAGCAAACTCACTGTATTTTCCATATTCCTCGTAAGCATCTACCACGTCCGCAACACTCGTCACAACCCTCTTGATCACCTTAGGCTCACCGTCAACCATGCCTCTCAGGCATACTGTGTACTGGCAGTCCTGATCGTGAAACATATTGAGGATCCCAGCGCCGTCAATGGGCTTTACCAGCACAATATCGCCATCGAATCTTCCCTGTTCATTTGCTATATCGATAAAATAATCAACAAATGCTCGTAAGAAATTGCCCTCACCAAACTGAAGTACCTTAATCGGTCTCTCTTTTTTCCCGGTCTTTGCCGCATTTAATAATTCCATGTCACTTTCTCCTATCAATCTTTTTCAATCAGGTCAGGATCTGATTCGATGTCCTGCCCATTGCGTTGTAAGTGCTTACATTTTGCATTTTATATCGTTTTCAGCAGAAAGTCAACCATATTTGGAATACTTTTCTAGTCTTTTATGAAAATAGTTACATTTTGGGTCTCAGTGCTCCATCCGCTGTCTGATCCTGTCAACGGCCTTCCACCTCCGCATGCGCTCCTGCTGGTCCCGCGCCAGCACCTCTATCATAAAACCGCCAACCTCCCAGAAAACCTGTTTTGTCTCATCATTCATACCAGAGTACTCCTGCATGATCGTATGCAGTTTTTTCGCGACTTCCCCGCCTTTTACGTTCTTGAGGTCCGTCAGCGTCTTTGCCTCCGTGATCTCTATCATCTTAAAGAGACTGTCGATAAAATTCCCTACCTGCTCAATCTCCAGCGCGAAGATCCAGTCGTTGATACGGTCATACAGCGCCTTCCGCTTTGGCTGCTGCTGATCGGCGCGCTCAAAACGGTCTCCCTCCACACACCACGAAAAGCAGACATGCTGCTGCACGCCGATCTCTGTACTGCGGATCAGCTCATAATCCTCCTTCTGCTCCATCAGCATGCCCACAAAGGATTCATCCGGCACTATTTTCAGGATCTTGTCTTTGATACCGTCATAGTCAAGCTTTTTCATAAAATCCGGACGAAATCCGGGACCGTCCATGTTGTAGATCCTGCCGATCTTGTGCTTGACAGTTTCATCACAGGTCATCGCCGCGTACACCGCCAGATTTCCACCCTTGGAATGGCCTCCCAGATAAAATCGGAGATTCCGCTTCCGGGCAAGCCGCCCCGCCACCTGGTTCACATACTCTGTGCTCCTGAGCTGTGCGCCGACAGGCGTGCGGTACGCCATATAAAAATCTTCTTTCCATCCGATCAGCGCGTCATCTGTCCCCCGGAAAGATATGAATGTATCACCATTTCCAAGCAAAAATGTCACCGCGCAAAACTGTGTTCCCTCGTCAGCATTCATCTCCTCCACCAGATAATTCGCTTTTGCATTCCGGTACCTGCGCGAGAAAGCCGTTTTGTAAAAAAGCTCCCTGTTTTTCTCCAGTTCCCACTTCACAGATATAAAATTGTGCCAGTCCATCCGCTGCGCCACATCGCACAATGCCACTGCCGGCTTGTTTTCATCCAACCCCGGAACGATCCCTCCGAAAATAAAATAGGAAAGATGCGAGAAGACCAGTCCGTCAATCTCACAAAAGGGCTTTTCCGTAAAGGTAAAGCCCCCAAATTCATATACATATGATATAATGTCTCCCATTCAGAACACACACCTCCAAAATCAATACAGCGCTCCGTCATAATAGTCCAGCAGCAGACCGACTACATTGTTATACTGAAGGATCCCCTCCTCGACACCGTTGAGTTTCAGTGTCTGATCCATGAGCGTATCCGAGACTTTCTTTACGGTAGATGTCTTCACGACTGCCGCCTTTTCGACTGCCTGCCAGCTCTCCTTCGTCAGAAAAATATTGTCTTCCGCCACGCCGTCGCTGATCCTCACATGACTCATATAGATATTCTTGTTATTCCCGATCGAATCGCGGAAATCATTATTGACATAACTCAGCACACTGAGATAACCACAATACTGCAGAAACAGGTCGTCCGAACCGATACATGCCAGATAGCCGATCAGGTTGGCATCATCCTCATAGATAAACCCCTTTGTGTGGGCAAGCTCGTGGCAGATCGTCGGCGCTACATTGGTGATATACATCTGCGAATTGATATTTGCCTCCATGGAAAACGGAAAGTAATACCCCATTATGTACTGCTGGCTGAAAAAGCCGGAAAAAGTCAGGTATTTCGGAGTGACATAGAATCCAGAAAGCTGTCCGTACTCTTCGCCGAGCTTCATCATCGCCTGCCTTGAAGCCTCGACCAGATCCCCGTCATAATACGCGGCACCGCTGTCATCATGCGGGATCACCCTCTCCAGCTCATTACATTTGTTTACAATGTAATCCCGCAGTACAGCCAGTTCCCTCTTTGTATATGTTCTTTCACCAGATCCTGCATCCTCCATATGTACCAGTGTCATCGAACGGCCGGACAGGCTCACGACCATCCGATCCGCCCCCGGCCGGTCCGCCATATATTTCTCTGAAAAACTGGAACTGTGATACAGGATAAAACAGTTCAAAGTCATCACATAGCAGACAGCCAGTACTGTCCATGCATAAAATCTCCCGAATCCCCGGACTGCCTTTTTGTATTTTCGTCCGCATATGAGATCCACACTCCAAAATCCGATTCCAAACAGGGTGATCACCACCGCCAGGATCAGCATGATCTCACCGATGCTGAATGGCACTATACTGGTGAGACGTGCATAGGTATTCAGCCAGACAGGAAAAATATTTCTGATGTACCAGTCACTGAATCCCACACTTTTCCATGACACCATGTTGATCAGCACAACACCCGCGATACCGATCGCATATAAGATTTTGTGCATTTTCACCTTATGGTTCGCTTTTTCTCCTGTATTATCCATATTTTTCCCTCCAGCAAATGTTTTATCCTGCTATTTGCTATACAGAATATCACATTATTGTTATGAAAATATAGATAAATTGTGAACATTTGCCAACTTCCAATCCATTTTATGGAAGAAGTATAAAATCTGTATACCGCGCCGCGTCTATATAACTCACATTCGCGTCCATATATACCCCGTCCTCCCGGTATTCCACCCTGTGCACTACCGCATTATCATTCAGATAGGACACGATATCCCCCCTCCTGTACGGAATGACAAACTCGCAGTCCCTGTACCGTTCTGACAGTTTCCCTGCGATCAGCGTCAGAAGTGTATCAATGCCGCTGCGCGACTTTGCGGACATATACAGCCTGTCATCTCCCTGAACCGCTGCAAACTCACCCATACCGCACAGATCAGCCTTGTTGAACACATAGATCATCGGGATCTTCGCCGCGTCAAGTTCCTTCAGGGTATCTTCTGT
Organism: Lachnospiraceae bacterium; assembly: GCA_009774375.1. GTDB lineage: Bacteria > Bacillota > Clostridia > Lachnospirales > Lachnospiraceae > COE1. The sequence continues at coordinate 11,792 of VSNO01000128.1, forward strand.
AACCCTGATATGCTCCATGTGATTCTCATCCGAATAGTCAATGACCTGGATCAGCAGATCCGCCTCCCTGACCTCCTCCAGCGTCGAGCGGAACGCTTTCACAAGGTTGTGCGGGAGATTGGATATAAAGCCGACGGTATCTGACAGCAGGAACGCGTTTCTGTCTGGCGGCGTTATCCTCCTGACAGTCGTATCAAGCGTCGCAAAGAGCATATCCTCCTCATATACCTGCTTCTCCTCATCCCCGACATATGCTGTCAGCATAGCATTCATGATCGTGGATTTGCCTGCATTGGTATACCCGACCAGCGCTACCCGCGGGATACCCGCCTCTGCCCGCCTTTTGCGCTGTGTCTCCCGCTCGCCCGCTATATCCTCGAGCTCCCGCCTCATACTTGTCAGCCTCTGCTCGAGCCTGCGCCTGTCCAGCTCCAGCTTCTTCTCTCCAGCTCCTTTATTGCTCATAGCCCCGCTGGCGCCCCCCTGCCTCGAGAGGGCATCGTGAAGTCCCACCAGCCGCGGCAGCATATACTGCAGCCTTGCCACCTCAACCTGCAGCCTTGCCTCCCTCGTTCTCGCCCTCGCGGAAAAGATCTCCAGGATCAGCGTCGTCCTGTCCATAACCGGACAGTCCAGCTCCCGGCTCAGATTCCTTAGCTGTATGGGCGACAACCCATTGTCAAACACGACAATATCCGCCTCAAGTGTCCTGACCATCTCACAGACTTCCTGTACCTTTCCGGCGCCGATGTATGTGGCTGTATTCGGTGATTCCATATTCTGTTCCACGCGCCCCGCGGGCTCCATATCGCACGCCTTCACCAGACTGACCATCTCGTCCATGGCAAGGTCAAAGCTTCCTTTCTTTTTATTCAGGTCTTTACTTGCTGTCACATTCACACCTACGATCAATGCCCTGTCCATACGTTCCTCCATCCTCTTGCGGTGACAGCCTTTTTGATCTCTTTGGCTGTATCATTCAAAAAACTGCCGCAAAACAAGCTATAAATCCATATGTCTCTTTTCATGCTGATTTCATATTTAGTATAATGCTTTTTCACATATTTTTACACCCTTTGCCGCAAATTTTGTATGGATTTTTATCTTCCCCTACTCATGCGCCGGACTCCATCAGCTTCTGCTGACATATTTCCTTTGGACGTCCGTGTGCATAAAAAAAGCTTCTTCCGGCAGCAAGAATTGGGAGGATACTGTCATGAAAAAGCTTTCTTCAAAGGATTACTATTATTGAAAAAGAGTTAAGTGAAATTCATTCGCAATTAAATTATCACGAAGCTATAGATAATATATCAAATTGTCAGACAATTGTCAAT
>VSNO01000129.1 GCA_009774375.1 Lachnospiraceae bacterium
AAATTGACATTCTTATATAATGGACATTGCCAAATCCTGCTAGAATTTGTAAGTATACGTAAATTGGGAGCAACGTTTATAAATTCTTTGGCCAGATTATGATTGGGAGACGTGATTATGGTGCGGTTGGCAGTCAAAGATGAGAATGGAGGACAAATCTATGGAACAGTTGAACGTAATGACACAGCAGGATAACGAGAATATTTTCAGGATTCTCAGCGATTTATTGACGAAAGACAAGGAATTTCAGATCATGATCACCGTTCCGGCAGGCTCGAAGCTCACAGGTAGCGACAACGGCCTGATGGGGAAGCGGACGGACAGCAGAACTGAGACTGGTTCCCTGGAAAATGTACACGATCTTGAAAAAGATGTGACCGACATGATCCATGAGATCGGTGTACCCGCTCATATCAAGGGGTATCAGTATCTTCGCGAGGCGATCATGATGTCGGTGGAGGATATCGAGATGCTGAACTCGATCACCAAGATCTTATATCCTTCGATCGCCAAGAAGTACCAGACGACACCAAGCCGCGTGGAGCGTGCCATCAGGCATGCGATCGAAGTGGCGTGGAGCAGGGGGAAGATGGAGACGCTTGACTCTCTTTTCGGATATACGATCAATATCGGAAAAGGCAAGCCGACCAATTCTGAATTTATAGCTTTGATAGCAGATAAAATTAGACTTCATTACAGGGCATGATGCAAAGCGGAATCAGACAAATTCCTTTACATTCCTGCCGCGGTTGGTGTATAATGGACTTATTATGTTAGCGCAGGAAGTTTGTAACACTGGAATGAGTGTAGAAAGGGATTTGATCATATGAAAAATATTTTATTTGTGTCTTCAGAGGGTGTACCATTTATTAAAACGGGAGGACTTGCGGACGTGGTGGGTTCGCTCCCGAAATATTACGATAAGAGATATTTTGATGCAAGGGTTATCCTGCCCAAATACATGTGTATATCAGACAACATGAAATCACTGATGCAGTACAGGACTCATTTTTACATGGATTTTATGGGGCAGAGCGAGTATGTGGGCGTACTTGAGGCACAGTACGATGGAATCACATACTACTTCATTGACAATGAGAAGATGTTTGGAGGCTTTAAGCCGTACAGTGACGACCATATCGGTGAGATCACAAAATTTGTCTTTTTCTCCAAGGCGGCGCTGTCCATACTGCCGGTTGTCGGCTTCCGGCCCGATATCGTACACTGCCATGACTGGCAGACGGCGATCATACCGGTATATTTGAAAGAGCGGTTCGCGCAGGGCGAATTTTATCAGGGAATGAAGTCGATCATGACGATCCACAATCTCAAGTTCCAGGGAATCTATGATATCAAGACAGTTCAGAATATCACAGGTCTTGACGGCTCTTACTTTGCACCTGACAAACTGGGATATTTTAAGGACGGCAACCTGTTGAAGGGCGGACTGACTTATGCCGATGCGATCACGACGGTAAGTGCGACGTACGCGGAGGAGATCAAGACAGATTTCTATGGCGAGAAGCTCAACGGACTCCTGACGGCGAGGACGCATGACCTGCGCGGGATCGTGAACGGAATCGACTACAATGAATACAATCCGGATACGGATCAGTTTATCGTACATCATTATAACGCTTCGAACTTCAGAAAAGAAAAGATCAAGAATAAGAGAGACCTGCAGAAGCAGCTGGGACTGGAGGAGAACGACAAGAAGATGATGCTCGGTATTGTGTCGAGACTGACAGACCAGAAGGGTATGGATCTGGTCGCCTACATTATGGATGAGATGTGCAGCAAGGACGACGTGCAGCTGGTCGTACTCGGAACGGGCGAGGAGCGCTATGAGAATATGTTCCGTCACTTTGACTGGAAATACCACGGGAAGGTCTCGGCGAACATCTTCTATTCGGAGGAGCTCTCACACAGGATCTATGCGGCATGCGACGCGTTCCTGATGCCGTCGCTGTTTGAGCCCTGCGGACTGAGCCAGCTGATGTCGCTGCGCTACGGTACAGTGCCGATCGTGCGCGAGACCGGCGGACTGAAGGATACAGTGGAGCCGTACAATGAGTATGAGAACAGCGGGACGGGGTTCAGCTTTACAAACTACAATGCGCATGAGATGTTCAACACGATCCGTTACGCGGAGCAGGTGTACTACGACAGAAAGCGTGACTGGAACAAGATCGTGGACAGAGCCATGGCTGTGGACTATTCGTGGGGCGTATCCGCGAGCAAGTATCAGGAGATGTATGACTGGATGATAGGAAACTAAGCGCGGCTAAGGCTGCAAAGGACGCAGCCTAAGTCTTGCTAAGTTTCCGGAAAGAACGCGCAGGGCGCGTTCTTTCGGGTTGTTGGTGATAACTGGGAGAGTTGGAAAGAACGCGTGAACGCGTTCTTTCTCTATGTGATGCATATGGGTATCTGGCACACGAGTGGGAAGGAAATTTTTTTCCCTGCTCGAAGTGATGTACATGGCGGGGGAAGGGGGCTTCCCCTGTTTGATTGATGGATAAGGTGGGGTTGAGATGGCATTTGACGGGGTGACGATCGCGGGGATCGTCGGTGAACTGAAGGAGAAACTGGTCGGGAACAGGATCTATAAGATCGCGCAGCCTGAGAAGGATGAGCTGATCCTGACAGTGAAGGGGAGCTGCGGCCAGGTGAGGCTGCTGATGTCGGCAGATGCGTCGCTCCCGCTGCTGTACCTGACGGAAAAGAACAAGACGAGTCCGATGACGGCGCCGAATTTCTGCATGCTCCTGCGCAAGCATCTGCAGAACGCGCGCATTATATCGGTGACGCAGCCGGGACTGGAGCGCATCGTGCGCTTTGAGCTGGAGCATCTGAACGAACTGGGAGACCTGTGCAGGAAGTATCTGATCATAGAGCTGATGGGAAAGCACAGCAACATCATTTTCTGCGACGACAGGGATATGATCATCGACAGTATCAAACATATCTCGGGTATGGTCAGCTCGGTGCGGGAGGTCCTGCCGGGGCGCACTTATTTTATACCGAAGACGCAGGATAAGGCGGAACTGCTGGAATGTACGGCGGGGGAAACGGCTGCAGTGCTGAAGGCAAAGAGCCTGCCGGTCTACAAGGCGGTCTATATGGGGTTTACCGGCGTATCGCCCTGTATCGCGCAGGAGCTGTGTTACAGGGCAGGGGTTGACGCGGATCTGCCTTCCGCAGAGCTTGCGGGGGAAGCGCTTGAACGGATCGTCTCCGAGCTTGGCGGGCTGGCGGACTGCGTGAAAAAGGGCAGATATTGTTTTAATGTAGTGTATGAGAACGGACAGCCGGTCGAGTATGCGGCGATACGACTGAGCTCCTACGCGCAGGATCAGAGCCGCTGCTTTAAGCGGATCTCGGAGCTTTTGGAATATTATTATGCGGAGAAAAATGTGATCACGCGCATCCGGCAGCGCTCCGTGGATCTGCGAAAGATCGTGCAGACAGCGCTCGAGCGCAATGTCAAGAAATACGATCTGCAGATGAAGCAGCTTCAGGATACGGAAAAACGGGAAAAATACAGGGTATATGGCGAGCTCCTGAATGCATATGGCTACGGTGTGGAGACAGGGGCAAAGTCCATGGAGGCGCTCAACTACTATGATGACCAGATGATAACGATACCGCTGGATCCGATGCTTACTGCAGGGGAGAACGCCAAAAAATATTTTGACAAGTACCAGAAGCTAAAGCGCACCTATGAGGCGCTGACGACGCTTACCAGGGAGACAAAGGAGGAGATCGATCATCTCTCATCGATCAGCACGTCGCTGGATATTGCGCTGAGAGAGGAAGATCTGGTGCAGATCAAGGAGGAACTGATCGAGAGCGGATACATCAGGCGCAGGGGCAATGCAAAGCGCGAGAAGATCACGAGCAGGCCGTTTCACTATGTCAGCAGCGATGGGTACCATATCTATGTCGGCAAGAATAACTACCAGAACGAGGAGCTTACATTTAAGTTTGCGACGGGAAATGACTGGTGGTTCCACACAAAGGGGATACCGGGTTCGCATGTGGTAGTGAAGGCAAATGGTGAGGAGCTTCCCGACAGAGTGTTTGAGGAGGCTGGAAGACTCGCGGCGTATTACTCCCAGGCAAGAGGGCAGGAGAAGGTGGAGATCGACTATACACAGAAGAAGAACGTCAAGAAGCCCAATGGCTCCAAGCCGGGATTTGTGGTATACTACACAAACTATTCACTCGTTATCGATTCGGATATCACGGGGATCGAGCAGATGGGAGATGATAAATAATGACGGTATTGATTCTGCTTGCCATATCCCCAAACTAAGTGTATGATAGAAAAGGAGTCACAACGTCAGAAAAGACTTATTTTACGATGGAGATATCATATATGGGAAAGAATGTATTGGAATACAATTTGATGCGCAGGAAGGTTTCCAGAAATCCGTTTCAGGTGGAAGTCGAGGAGAAGCTGGGACGAAATGATGACTGCTGGTGCGGAAGCGGCAAAAAATATAAGAAGTGCCATTGTTCCTTTGACGACAAGCTTGATGATTACAGGCGCAAGGGCGTGTTAGTGCCGCCAAGGCGCATCATCAAGAACCCGGACCAGATCCAGGGGATCCGCGAGAGTGCCAGGGTGAACATCGCGATACTCGACTATCTGGATGAACATATCGTGGAGGGGATCTCCACACAGGAGATCGACAACTGGGTGAGCAGCATTACCAGAAAACATAACGCGGTCGCGGCGCCGCTCAATTATGAGGGCTTCCCAAAGAGCGTGTGCACCTCGATCAACGATGTGGTCTGCCACGGGATCCCGTCCAAAGATGAGATCCTGAAGGACGGGGATATCGTCAACGTGGACGTGTCCACGATCTACAAAGGGTATTTTTCGGATTCCTCGAGAATGTACTGCATCGGGAACGTCTCTTCGGAGAAGAAGCGCCTGGTGGATATCGCCCGGCAGAGTCTCGACATCGGCCTGCAGTATGTACAGCCGTGGAGGAAGATCGGGGATATGGGAGCGGCGATCCACGAGTTTGTCCTGCAGAACGGCTACAGTGTAGTCAGGGAGATCGGCGGGCACGGCGTCGGGCTGGAATTCCACGAGGATCCATGGGTGAGCTATGTATGTCCGAAGGACACAGGGATGCTGATGGTGCCGGGCATGGTGTTCACGATCGAGCCGATGATCAACATGGGAAAAGAGGAGATCTATATCTCAGATGACGATGGCTGGACAGTGCACACGGACGACGGCCTTCCCTCGGCGCAGTGGGAGATTCAGGTGCTTGTCACAGAGGATGGGTATGAGATCATTTCCTATTAAATTAAAATAGTTTCAGAACTGAACTACTGCCGGTATGATCTGGTTGCGGTTCAGTTTTTTGTTATTCTGGTTGACACGATCCAGAAAATAGTGTATTCTTAGAATAGATGTTCGCAAAACAAGTATTCGATATCATGAGATGCACAAACAGGAATAAAAAATAAGGATCATGAAAAAAAGAATGTTTCAAAAAAAGGATTTCGTATTGGCGGCAGTGATCGCCATAATAGCGGGGATATCTGCCCTAATGGTCATGTTTGCACAGAGCGGCGCCGGAACGTCAGTGCGCGTCACAGTAGACGGGGCACTTTATGGAGAGTACAGTCTGTCCGGGGAGCAGTCCATTTTCATCGATAGTGCATCAGGCTATAACAGGCTTGTGATTGAAAACGGCAGTGCGTATATGGCTGAGGCGGACTGCCCGGACAAGTACTGTATGGACTACAAGCCGGTCTCCAGGGGCGGGGAGACGATCATCTGCCTGCCGCACAGGCTTGTGGTCGAAGTGACAGGAACAAGGGACGCACATCAGCCGGATGTGGTCGTGCAATAGTCTCCGACGGGGGAGCGCGGAATGTATTTGGTTTCAGAGAATGGATGACAGGAGAATGCGTATGACAACGAGGCAGGCAGCGTACTGTGCCATGCTGACAGCACTGGCGATGATCTTTGGATATGTGGAGGCACTGATACCGTTTGGATTTGGCATACCGGGAGTGAAGCTTGGACTTGCCAATATCGTTATTGTGCTTGCGCTCTATATCCTTCCGGCATATCAGGCATTTGCGATCCAGCTCATGCGCATCGTGCTGGTCTCCTTCCTGTTCGGGAACCTGTCCATGATGATCTACAGCCTTGCGGGAGGAATTTTAAGCTTTCTGGCGATGGATCTGCTGAAGAGAGCGGATGGTTTTTCCATTACGGGGGTCAGCATAGCGGGCGGTGTGAGCCACAATCTCGGTCAGCTGATCGTGGCAGTGCTGGTCGTTCAGAATCTCAGGATCGCATTTTATTTCCCGGCGCTGATGATCGCAGGGCTGGTCACAGGATGCCTTACAGGAATGCTGGCGGACCGGATCAAACGGGTGATGGAGTCCTATAAATAGCGATATGGACAGGGAGAGGGAAGGGAGTTTATGTCAGGAGAAAAACTGATTTTTCACGTGGATGTCAACAGTGCATTTTTGTCGTGGGAGGCGGTGGAGCGCTTGAAGCACCCGGAGCAGTTTCCGGAGATCACAGTGGATCTGCGCGATATCCCCTCGGCAGTGGGGGGAGACCGCTCCAAGCGGCACGGGATCATACTGGCGAAATCCATTCCGGCAAAAAAGTACAAAGTACAGACCGGCGAGCCGATCACGGACGCGCTCAAAAAATGTCCGAACCTGGTGCTGGTCCCCTCGCGCCATGGGATATACAGGGAGTATTCGAGGGCGTTCATCTCGATCCTTGAAAGGTATTCGGACAGGATCGAACAGTGCAGTATCGACGAGTGTTTTGTGGACATGACAGGTACGGAGAAGCTTTTCGGAGCGCCGGTGGAATCTGCCACGCGCATCAAGGATGAGATCTATCGTGAGCTGGGTTTTACCGTCAATGTGGGGATATCCACGAACAAGCTGCTCGCGAAGATGGCAAGCGATTTCCGGAAGCCGGATCTGGTGCACACGCTGTTTCCGCATGAGATTCCGGATAAGATGTGGAAGCTTCCTGTCGGGGAGCTGTTCCTGGTGGGAAAGTCGACAGAGCGGACGCTGCACACGCTTGGCATTCACACGATCGGGGAGCTGGCGCACACGGATCCGCAGATCCTGCGGGGGGCTTTAAAGAAGCAGGGTGAAGCGGTCTGGAAGTTTGCAAACGGTGAGGGCGCCTCGATCATAGAGCCGGAGCCGGCTGATAACAAAAGCTATGGGAATGCCACCACGATCGCCTTTGACGTGACAGATGAATCCACGGCGAACATGGTGCTGATGTCCCTTGCCGAGACCGTGGGAAGACGGCTCCGAAGCGATGCGGCAAAAGCGGAGGTCGTGACAGTCAATATCCGGTACAGCGACTTATCCAGGGTATCGCACCAGTGCGAGCTGCCGCATGCCACGAACATCACCAATGAGATATACAGTGCGGCGTGCAGATTGTTTGAGGAGCTGTGGGATGGCAGGCCGGTGAGGCTTTTGGGGATCCAGACCAGCCATATCAGACAGGCAGGTGACGGCAGACAGCTGTCACTCTTTGATGATGGGCGCTATGAAAAGCTGGAGAAGCTTGACAGGGCGATGGACAGCATCAGGGAAAAATACGGCTCTGATGCTGTCAAACGCGCGTCATTTTTAAATAATCCTGCTTCCGGGAAGCCGCGGATCGATCCGTCTCCCGGAAAGGAGAAGCATTTTGGCAGATAGGGATCATCTGGGCAGGGATCGGAGAGGTTACTGTTTAATCCGTTCCCAGTAACGCGGAGAGCGAACAAAAATGGAAACAAAAGGTGCAAAATCTTCCACATTTTCAGATTATGTGGTAAAATGCTGATAAAGTGCAAAAATGAACTACAGTAAAAAGGTGTTATGCAATTGTAACTGTAATGTGATGATAAGGAAAGGAAGGGCAGTGTTATGAAGAAAAACGCAGCTGTATTTTTTGCAGCAGGATTTGAGGAAGTGGAGGCGCTCACCGTGGTGGACCTGTTGAGGCGTGCGGGGATCGAGACGGTCTGTGTCTCTGCAGACAATACAAAGAGCGTGACGGGAAGCCACAACATCACGGTGGAAATGGATGTCATGCTCGACCGTCTGGACTTTTGGCTGTATGACATCCTTGTCTGTCCGGGAGGAATGCCGGGAACGAAGAACCTCGAGGCGAACGAATGGCTCATGAGAAATGTCCGTGCGACATACGAGAATGGCAAATTTATCGCGGCGATCTGCGCGGCGCCGAGTATCTTTGCCCATATGGGACTGCTGGTAGGCAGAAAGGCATGCATCTATCCCGGAATGGAGGATGAGCTGTACCGCAACGGTGGTGTCGCATGTATTGAGGACAAGGTCATGAGATCGGGAACGATCATAACGAGCCGCGGCGTGGGGACGGCGATCCCGTTTGCACTCGAGATCATTGCTGCGCTGCTGGGACAGGACAAGGCTGACGAGATCGCGCGGAGCATCGTGTACACCGAAGGATGAACCTGGCCTGCTACGAATATTGTGTAAATTAACGTAAAAATTTTGACAACTTATGAATCCAATGTTATAATCAGAAATATAATGTGTAATTATATAAATCAAGCAGATAGAAGGTTTCTCAAATGATAACAGAACAAGAATTTCAGAGAGTAGCCGCCTATGTGAAGAATAAGGCGGGCATCAACTTAAACGAAAAAAAGGTTTTGGTTCAGGGAAGGCTTGATAGTTATATGCAGCGAAAGGGTTACAGCTCTTATGATGCGTTTATGGATCGTGTGGAAAAATTTCCAACAGGACCTGAGGCGGAAGATCTGATGAATGCCCTCACGACGAACCATACGTATTTCTGGAGGGAGTATGAACAATTCATTTTTTTGAAGCAGGAAGTTTTTCCAGAATTGAAGAACCGCACGGAGAACACGAGGGACTGGCACATCTGGTGCGCCGCCTCGTCGTCGGGGGAGGAGCCGTACACTCTCGCGATGCTCTGCAAGGATTTTCTGGGATTGGAACAGGCCGAGTGGGATACGAAGATCCTCGCCACTGATATCGATACGAAAGTTCTGGAGAAGGCAGTGCGGGGCGTTTATGCCAGGAACTCCGTGGAACAGCTGCCGCACCAGTATGTGCGCAGGTTTTTTAAGCAGATCAACCAGGAGGAGTACCGGGTGAAGGATGAGCTCAGGCAGGAAGTCCTGTTCCGGCAGCTCAATCTGATGAACCCGTTGCCTTTCAAGAAGCCGCTCCATGTAGTCTTTATCAGAAACGTCATGATCTACTTTGATGAGCCGACCAAAGAGCGGCTGCTGAACAATATTTATGAGAAGATGGCTCCCGGCGGATATCTCTTTATCGGTTCGACGGAATCCATGAGCCAGAATAATACCCAGTTTCGGTACGTAAGACCTTCCATATACAGGAAGTAGGGGATCGTGTTAACCGGCAGGTCTGCACAGGCTTGCAGGTTATGAATATGGGGGAGTAGGTATGGAGAGATTAAAGGTATTGCTTGTGGTGGGAAATCTTGAGATGAGGAGGCGTCTTGTCGGGATTCTCGGCGCGGACGCGGATCTTGATATGGTAGCGGAGGCGAACAATGCCTACACTGCAAGGGACAAGATCATAGAGTGCGCCCCCAATGTGATGCTTCTGTGCCATGATCTGCCCAGGATGCCGGGGATCACGTTTCTGGGAAAGCTCATGCCGCAGAGAAGCATCGCGACAGTTGTCATAGCAGAGCCGCAGTTTGAGGATGAGGCATACCATGCGGGGGCGAAGGATTTTATCGCCTGTCGGAACAATTATGAGACGCTTGAAAATGAAAATATCTGTAACCGCCTGAAAAAAGCCGCCGGCGCCGAGTGGATTGCTGCAGAGAAGAGGGCGTGCGTTTTGAGCGCGGCGCAGGCGCACAGGAGTGCGGGCAATGAAGCTGATATGACATCGATCATAGCGATCGGGGCCTCGACAGGAGGGACAGAAGCGATCGCCACTGTCGTGAGAGGACTTCACAGGGATATTCCGGGGATCGTGATGGTGCAGCATATGCCGGAGGGGTATACGCAGATGTATGCCCACAGGCTGGACAGCGAGGGCGAGGTCTCCGTGAAGGAGGCAGTGTCGGGAGATGTGGTGAAGCCCGGCCAGATCCTGCTGGCGCCGGGGGATAAGCAGATGCGCATCGTGAAGATCAACGGCAGATACCAGGTGGAGTGCAAGCACGGACCGCGGGTGACAGGGCATTGTCCGTCGGTGGACGCACTCTTTGAATCGGTGGCGCGCGTAGCCGGAAAAGAGGCGATCGGCGTGCTGATGACTGGTATGGGCAGCGATGGCGCCAAGGGGCTGCTGGCGATGAGAAATGCAGGCGCGCGCACCATCGGACAGGATGAGAAGACCTGTATCGTGTACGGCATGCCCAAGGTTGCGTATGAGATCGGGGCGGTAAAGTGGCAGGTGCCGCTGGAACAAATTGCACAGAAAATATATTATCTGCTGGATAAACGGCAGTAAATGAGTATAGGAGGCGTAAGTATGAGAATATTGATAGCAGAGGATGATTTTGCCAGCAGGAAGGCGATCTTAAAATTTTTGTCGGAGTATGGGGAGTGCGACGTCACGGTCGACGGCATGGAGGCGATCGACGCCTTCATGATGGCGCTCGATGAGGAGGATCCCTACGACCTTGTCTGTTTGGACGTCATGATGCCCGTCATGGACGGTTATCAGGCACTCAAGAATATCAGGAATATCGAGCGGGAGCACAATGTGCCGCAGGATGAACAGGCGAAGGTGATCATGACAACGGCGCTGAACGAGGAGAAGAATGTCAAGATGGCATTTGATCTTGGCTGTACTGTATACTGCGCGAAGCCGATCGATGTGGAAAAACTCAGAGGCATACTTGAGAAGCTGGGATTTAATCAGTAAGGAACTTGTGACATCAGTTCCTGAGGAACTTGCGAGGCAGGTTCCTTGGAATAACAGAGATTTGCAGAGATAAGGGGGACGATCTTACATGGAAGAAAAAACGGAAATGCTTGAGAACTTAGAGTTGGAAGACACACGGCAGGGGAAATATATGACCTTCTGTATCGGAAGTGATGTCTTTGGCATCGAGCTCAAGTATGTAAATGAAATCATACAGATGCAGGCGATAGCGCCCATTCCCGAGGTGGAGCATTTCATAAAGGGACTGATCAATCTCCGGGGTAAGATCATACCGGTGATCGATGTGGCGGACCGCTTTGGAAAGGAGCTGTTTGAATACAACGACCGGACCTGCATCATCGTTGTAGATGTCCAGGGAGTCACAGTGGGACTGATCGTTGAGACCATCTCGGAGGTGGTTTCGATCGAGGAGGAGGATATCCTGCCGCCGCCAAGTGTGTCCAAGACAAATGCCCAGGCTAAATTTATCCGTGGCATCGGCAAACTCGGTGACAGCGTCAAGCTCCTGCTCGATCCGGTCAAACTGCTGAGTGATGAGTCGCTTGATTTTACAGAGAAGCAGGAAGAGGAAGAGGAAGAATAAATGCCAGAAAACCGCGAAGAATTTTTTTATTTTATATTGAATCACAGCCAGGAATGTATCATTAAATATGATTCCCGCGGATGCATTGACTATTGTAATGACAGGCTTCTTGAGCTCACAGGCTACAGTGCAGGTGAGCTCATTGGCGTGTATATCGGCGAGCTGATCCAGAATGTGTTCGTGATCGAGGCAGATCATCTGGAGCTGACAGATGAATATAAGGATATGGAAGTCATAGAGACCGTGCTGTACCGGAAGAATAAGACCTGTTTTCCGGTGGAGATCAAGGTGGTCTCGGGAGTGTTTGACGGTGTGGAGGTCATGATCTGTACAGCCGTGGATATGACGCGCTACAAGGAGAGCATCCAGAGAGTGGAGGAGACCACGCTACAGATGCAGGAGTCCATGAAGGCGCGGGATGCGTTTGTGGCAAATGTCACCCATGAGCTGCGGACTCCTGTCAACGGGATCAAAGGGCATGCTGAGATCCTGATGGAGCAGGAGCAGGATTTCCAGAAGACGAATTATCTCAAGATGATCCTGGACTGCTGCACGACGATGGAGGGGATCATCAACAATATTCTGGATTTCTCCAAGCTTGAGGCGGGCAAGTTCCAGATCGACGAAAAACCGTTCTCCTTCTATGATTTTATATCGAAGATGGAAAAGATGTTTGGTATGCTCACGATGAGGAAAGGACTGAGGTTCACGCTCAATGTAGCGCCGGAGATCCCGGACAAGGTGATCGGCGATGAGCTGCGCCTGACACAGATCCTGAACAATCTGGTATCCAATGCGGTGAAGTTTACGGAGCAGGGGTATGTCGGCGTCGAGGTATCTTTAAATACGAAGATCGACAATGAGGTAGAGCTGTTTTTCATGGTTGTGGATACTGGCATCGGGCTCTCGCCGGAGGATAAGGATAAGCTGTTCAAGAGCTTTTCGCAGGCGGATGCGTCCATCACCAGAAAATTTGGCGGCACCGGGCTTGGGCTTGCGATCACCAAGGAGCTTGTGACCATGATGCACGGCAAGGTCTGGGCAGAGGGTGAGAAAGGGAAGGGCTCCACATTTTCCTTCACGATCAGGCTCAAGACAGAGCAGACACAGGAAAATGCGGAGGAGAATTCGTCCATCCGGAAATGGAAGTATTCCAATAACCTCAACAGGATCGCCGGGGAGCAGGATCTGATGAATGAGCTTGGCAGCGATATCAACATCAGGGAATTGAAAAAATATTTTGAAAAGCTCAATATCAGCATGGATATGGAA
>VSNO01000013.1 GCA_009774375.1 Lachnospiraceae bacterium
TATCTACACCTCTCTATTGGTCGGAAGCGTCAGATGTGTTTTAGTGACAGGAGCTATCCTTACGAGAAAAAGGATATGCTGATGCTCGGATTTCAGGCAGTTGTGGAAAAGAAAGATTTTGTGCTGTCAGGGGAAGTGGACGCTGCAGAGTGGGTGCGGTTCGAGGATGCATTGAGCCTGCTCCGGGAAGGCAGTGTTGCGTGGCGGCTGGTTCGGGAAGTGACCGGACGATCACAGGAACGGACCGGCTGCTTTGGATGAGGCTGATCAATAGCCCATGCAGGGCTATTGACAAGTGACGACCCTACCCCCTATAATTATATGGGAATATGATCCAATATTATTGGAATAAAACGGGGGAAGAAGAAATGAAAAGCATACGTGCAAAAATAAACCTATGCCTTAGTATCACTGTCTTGGCGGCGTTGCTTGCGGTAGGAATGTTCAGTATTGTTTCAAACTACACAAGCACGCTCTCCACGGTGAATCAGATGATGAATGAAACGGCAGTTCTGGCTGCGGGACGCGTCCAGCATGAACTGACAGCCTACAAAAATGTTGCCATGGATACAGGCTGCATTCCGCAGCTGTCCGATCCGTCGGTCCCGCTGGACGAGAAGCAGTCCATCATCAACGAGCGCGCCGCCATGCACGATTTCCAGCGGGGAAATGTCATTGGCGTCGATGGCCTCAGTATCTTTGACGGGAAGGATTACTCCGACCGGGAGTATGTCAAACAGGCTATGCAGGGCAATGTCTATGTATCGGAACCGCTGGTCAGCAAGATCACCGGCGAACTCTCCATCATGGTCGCGGCGCCCATTTACAAAGGCGGGATATACGGTTCGGATATCACGGGGGTTGTGTATTTCGTCCCGCATGAGACTTTTTTGAATGATATCGTCTCCTCGATTGAGATCGGAGAAAACAGCAGGGCTTATATGATCAATAAGTCCGGCGATACGATCGCGGACATTACCCTTGATACGATCACGGTCCAGAATATTGAAAAGCAGGCGCAAGGCGACGCCTCCCTGCAGGATCTGGCTGCGATCCACACGGCTATGCGCCGCGGGGAAAACGGCTTTGGCAGCTATGAGAGCACATCCGGCGCTATGTTTGCGGCGTACGCGCCCGTGGAGGACACGGATGGATGGAGCATTGCTGTCACAGCGCCGCAGCTGAATTATCTGGGTACTACATATAATAACATCGTCATTAACGTGATCGTGATCGTCGTTTCCACACTGATCTCCATCCTGATCGCCCTGCTGCTGGCAAACAGCATCAGCAGACCGATGAGAGCCTGTGCGGCGCGGATGAAGCTGCTCGTAGAAGGGGATCTGGAGACGCCGATGCCCAGGATCAGAAGCAAAGATGAGACGGGGATGCTCATGGAATCGACCAATTCCCTGGTGGAGGGGCTGCGCACGATCATCAATGATCTCAGTTATCTGCTGGATGGACTGGCAAAACAGGATCTGAATGTCCAGACCCAGCACAAGGAGGCATATGTGGGCAGTTTCCAGCATATCCTGAGTTCTGTCTATCATATGAAAAACCAGCTCAACAATGTGATCCGGCAGGTGAACCGCTCTGCGGAGCAGGTATCTTCTGCCAGCGTGGAGCTGTCTGCGAGTGCGCAGGATTTAAGCCAGGCGACGACGGAGCAGGCGAGCTCGATACAGGAGCTGGCGTCACAGATCACGGAGATCTCGGATCAGGCAAAGAAGACGGCAGACAGCGCTGTGGCACTCCGCAGTCAGACACATCATACGGGCGAGGAAGTCTCGCTGTGCAATGAGCAGATGCAGACGCTCATGGAGGCGATGCGCAAGATCCAGGACAGCTCTGATGAGATCGGAAAGATTCTTAAGACCATACAGGATATCGCGTTCCAGACCAACATACTGGCGCTGAACGCGGCGGTGGAGGCCGCCCGCGCCGGCGCTGCCGGAAAGGGATTTGCGGTGGTGGCGCAGGAGGTGCGCGAGCTTGCCGGCAAATCCGCGCAGGCTGCCCAGAACACTTCCACGCTCATTGCGCAGTCCTCAGACGCGGTGCGCGTGGGATCAGAAGTTGCAGACCATACGGCCAATACGTTGTCGGAAGTCGTCGACAGCATTCATTCCGTGGTCGGTTCGATCGATGCGATCGCCACGACTGCCAACGAGCAGTCGGACGGCGTATGGCAGGTCTCGGAGGGGATCAATCAGATGGCGATCGTAGTCCAGAGCAACAGCGCCACAGCGCAGGAGAGCGCGGCGGCAAGCGAGCATCTCTCCACCGAGGCGATGGGATTAAAGCAGCTGGTGGATCAGTTCACGCTCGCGTCAAAATGAATCGAATAATTTTTAGATATAAAGTTGTTTGATCCGGAAAAAAGGTTTATAATGTTTTATAGGACAGCCATGTGAAGGCTTATAATGGATTTTCATGCCATGTGCATAGCAATACGGAAATAATAATACGCAGGTATTTCATGCGAAGAAGGAGGTTCCCATGATAAGAATCGGAATGTTAACAAGTGGAGGCGACTGCCAGGCGCTCAACGCGGCGATGCGCGGTGTGGCGAAGGGACTGTTCAACGCGGGCAAGGAGGTGGAGCTCTTTGGCTTCCTGGACGGCTACAAGGGACTGATCTATGGCAAGTACAAGATGCTCTCGCCGTCAGATTTTTCAGGAATACTGACCAAGGGCGGCACGATCCTTGGAAGTTCACGGATGCCGTTCAAGAATATGCGCGATCCGGACGAGAACGGGCTGGACAAGGTGGAGGCGATGAAGCACAATTATTACAAGCTCAGCCTTGACTGTCTCGTGATCCTTGGCGGTAACGGCACGCACAAGACGGCAAACCTTCTGCGCGAGGAGGGGCTGAATGTCGTGACGCTGCCAAAGACGATTGACAACGATCTGTGGGGAACCGACATGACCTTTGGATTCCAGAGCGCCGTTGATATCGCGACACAGTGCATCGACCAGATCCACACGACAGCGGCATCGCACGGACGCGTGTTCATCGTGGAGGTAATGGGACACAAGGTGGGATATCTCACGTTGAACGCCGGTATCGCAGGCGGTGCGGACATTATCCTGATCCCGGAGATCCCATATGATATCAACAAGATCATCAAGGCGATCCAGAAGCGTTCCGAGCGGGGAAGCAAGTTCACGATTCTCGCGGTAGCGGAGGGTGCGATCTCAAAAGAGGTGGCTGCGCTTTCCAAGAAAGAATTTAAGAAATACATGGCGGATTACAAATATCCGAGCGTTTCCTACGAGATCGCGGACAAGATCAAGGAAAAGAGCGGCATGGAAGTGCGTGTCACCGTACCGGGGCACACGCAGAGAGGCGGCAGCCCGGATCCGTATGACAGAGTGTTTGCGAGCAGGCTTGGCGCGGAGGCGTCAAAGCTGATCCTCAAGGGCGAGTACGGCTACATGGTCGGCTATCAGAACAGGGAGGTCGTCAAAGTGCCTCTTGCCGATGTGGCTGGCAAGCTCAAGATGGTGGATCCGGATTCGACGATCATCAAGGAAGCGAAGATGCTCGGCATCAGCTTTGGCGATTGAGAAATGAAGAAAGAACCCATTGACTGTGATCCAGTCAGTGGGTTCGATTTGTTATGTATCTTTTGTCTGAAGGATATAACAGATGCCGAGTGACACGAACGCTGCGGTCATGACAAGGCAGAGCCCTGTCAGTCCGAAAAGAGTTCCGGCGATGATGACGCCGATGCCTGTGCCGATGGTTCCGGCGGCGGTGCACAGCAGCACAAATTTTTCCCTGCCGATGCCCTGCAGATAGCTCATGTGGATCTGGTAGGGTATTTTCGCGAGCTGGAGCAGGAAGATGAGCCATAACAGCCGCTGCGCCTGCTGTATGATCGCTTCATCATCGATGATCAGGTGAAGCAGTGTCTGGTCAAATATGCCGCACAAGATGCAGAGCAGGCCGACAATGCTGAAACTCAGCTGCATACCGCTGTTCAGATATCGCCTGGTCGAAGTCATGTCCCCGGCGGAATGATACTGCAGCGCAAAGGTCTGTGTGGCGGTGGCGTAAGCATACACTGGAAGCCCTATGGCACTGCCTGCAGTGTCGAGCAGGCTGTACACTGCCGTCTGCTCTGTGCCGAGCCTTGCGACGACGGCGGATACGATACAGGCAAAGATCGTGCTTTCCAGCAGTTCCTGCCCGAACAGTGACGGATACAGGCGCAGGATCTTTCCCGCAACAGTCTTCATGGCTGCGAAGCGCACAGGACTTACAGGCGATCGCATTCTAAGATATGCAGCCTGATAGACCAGCAATCCCGCAGCCAGCCCGATCACGCTGCCCCAGGCGGCGCCTGCTGTGCCAAGTTTTGGCAGTCCGCAGTATCCGTACACGAGCGAAAGATCAAAAAACAGGTTGACGCCTGTGGAGACGACCGTGCTGTACAGGGTGATCCTGGCGTTCAGACAGTTCCGAAAATATGCGGAGTATTGAAAGACCAGCATATTCTGGACCACGGTAAATGCTGCCGGATAGTAGTAGGACAACAGTTCTGACAGGTCATCGTCCCTGACGCCGTACACATGCTGGAAGAGGAAGCGCCCGCCCAGGAGGCTCAGCACAAAAAAGCCGATGCCGATCAGAAGAGCCAGATACCGGCTCGCCATAAACGTTGTCTCAAATCCCTGTTCGTCCCGTTTTCCCTTCTCCTCCGCGGCGGCAATATGAAATGCCGCAGACAAGATTCCCAGCGCGCCTGTTATGGCGTACACGAAGGAGGCAGCAATGCCTACGACCGCGAATCCCTGTACCGAGTAATGCCCGACGATCGCCTTGTCCAACAGCTCGAACACTGTTGACAGCAGGAAATTGAGCAGGACCGGAAACGCCATCTGATTGATCTTTCGACAGATCTTATTCTTTTTATTGATTCGATTCAATTTTTATTCTCTCTTTCTTAATTTTTTATCGGTTAAAAAAGGAGAATACGTCTGTTCAGCCTATTCTCCCAATAGGCTGAGAACACATGCATGAGCCATTCTGATCCCTCCGTTCATGGTATAGTAATTTATTTCTGTGATGAGACCCGTTGGGATCAGTATATCAGAAATGACGGCATTTTTCAAACATGTTTCAGGCAGAATTTCGACGCGATGGTGTAAAACGGAGCGACAAAACACTTAGATCTGACGCACCTGTAAGTGTAATTATCAGTGCACTTGTCATCAAAGAACTTTGAGACTGTTCGGATGATGAAATGGGAGAGGATCTGATGCCTGATCTTCATTTACAATACGCTCTGCATATCACATGCTTTGTGGAATAGCGCATACGAGACAAAATGGAGTATCGGCTTTTGTCAGATGTATTGCTGACCAGACAGTTGTGGTAATGCAGGACGTGTATGAGGACAAAGGAATACGGTACGATGAATTTAGCACATAAAAATATGTTATCAAAGTAGCACAATGAGTTAGATTAGTATTTTTTTATACCAAAATACTCTGCCATGAGCAGGGTGCGGAGCGCCCAGCGGGAGTGGGTCTTGTATTCGTTCATGCGCTCTTTTCCAGCGCTGCCGGCAACCAGGGAGTGCGCTGCCTTATCCCAGTTCATGATGGCCGCCGCGTCCTGATAGTCCTTTTCGGATACCTTGTACGCCTCGTTCACGACTGCGATCTGGCCGGGGTAGATGACGGTCTTTCCGACAAACCCGCAGAGCTTATCGTCGGCGATCTCGTGGTACAGTCCTTTTTCCCAGTTGCTGCTGTTGTAGTATTCCCACACCGGGCCGGAGACAACATAATCCATGCCGTAGACAGTGATGATGTCGGAAAAAATATTGGCGACCGGCCGGATCTGGTGGATGGATTCGTCGTCATGTCTTCTGAATCCAAATGCGTGGCAGAGGTCGTTGCCGCCGACGCGGATGTTCAATACCCGGTCTTCGATCTGATCGAGCCTGTCTTTTAAGGCATATAATATTTCATATCTGTTCCGCAGGTCGATCATGCTGGAGCTCTCGTAGATCGGCATGGTGTATACCGGTTCGGCCGATGTCTCATTGATCCGGATGATCTCCTGTATGTATCCATCTGCATTCTCCAACGAAAATTTGGGAAGGATAAAGCCCCTGACGAGCTTTGCGCACGCTCCCAGAGTCTTGCAGAGCCTTCCGATCTGCCGTGCATTTCTCACGCGGACAAAAATCTGTGGCAGGTAAAATGCCTTTTTCCCTGAAGCAGTGTCCAGGCGGTGCAGCGTATCTGCAAGTATGTGCTCAGCCTCGGCGACACAGTCGTCGCGGATCGTGTCCTCGAGGCACAGTGCCAGTGAATATTTTGTGCCGAAGCGGTTGTTTATGATGGAATCGGCGATCGTCCGCCTGTTGGCGGGACAGTACAGAAGAGCGCCGACACTATAGTACAATAAAGAATTGTTCATGATAAAAGTCTCCGATATTATATTGAAATTTGAAAACAGGATATAAACAGATTCACTATACCACATATTTTTACAAAATGGTAGCTAAAGAAGTAAATATGTGGTATAGTAAAGTTTAAATGATACGATTGTGTCCAGAGTGATATTTCAGGTAAGGATAAAAAGGGATGGAAAGTGGAAAAAATCAAAATGTCAAGGTAATCATTCCACCGCGGCCGGGCAAAAAAGGGACCGCTGCAGCGGAGCCTGTGCAGGACAGCACACAGCCGGTGCGCGTATCGATACCGCCGCGGCATGGCAGGGCGGCGGTGATGCCGCAGCAGGAAGCGGCGCCGCAGCGGCTCGAGAGAACGTCTGCTCCTGCATCGGATCCGGTTCAGATCCGGATTCCCCCGCGGACGCCGCGGAATCATGACAGTGGATCAGCCCAGAACAGCATACAGATACAAAATGGCATGCAGGACCGCGGCAGCGCCCCGCGTGGCGCGAGGGCGGAGATGAGCTTTGAACAGCTTGCCCAGCTGGCGTCGTCGGTCGTGATGATCATGGTTCACGATAAGAAGGGCGAGCAGTTTGCCTCGGGTTCCGGCATTATGATCGGCAGGAAGGGCTATATCCTCACCAACAACCACGTGCTGAGCGAGGGCAGTTTTTTCACAGTCAGGATGGAGAATGACGACCAGTGCTACAGGGCGGACCAGATCATCAAGTACAATCAGCTGCTGGATCTTGCGGTCATCAGGATCGACAGGGAGCTTGTCCCGCTTCCGATATACAATGGGCCGCAGAAGCTTGTCAGGGGGCAGAAGGTGGTGGCGATCGGAAGCCCGCTGGGACTGTTCAACTCTGTGTCGGACGGGATCATCGCGGGGTTCCGCGTGCTGGATGACGTGGACATGATCCAGTTCACGGCGCCGACTTCGCCGGGCAGCTCGGGAGGCGCTGTGCTCAACATGTACGGGGAGGTCATAGGCATCAGCACGGCGGGAGCGCCGGGAGCACAGGGGATCAACTGGGCAGTGGGCTATGAGTTCATCAATCTGTTCACACAGGGGTTCCGAAATTGATTTCAAGGTGCGAAACATTAAAATTGGATTAAAAAAGAATTAAGATTTGAAAGTATGTTCTGTTTATATTGCACAAGAGTTATTGTTATGTTATACTTTTCATGTATATGTTGAAACAAAGTGGATAGCGATTGAGGGAAAATATGTTTGCGCATATGAAGATAAAAAATCTGAATGATTTTTTTGTGGAACGGGACGGCAGACCAGGCAGGTGTGTGTATTTTTGCAGGATTAATGGATATACGGAGGAGATCGGACAGTTTATCCAGAAATATTACGAGGCGGCGAGAGTGTCCGGCGTGATCATCGAGGGCAGGATCCCCAATCCGGATGAGAAAAATCTTGCCTACTATGAGGAGATCATGGGGCTGGACTTTCGGATGAACACTGATTTCATCTCGCAGAGCCTGAAAAGATGGCTGCCCCGCATGAACGATTACCAGCGGGGAAATGTCGCGCGCGCGCTGTATGAAACGCTCTGTGACCTGCGCAGATCCGGCAAGAATGAGAATATGCTGAGAAATGCATACATAAAGTTCATGTGCTGGTTATACTATAAATTTGAGCGTATCGTAAATATGCTGGGCGGGAGCAGGATCCCGAAGATCTTGTATGAGGGCGAGATCAGCAGTTATGAGCTGCAGCTGGTGACGATCCTCTCAAATGCAGGCTGCGATGTGGTGCTCCTGCAATACGGAGGGGACGCGGGGTATCGAAGCCTTGACGCGGGCAGTCAGCTCTCAGACGCTCTCGTGCTGCCGGATATGCGGGAATTTCCGCCGGATTTTAATCTAAAGTGGATCCGGTCCAGGATACAGGAGGAACTGAACAACGAGAGGATGTATGGGACGAAGCCGCAGATCCTCAACTGCACCAATGCGTGGATCGAGGGGAAGGGACTGGACGATCTCAGGAAAGATACTGCGGCAAGAGGTGATGATCCGAAGCTTTTTTACAATTGCTTTTACAGGATAAACGGGGTGGAAGATAAGCAGACCTACGCAAATGAGCTGTACCAGTTTCAGTTGGAGCTGACAAACAACGACCGGCGCGTGGTCATTGTCGACGAGTGCATACCCATGCCAGAGATGGATGAGATCGCGGCGGTGAAGCGCAAAAATTATGTGCGGCAGGACGAGATGCTGATGGATCTGGCTGCCAATATCCAGTACACGGCGAACGTCGAATTGCAGCGTGTGATGGTGAAGGCGTTTCTGGATGTGATGCTCGCTGAGGCGAAGTCGGCTGGCATGAACCTTAACAAGCTCACGAACAGGGCAGTCTATATGCTCTGCTGGATGAGGCGTTACCAGAAGCAGCTCTTCTCAAACTGGAGAATGCCGGATATCGGCTGTTTTATACACATGGGACCGTGCAAGGATGAAAATGAAGCGCTGTTTCTGCGGATCCTGGCGAGACTTCCGGTGGATGTGCTGATCCTGAATCCCAGGCTGACCGCAAAGTGCTGTCTTTCGGACACGCTCCTGTATGAGATCGATCTTGCGGAGTCGCTGTCCATGAACCGTTACCCGCGGCAGAGTGCAGACGTGCAGGTGGGGACGGTCGCGTATCATGCGGAGCGCGAGCTGAACGGGCTGATGTACCAGGACACAGGCATGTACCGCAATTTCCAGTATGATAAGGCTGTCTCGATCACACTGCAGACAATGTATGAAGAGATACAGATCCTCTGGAAGGAAGAGCTGAAGTTCCGGCCGAATTTCAGCACGGAAAACGGCGTTGTCACGCTGCCTGTGATCTTTGCCAAGGTGTCGGGAGTCAAGGACGGTATCGTGCAGAAGTATTGGAGCTCAATCAAGGAGCTGATGACGGAGGACACATTTGTCGTGAAAAATGTTCCGTATATCGATCCTGCGGCGCCCAATCCAATGAAGATGTACACAGTGGAGTTTTTTAAGAACGGACGCCTGCAGAGGAAGAAGATCAGGGAAAATCAGAATTATTCCTACAGTTTTCTGCGGGATGAGGTTCAGGAACATATTTTTGACAAGCTGCAGCTGCTGATTGAGAGCAGGGTGATCAAAGGGACTTTTGAAAATGGTACGGAGTACGCGATCATCGCGACGATCCTGAACATGCCAAAGGAGATCGTGCGGCTGATACAGAAGTTTGATTTCACGAAAAAGAATCCAAAGCTGATCTATATCAACACCGGGGAGAAGATCATCTCCCTCGAGGATTCGATACTGGCGGCGTTTCTGAACCTGGCGGGGTTTGACGTGGTTTTTTTCGTTCCGACAGGCTATCAGAATGTAGAGAAACATTTTAACAGGAGTCTGATGGAGGAGCACCAGATCGGCGAGTATGTATATGATCTGCAGGTTCCAAACATGGCGCTGGTCTCATCGGGCGCGCGGCTCTCGTGGCGCGACAGGCTTTTTCGAAGGAGTTAACAGGATCGTGCTCAAAGGGTGGTTAAAGAATGGAGGAGAATATGGGACTTGATTTTAGCAAAGTAAAGACGCAGCCGTCGGTGATGGCGACCGCCGCGAATACCAAAAACGAGATTGAAGTGGTGGAAACATACGATATCGTGGAGGACAGACAGCAGATGAACGAAGTCCTTGTCGGTTCACAGGAGGTCGACGATATCGTGAGCACGATCGAGGTCAACAATCTGGAGACGATCGTATCGTTTGGCGCGGAGGTTGCGGAGGAGATCTCAAAGGCTTCGGATGTCGTGCTGAACAATGTGAACATGTCCCAGCTGGACGACTCGAGCGAGATGCTCAACGCGCTTGCGCGGGTGATGGAAAAATTTGATATAGACGAGCTGCAGGAGAATCCTTCGCTGTTCGGAAAGCTTTTTGGCAACATGAGAAAGCAGCTTGACAGGATACTGGATAAATATCATACAATGGGGGACGAGGTGGATAAGATCTATGTCGAGCTTCGCAAATACGAGTCCGAGATCAAGCAGTCCAACCGCAATCTGGACAAAATGTTTGAGGCGAACGTCGATTATTATCATGAGCTGGTGAAATATATCCTTGCCGGTGAACAGGGGTGCAGGGAGATCGAGGCCTACATCGCGCAGCGTGAATCTGACATGCAGACGACGGGCGACACATCGATCCAGTTCGAGCTCACAAGCCTGAACCAGGCGCTGATGATGCTCGAGCAGCGGACGCAGGATCTTCGGACGGCGGAGAGTGTGGCGATGCAGTCCATCCCGATGATCAAGGCGATGGAGTTTTCCAATATGAACCTCGTCAGGAAGATCAATTCGGCGTTCATCATCACGCTGCCTGTGTTCAAGCAGGCGCTCGCGCAGGCGATCATGCTCAAACGCCAGAAGATACAGGCTGAGGCGATGAGTGCACTCGATGCCAAGACCAACGAGATGCTGATCAAGAATGCCCAAAATACAGTGGAGCAGACGAAACTCACAACGGCGATGGCAGCCGGCAGTTCGATCAAGATTGAAACATTGGAGACAACCTGGAGGACGATCGTGGACGGTATCAATGAGACGCGGCAGATCCAGAACGATGCGAGACAGAAGCGTGTCGAGGATCAGGCCAGGCTCGAGAATATCAAGCGGGAGTTTAACGAGATGTACCATGTTCCCAATAAAAAGTAATCTTTATTAAAATTTTTTATCATGAAGGAGGAAAAAGATATGCCGATCAGTTTATCAAAAGGACAGAAAGTGGATCTGACGAAGGGGAATCCGGGACTCAAGAAGATCATGGTGGGGCTTGGATGGGACGTCAACGCGTTTGACTCCGGTGCGGATTTCGACCTGGATGCGGCAGCATTCATGGTGGGGGCAAACGGGAAATGTCCGACGGAGAAAGAGTTTGTATTTTATGGAAATCTCACACATCCGAGCGAGTCCGTCAAGCATATGGGCGACAACCTGACAGGAGAGGGCGAGGGAGACGACGAGCAGATCGAGATCGAACTTGCAAAGGTTCCGGCAAATGTGGAGAAGATCGCGTTTACGGTAACAATTTATGACGCCGATGTCAGAAGGCAGAATTTTGGACAGGTTTCAAATGCGTTTATCCGCATCGTCGACGAGACGACGAACACAGAGCTGATCCGCTATGATCTCGGTGAGGATTTCTCGATCGAGACGGCGGTTGTCGTGGGCGAGCTGTACAGACATAACGGTGAGTGGAAGTTCAATGCCATCGGAAGCGGATTCCAGGGCGGGCTTGCGGCACTCTGCGGACACTACGGGATCGAAGTGGCATAGTCAAAGAATTTGAGAAGGAGGGCATAGGAGATGCCGGTTAGTTTACAAAAAGGCCAGAAGGTCAGTCTCACAAAGGATAATCCAGGGTTAAAGAAGGTGGTCGTAGGACTTGGATGGGATGTCAACGCGTTTGATACAGGCGGGGATTTCGACCTGGACGCGGCAGCGTTTTTGCTGAATGATACAGGCAGGGTCGGCAGTTCGAGCGACTTTGTATTTTACGGAAATCTCTCTCACCCGTCGGGAAGTGTCGTACACCAGGGAGATAACCTCACAGGTGTCGGGGACGGGGATGACGAGCAGATCAGGATCGATCTGTCAAAGGTTCCTGACAATATCACGAAGATTGCCTTCACAGTGACGATCTATGAGCCGGAGCAGAGGAAACAGAACTTTGGACAGGTCAACAACGCGTTTATCCGCATCTACAATGAGGAGAACGGCGAGGAGATGCTCCGCTATGATCTCGGCGAGGACTTCTCGATCGAGACGGCGGCAGTGTTCGGTGAGCTGTACAAGAGCGGAAGCGAGTGGAAATTCAATGCAATTGGAAGCGGTTTCCAGGGCGGACTTGCAGCGCTCTGTGCAAACTTTGGTGTGGATGTGGAATAATAGGAGGGAAAATAGAGATGTCAGTTAGTTTACAAAAAGGTCAGAAGGTAAGTTTATCAAAGGACAATGCAGGTCTTTCCAAGGTGATTGTGGGACTCGGCTGGGATGAGGCAAAACCGGCAAAGCGCGGTTTCTTTGCACCGAAGCCACAGGCGATCGACTGTGATGCTTCCGCGATCCTGCTCATGGATGGCAAGCTCCGCGCCAATGACGATGTGGTCTATTTCAACAATCTCAGACATAAATCCGGCACTGTGCAGCATATGGGAGATAATCTGACAGGAGCGGGTGACGGGGACGACGAGCAGATCATCGTCGATCTGGCAGCTGTTCCACAGCAGTATGATAAGATTGTCGTTGTAGTCAATATTTATCAGGCAGTTCAGAGAAAGCAGCATTTCGGAATGATCCAAAATGCATTTATCCGCATCGTGGATGCCAGAAATAACACAGAGCTTTGCAAATACAACTTATCTGAAGACTATTCTAACATGACAGCGATGATCTTCGGCGAGATCTACAGACATAACGGCGAGTGGAAATTCAATGCCGTAGGTCAGGCGACAACAGACCCGGGGCTTGGAGAGCTTGTAAATAGATTTATCTAATAATGAGGAGAAAATGAAAAATGAAATTTAATGGACTTAGTGACAAAGAGGTCGAGCAGTCACGTGGGCAATATGGCCCGAACACGATCCCTGACTCGGAACCTACCACCTTCTGGGAGGAGTTCAAGGAGACCTTCGGGGATCCGATGATCAGGATCCTTCTGGCGATCGCGGTGCTGATGATCGTGATGTTCTTCTTTGGCTACGCGGAGATCTACGAGCCTCTGGGAACGATCGTGGCAGTGCTGGTGGTGGCTTTTGTGTCAGCCAAGACTGGCGTGGCGAGCGATACTAAGTACCGCGAGCTCAAGGACAGCACTGAGAAGGACAAGTGTAAGGTATACCGGAACGGAGTCGTGACAGTGATCGAGGTGGATGATGTCGTGGTCGGCGACAAGATCCTGCTTCAGTCGGGCGACAAGGTTCCGGCGGACGGTATCCTGATCGACGGTGCGCTCAAGGTGGATAACTCTGCGCTGAACGGAGAGGCGGAGGAGTGCAAGAAGACGGCGGCAGACCCGAGTGTACAGCTGGCGGACGACATCACGGGCGACACGTTTGTGGACAAGTATTCCCTGTTCCGCGGGGCAGTGATCTTTGACGGGGAGGGTGTCCTCGATGTCAGGAAAGTCGGTCTGAAGACCATGATGGGCAAGATGGCGGAGGAGATGCAGGAGGACGAGCCGGATTCGCCGCTCAAAGTAAAGCTTGCAAAACTCGCAAAGCAGATCTCGACCTTCGGATACATTGGCGCGATCGTGATCGCACTGTTTTATCTGGCGCATGCGATCCTGGTGTTTGACGGCGGCGCTGCAGGGTATTTTGCACAGCCGATCCCGGATATCATCAAGAATGTGATCGATGCGGTATCACTTGCAGTCGTGATCGTTGTTTGCGCGGTTCCTGAGGGGCTTCCTCTGATGATCTCTCTCGTGCTGATGCAGAATACGAGCAAGATGCTCGACCACAATGTGCTTGTCAGGAAGGCAGAGGGTATTGAGACAGCAGGTTCATTAAATATTCTTTTCAGTGATAAGACGGGTACGATCACAAAGGGTTCGCTCGAGGTAGTTGATTTCTTCTGTGCGGACGGCAATTCGATCGATATACCGCAGCTGACGAAACACAGCAAGGTCAAGGGACTGATCGACCTTGCGATCGGCAAGAATACACAGTCCATGTTTGACGCCTCGCACAAGGTCATCGGCGGCAACGCCACAGACCAGGCGCTGATGAAGTTTATCGGTGAGGATACGTTCAGGGCGCTCACTGCGAACACAGAGTACGTGGTCACTGCACAGCAGGGCTTCAACTCGACGAACAAGTTCAGCCAGGCGAGGATCGACAACGTTGGAAAGACATTTTATAAAGGCGCGCCGGAGCGGCTTCTGGCGGCAGCCACAAAGTATCTGGACGCGGACGGCAATGTCCGGGATATGGACAAGGCTGTGCTGGACAGAAAGATCGATGAGCTCGCCGCGAAGGCTATGCGTGTGCTTGCGTTTGGTTACTCCGAGAGCGCGCTTGTGGAGAACAGGATCAACGATGATATTGTCATTATCGGTCTGGTAGGCATCAGGGACGACGTGAGACCCGAGGCGCGGGATGCGATCAAGGAGGTTCAGGATGCCGGGATCCAGGTCGTTATGATCACCGGCGACAGGCTTGAAACTGCGGTGGCGATCGCGAAGGATGCCGGGCTGTTGAAGACCAATGACGAGATGGCGCTCTCCTCGGCGCAGTTAAATGAGATGTCGGACGAGGATGTGAAGAAGATCATACCGAAGATCAGGGTGATCGCGAGGGCGCTTCCGACGGATAAGTCCCGTATGGTACGGCTCTGTCAGGAGATGAACCTGGTTGTCGGCATGACAGGCGACGGTGTGAACGACTCGCCGGCGTTAAAGCGCGCTGATGTCGGTTTTGCGATGGGCAGCGGTACGGAGGCGGCTAAGGAAGCAGGCAAGATCGTAATCCTCGACGATAACTTTAAGTCGATCAAGGATGCGATCCTTTATGGACGTACGATCTACCACAACATCCTGAAGTTCTGTAAGTTCCAGCTGGTGATCAACGTGACCGCGGTGGTTGTGAGTGCGATCGCACCGTTCTTTGGGGTGGACGAGCCGTTGAAAGTAACACATTTGCTGTTCGTAAACCTTGTCATGGACAGTCTCGGAGCGATCATGCTCGGCAATGAGCCCGCGCTTGAGAAATATATGCGCGAGAAGCCAAGGCGCAGGGACGAGAGCATCGTGAGCAAGGCGATGATGGCACAGATCCTGACGATGGGCCTGTGGCTGACGGTGGTGAGCTTTGTATATCTGAAAACGCCGTTCATTGCTGAATTGTTCGGCGGCTGGGCGAAGGACAGCGCAGGAAATGTGCTGAACGGTGTTCCAAATGCACAGCATCTGACCGGTTACTTTGTATTGTTTATCGTGAGCGCCCTGTGCAATGGCTTTAATGTCAGGGATGACGGATTTGGCATATTTAAGGGACTGGATCAGAACAAGGGATTTTTGAAGGTATTTTTCCTGATCATTCTCGTTCAGTTCGTGATCGTGAATGCGGCGCTGATCCCATTGCCGGTATTTACATGGATCGGAAATATGTTCAGCTGCAGTCCGTTCGGTATCGCCGGGTGGGCAGTGGTCATCATTCTTTCCATCACCATGATTCCGGTCGACCTGGTGCGGAAGATGGTCGTCAACAGGAAATAAATGAATCTCGTATTGGAGGAAGACTTATGGAAGAACTGAGATCGATTATGGAGAAGTTTGCCGCGTCAGGCTGGGATCTGATATCTGTTCCGGCGCAGCAGTGGCTGGACGGAAGGTCGGACAGGGAGACTCTGGTATCCGCGATCAGACAGGCGGACGAGGAGTGCGGAAGCTGTGGCTGTGAATTTGATCCATTGTATAAGAGGGCGTTGGAACTGATCTGACAGACCCTGGAAATGTGATTTGATAAAGCAAAGTGAGATGGTTCACTTTGCTTTATTTATGCACAGACCCGTGCAGAGGAAATATGCCGCTAAGGCGGCGCACGGGTCGCGCGGCGAGTAGTGGAGCAGGGCACTCCCCTACTCGATTGCACATGGGCGTGCAGAGAAAGTATGCCGCTAAGGCGGCGCACGGGTCGCGCGGCGAGTAAAAAAAGATGGCAATACAGAAGTTTTGACGCGGAGGGATAGATATGATCGTATTTCATACAGATCTGGACAATACACTGATCTATTCTTATAAACATGATATTGGGAGAGATAAGCGCTGTGTCGAAGTATATCGGGGGCAGGAATTGTCGTTTGTCACACAGGAGACGCACCGTCTTCTGTGTAAGCTTTCAGAATGGAAACAACAGGTTCTGATCGTGCCGACGACGACCCGGACGACAGAGCAGTATCTGCGGATCGATCTGGGGGTGGGCGGCTTTCCGTATGCACTTGTCTGCAACGGCGGGGTGCTTCTTACTGCTGGTACGGATGATGATATTGCTGCTGGCAATGCGGTTGTCAGGGAAGATGAAAAGTGGTATAGAGACTCTCTGGAAATGATCCAGGACAGCATGGGTGAACTGCGCAGGGCAATGAAGCTTCTGGACCAGGATCCCCGCAGAACTTTCGAGCTGCGCTTTATCAGAGATCTGTTTGTATTTACAAAATGCGAGGATTCCGGGACAGTTGTCGGTGATCTGAAAAAGGTTCTCGATACAGAGGCGGTGGATGTATTTAACAAAGGTGCGAAAGTGTATGTTTTGCCCAGGGTATTGAGCAAAGGAAATGCGGTTTCCAGGTTTCGGAAATATATAGGCGCCGGTTATGTGATCGCGGCGGGAGACGGTGAATTTGATGTTTCCATGCTGGAGGCTGCCGATCTGGGGCTTGCGCCGGCGGAGCTTGCACAGCGCTGTCAATTCCAGGAAAGGGTAAGGGCGCTTCCCGCAGAAAGACATTATGCGGAGGCGGTGCTTAGTACAGTTCTCGAAGTGATCTCAAAAAACTGTAAGGAAATAAGGTGATTCCCTGCGTGTCGAGCAGAGGAAGATGGATCTTTCTCTGCCCGGCCGCATAGGGGCTTTCGTTTTCTGACGGTGTGCGGCAAAGCTGTCTGCATGCCGGCAGTTCTTTTGGCAGTAAGATCATTTTCTTTCTTCCAGCGTTTTAATTCGGTCTGTGCCCGAGACTGCCGCCGTCCATGCCAAAATTGATGCCGCTCGCACGCTCGTTTGGCTGGATGATGACCGTCACAGGCTGGCGGGGATTCCATTCAAAGCTGTAGGATTCCCCGGATGCCTGACCGATAAAGGTCTTCCAGTTCACGTCCATCTTGACGTCCGGATCGCAGTAGCCGTTTCCCATCCAGCACACGACAGCGTCGGGGTCGACGGCGAGCGTCGTACCCGTCTGGATATTGCTCAGCACGATCGGATTTCCGTCGATCAGGATCGCGACATAGGCATTGGGACCTTCGCCAGTCAGTGTCGAGGTGGCAAGACCTTTCTGGGAGATGACGCCGCAGCCGATAAAGCGCACATCGTACTTGCAGTCCGGGGTGAATGCCAGGATATTTTCGGACTCGATCGAGAGCACCTCGCCGGGCTGGAGCTGGTACACGACCACGTGCTGCGCGCGGTTTGCATAGTATGTAACGCTGTCCCCGTTCATCATGACTTTCATGAGGGGAAGATTCTCGCCTGTCACACGGCGCATGAGGGAACCCAGCAGTGCCTGCCCCACACTTTGCTGGGGACCGAGCAGCAGCTTTTCGAATTTATAGTTTTTCTGCCCGCCGTTCTCGCCGCAGATAAAAGAACCTGCTTTTGTGAACAGCACGTCGCTTCCGCGGCAGGTGACTTTCAGGGTCAATTCATTGATCACTTCAAATGTCAACATCGATAGATACTCCTTTTTGTTTCGACTATTGATTAACAGTTCCTTAGACAACCTGCACGCCGTACAGTTCACACAGTCCTGCGAGGTCTCTGGCGACGCCGTTCCCGACAGCGCTGAATTTCCAGATGCCGTTGTGCAGGTAGAGTTCGCCGATCATCATGGATATGATATTGTTGTAATATTCGGTCATCAGAAAGCTCACAAGTTCTTTGCCGGAGCTGTCCATAATGCGGATGTAGGCGTCTTTCAGCATGCCGAAATGAAGCCTGTTTTCCAGCGCATCGTTGATGGTCAGGACGAAGACGATCTTTCTTACCTGCGGGTTCAGACGCGCGAGATCGATCTGGATCATTTCACGGTCCGCACTGCCGCCCTCCACAAACCGGGTGCTTTTGTCTGGGCTGAAAGTCTGGCCATAGAATACGAACCAGGAATCGCCGATGACTTTTCCATCCGCACCGAGGAGAAATGCCGATACGTCGACATCGCACCGCGCATCGGTGACATTCCAGCCAAAACGGGCTTCCACCGCAGTCAGCGCGTCTGTTGACAGGTGTGTTTTCTGTCCTTTCTGCACTTTGTTCACAAGCGGCGGGACAGGTCTTGCGGCAGGCATGCCGGGCGTGCTCGCAGTATTCTGCTGCCCCGCGGTCAGGGCGGGCTGAATGTTCTGCGGCTGACGGGGCGGTCTGCTTTGCGTCTGTCCGAAAGACGTCTGCGGCGGTCTGCCCTGCTGTCCGGAGGGCGTCTGTCCGAATGACGGCTGACTGCCGGGCATCTGTCGCGGCGGCGTCTGCTGGGGCCGGTTGTGCAGGGAGTGAGTCCCGATGGTTTGGGGGCTGCCGGTATTTTTGATCAGTGTCATGATATTGCCCTGGTTTTTGACGCACTGTGTCTGCGTCCTGTTGATCGATAAGATCGAGTCGCGGTTCATGGCACCAGTTGATTTTGTTGCTGCGTTGATCATGAGGATCCTCCGTTTGGAAATAAATGAGAATGATTTGTATTTTCTATGCGATCATTATAGCACAATGAAGAGGTGTTTACATTAAATTTGCATTAAAATAACTCATTTTGTCAAAGCCTTATAAATAAAGTATCTGCGCCTGATAAGCGTCATTGTACAATTCAAAGTAGCCTATGGCGGCGCCAAGAAGCAGAGAGCCGCTTAGGGCAAATTCTTTCACTGGCGGATAGGAATCCCATGACTGGGTGCGCTGTTCGGAAGGATGCTTGATCCTCTCAGATCCATTGGGGAGTTTGCGATGTATCTTGCAGCACTGAAACAGGACATCATTCTCCTTAGACTCGAGTGTTTTAAGATGCCTTTTTACCGCATTCTGATGTACCCTGAAGTTACTTTTCATCCGGGTCATAAAGGATATGCCAACATCCAGAAGGGCATCTGCGTTTATTCCCGTATAGTAGCCTGCATCGAGAATGGCAGATTTTGTGCTTACACCATTTGCCCTGAGTTCTGCAATTGTCCTTGTGATTGTGCTGACATCCACAACATTTCCAGATGTATACATGGAAAAGAGGGGCATACCGGTATGCTGCTGGACTACATAGATCAGACGTAATACCTTGCTGGCTACACCATTGCGGCTGTTGACGGCGGTAATGCACGTTTTGAGACATACAGCGTGTACAGGGATAGCAGAGTCAAGGGTTTTCAGACCTCAATTCCCTATATGGCAAACTAGGACACTTTTTTAAACAAAAGGTGTCCTTTTTTATTTGAGGAAAATCAGCTATGATAAGAATACAGAGAAGCAGGTATAAACAGTATTTGGAAAGGTTGGGGTTGTCATGGATAAGTACTATCTCGCAATTGACATCGGTGCGTCGAGCGGGCGGCATATACTGTCGCATATGGAAAACGGAAAGATCGTGCTGGAGGAGGTCTACCGTTTTCCGAACGGCATGGAGGAGCATGAGGGACGTAAGGTCTGGGATGTCGACGGGTTGTTTGAGGAGATCAAGACAGGAATGAAGAAATGCAAGGAGCTAGGCAAGATCCCGGTGTCGGTTGGCATCGATACGTGGGCGGTCGACTTCGTGCTCCTGGATCAGAATGATGAGCGCATCGGAGACGCGGTCGCATACCGCGATGAGCGCACGAAAAATATGGATGAGAAAGTCTACGAGCTGGTTGCGGAGAAGGAGCTGTACGGCAGGACCGGGATCCAGAAACAGGTCTTTAACACGATCTATCAGCTGATGGCGCTGAAGACAAAGGAGCCGGAGGCGCTTCGGACGGCGTCCAAACTGTTGATGATCCCGGACTATTTTCATTTTCTGCTGACTGGCAGGGCGGTGACGGAGTACACTAACGCGACGACGACACAGCTGGTAAATGCCCAGTCAAAAGAGTGGGATGAGGAGCTGATACGGAGACTTGGTTATTCTGTATCGATCTTCCAGCAGATCCGGACGCCGGGGACAGTGCTTGGTAGCTTAAAGGAAGATATCGCCAAAGAGATCGGATATACCTGTGAAGTCGTTCTGCCCGCGACACATGATACGGGCTCTGCGGTAGCGGCAGTTCCCGTTTCGGAGGATGAGGAGGAAAATGTACTCTACATCAGTTCGGGAACGTGGTCGCTGATGGGAACGGAGCTGCGTGAAGCGGATTGCAGCGAGGAGAGCAGACAGCATAATCTCACGAATGAGGGCGGATACCAGTACCGCTTCCGCTATCTGAAAAATATCATGGGACTCTGGATGATCCAGTCCGTCAAGAAAGAGATCGGCGGCGGGCTTGGATTCGGAGAGATCTGCGAGGCGGCGTCAGGATGCGGCATCGCGTCGATCGTGGACTGCAACGACGACCGTTTTCTCGCACCAGCAGACATGACAGAGGAAGTGCGGGCGGCATGCAGGGAATCCGGACAGCAGGAGCCGGAGGGGATCGCGGAGGTGGCGGCTGTCATCTACAACAGCCTGGCAAAGTGCTATGCCGATGCCAAAAAGGAGATAGAGACGATGACTGGCAAAAGCTATGACAGCATCCATATCATCGGCGGCGGCGCAAATGCCGATTACTTAAACCGCCTGACGGCAAAGGTGACGGGGAAGAAAGTTCTGGCCGGACCGGTGGAGGCGACGGCGATCGGAAATCTTGCGGTGCAGATGATCGCAGACGGTGTGCTTGGCAGTCTGCAGGATGCGAGAAAATGTATCCGGGAGTCGTTTCCGATCAAGGTATATGAATAAAGTGGGCATGTTGGTTGACTGATAAAGCAGATTCAATAAACAATATAAAGCGCATATAAAGCGCAGAAATGGAGGAAACATGAATCAGAACGAACGGTACGAGGAAGCGAAAAAAAGGTATGAGGCAGTCGGCGTGGACACTGACGCGGCGATCAGCAAATTGAAGGAGATCCCGGTATCCCTGCACTGCTGGCAGGGGGATGATGTGATCGGTTTCGACCACGATGGCCCTCTGACAGGCGGGATCCAGACGACAGGCGATTATCCCGGAAAGGCGCGGACGCCGGAGGAGCTGATGCAGGACATGGATCAGGCGCTGAAGCTGATGCCTGGCAGGAAGAAGCTCAACCTGCACGCCAGCTACGCTATTTTTGAGAAGGGTGAATTTGTGGACCGCGACAGGATCGAGCCGAAGCACTTTGCAAAGTGGGTGGAATTTGCGAAGGAGAGAAAGATGGGTATCGATTTTAATCCGACTTTTTTCTCGCATGATAAGGTTAAGGATGGACTGACCCTGTCAAGCCCTGACGAGGAGACGAGGAGGTTCTGGATCGAGCACGGAAAGGCGTGCGTGCGCATCTCGCAGTATTTTGCGGAGGAGACCGGCGTGCCCTGCGTGATGAACATCTGGACGGGGGATGGCTACAAGGATATTCCCGCGGATCGTATGGGACCGAGGCTCCGCTATAAGGATTCCATTGAGCAGATCTTGTCAGAGCCGTTTGACAGGAAGCTTGTGAAGCCCTGCGTGGAATCGAAGGTATTCGGCATCGGCGTCGAGGCGTTCACGGCGGGAAGCGCGGAGTTTACACTGACCTTTGCGGCGACACATGACGGCTGCTTGCCCTTGATGGACAACGGCCATTATCACCCGACAGAGGTGGTATCGGACAAGATCCCGGCGCTGCTGTGCTTTTTCCCGGAGATCGCGCTGCACATCACGAGGCCGATCCGCTGGGACAGCGATCATGTGGTACTGTTTGATGATGAGACAAAAGAGATGGCAAAGGAGATCGTCCGCAGCGACGCACTTGACCGCGTATACATGGCGCTGGATTATTTTGATGCGAGCATCAACAGGATCTCCGCGTGGACGGTGGGATTCCGCAGCTGGCAGAAGGCTCTGCTGAGCGCGCTCTGCACGCCGAACGCCGAACTTAAGAAGCTGCAGGATGAGAATCGTATGACGGAACTGATGGTGATGCAGGAGGATATCAAGACGTATCCGTTTGGCGATGTCTGGGAGGAGTATTGCAGACAGTGCGGTGTGACCGCGGATCACAGCTGGTTTGACGCGGTAAAGAAATACGAAGAGGAAGTATTGTCGAAGAGGGCATAAGGAGAGCATAGAGAGAGCATCAATGGAACATCAATTGAACATAAAGAGAGGAAGGGTTGATATGAATTTTTTGGACGCAGCATTCGTGCAGGGATTTATCAGGATGGCGGACGATGGCTGGCAGCAGGGCTGGCATGAGAGAAACGGCGGCAATCTGTCGTACCGTGTGAAGCCGGAGGAAGTGGAGTTCGTGAAGGAGAATTTTGAGGTGAAGGACTGGCAGCCGATCGGAACGACCGTGCCGAAGCTTGCCGGAGAGTATTTCCTGGTGACAGGGAGCGGAAAATATTTCCGGAATGTGATCATCAAGCCGGAGGATTCGATCTGCATGATCGAGCTTGACGATAAGGGTGAGAATTACCGTATCGTATGGGGACTTGTCAATGGCGGGAAACCGACCTCGGAGCTTCCGTCCCATCTGATGAACCACGAGGTGAAAAAGGAAGTGACGGGTGGAAAATACCGTGTCATTTACCATGCGCACACGACAAATGTGATCGCACTGACCTTCGTGCTGCCGCTGAGCGACGAGGTATTTACAAGGGAGCTGTGGGAGATGGCGACGGAGTGCCCTGTCGTATTTCCGGACGGGATCGGCGTGGTGCCGTGGATGGTTCCCGGCGGACGTGAGATCGCGGTGGAGACGAGCAAGCTGATGAAGCGCTATGACGTGGCGATCTGGGCGCATCATGGAATGTTTGCGGCAGGCGAGGACTTTGACCTGACTTTCGGACTGATGCACACGGTGGAGAAATCCGCGGAGATCCTGGTCAAGATGCTGTCGATGCAGCCGAACAAGCGCCAGACGATCACGCCGGATGATTTCAGGAATCTCGCGAGGGATTTCAAGGTGACATTACCTGAGAAATTTCTGTACGAAAAATATGTATAGTGAAATAACAGGATTTGACATCCGCGTTTAGGCGGTGCTATCGTGGCAGAACAAAGCAGATTTGTGTAGATCCGACAAAAAATCTGCTCAGGTGATCAGGCACAAAGAGATTTTGAGAAGCTGTTATACAGAATAAGAAAAGGAGAAAAAATTATGGCAAACAGATTCGTATTGAACGAGACATCGTATCATGGGGCAGGCGCGATCAAGGATATCGTGCCCGAGGCAAAAGGAAGGGGATTTCAGAAGGCATTTGTGTGCTCCGATCCCGATCTGGTGAAATTCGGCGTGACGAAGAGAGTACTGGATGTCCTCGACGGAGAGGGGATGGCCTATGAGCTGTATTCGGAGATCAAGCCAAACCCGACAGTGGAGAACGTACAGACCGGCGTGGCGGCATATAAGAAATCCGGCGCGGATTATCTGATCGCGATCGGCGGTGGCTCTTCCATGGACACGGCGAAGGCGATCGGCATCATCA
The DNA here is from genome assembly GCA_009774375.1 of Lachnospiraceae bacterium. Lineage (GTDB taxonomy): Bacteria > Bacillota > Clostridia > Lachnospirales > Lachnospiraceae > COE1. The sequence continues at coordinate 23,783 of VSNO01000013.1, forward strand.
TCAACAATCCGGAGTTTGAGGACGTAGTGAGCCTCGAGGGTGTGGCGCCCACGAAGAATAAGTCCGTACCGATCTTCGCGGTGCCGACGACTGCCGGAACAGCAGCGGAGGTGACGATCAACTATGTCATCACGGACGTGGCAAAGAACCGCAAGATGGTCTGCGTGGATCCGAAAGACATACCCGTCGTTGCATTTGTCGATCCCGAGATGATGGCAACCATGCCAAAGGGATTGACAGCGGCGACTGGTATGGACGCGCTCACCCATGCCATCGAGGGATATATCACGGCAGGCGCATGGGAATTGTCCGATATGTTCCATTTGAAGGCGATCGAGATCATCTCGCGTTCCCTGAGAGGGGCAGTTGACAACACGCCGGAGGGCAGGGCGGATATGGCGCTTGGCCAGTACGTTGCTGGCATGGGCTTCTCGAATGTGGGACTTGGCATCGTGCATTCCATGGCACATCCGCTTGGCGCGCTCTACGACACACCGCACGGTGTTGCCAACGCGATCATTCTCCCGACTGTCATGGAGTACAATGCAGAGGCGACAGGTGAGAAATACCGTGAGATCGCAAGGGCGATGGACGTACAGGGCGTGGATGACATGTCACAGGAGGAGTACCGCAGGGCAGCGATCGACGCTGTGAAGAAGCTGTCCCAGGACGTTGGGATCCCGGCGGATCTGAAAGAGATCGTCAAGAGAGAGGACATTCCGTTCCTGGCACAGTCTGCCTATGATGACGCGTGCAGACCGGGCAATCCGAAAGAGACAAGCGTGGAGGACATCACAAAGCTCTATGAGTCACTGATCTGACCAATAATCGAGCAGGGAGGATTTTCCCTGCCCGTGCGCATAAAAAAACGACCGCGGAATGCGGTCGTTTTTTTACATCAGATTCGCAAAGAGGGAAGCGCCAACGACAGTCATAAGTCCGGCGACGGCGATCGCGAGACTGCTCATGGCGCCCTCGACTTCGCCCAGCTCCATCGCCTTTGCCGTTCCGATCGCATGGGAGGCGGTGCCGAGCGCTAGACCTTTTGCGATCGGTTCCTCGATCCGGAATATTTTGAACACAGATTCAGCGATGACATTTCCGAGGATCCCCGTGACGATGATGACGGCGACCGTGATCGTCGATATGCCGCCCAGTTCCTCCGAGACACCCATGCCGATCGCGGTGGTGATGGATTTGGGGAGCAGCGTCACATACTGTTCGTGGGTCAGCGAAAATAATTTTGCCAGTACAAAGACACTGGCAAGGCTTGCGAGCACGCCTGCGGTGATGCCGCCCGCCACGGCTTTTAAGTTTTTTCGGAGCAGCATAAGCTGCTGGTACAGCGGGACTGCCAGACAGACGGTAGCCGGTGTCAGCAGATAGCTGATGTATCTGGCGCCTTCATTGTAGTGCCGGTATTCCACCTTGAACAGCGTCAGCACTGCCATGACGCAGACGGTGGCGATCAGCAGCGGATTTAAGACCGCCAGCTTGAATCTGCGCCTGATCAAAAGCCCTGCCTCATACGCGGCGAGACTGATCACGGCTCCGAAGAAAACGGAGTCGGCCAGATATGCTTTCATGGTGTATCAGCTCCTTTCATTTTCTGACGATGGCTTCTGTGGATCATATACTGTGTAACCCTGCCAGTTGCCGCCATGACGATGATCGTGGTCAGGACCGTGACGACGATGACGGGAAGCCATATGGGCTGTAGGGCGGACCAGGATTCCAGAAGTCCGACTGCCGCGGGAATGAACATGACAGGCATGATCTCGATCAGAAAGTCAGCGGTTTCCCTGACTTGCGTGAGTTTCAGGATTCCTGTGCAGAGCGCTGTAAGCATCAGCACCAGCCCGTAGACGCTTGCGGGGATGGGGAGCGGTATCAGGATATGGAGCAGCTCCCCGAGAAACGATATCAATAAAATAATGCAGAACTGTCTCAGATATTTCATGTTTTTCTCTCCTGGTTATGGATGATGGCTGATGTTCTGTTCTCTGACTTTGTTTATTATACTCAGGAATTGCAGGAAATAACTGACGCATCCTGACTTTCCTGTTTCTTCGATAATAAATGGCAAAAAATGCGCAATTTAAATCACTGTTTTTTTCTGATGCCACTGATTTTGCCTTTGCATTTAACTGGAAATCCAGATATTTCTATTCTCATCATGAATATTTTTTTCGGCATCATTCAATCTGTTATATACCATCACATTCTTAATTAAATTGAAGGGCAATGTAATAATACCACCAAATGAATGAAAAATAAAGACAGTATTTAGGAAAAATATTTTTGACTGGGCAAAATTTTTGGAGTTATCTCATCAGAGGAGCTTTATTCTGTGCATACACCCCAAATTTCTTACCAAAATTTCTGCAGAAAAACTGTGCAAAAGGTAAAAGATGAACTAAAATTACTTTAAAAATTGATTAATTAATGAAATGATGGTATGTTAGATATGGAATGCACAATACTATGATTCAACATACTTTAAATGATTAAAAATGAAAATTGCGCATGGAAGGGAGAACAGGCATGATAACATACAATGAGAAAGAGCGGGTATTCAAGCTGGATACGCCGAACACGACCTATATGATCGGCATTGTGGACGAGGAGGATTTTGTCGGACATATCTATTACGGCAGGAAACTGAGGGAGGCGGAGGCCGCTTATCTGATGAGGACAGGGGAGCCCCCGTTTGTCCCGGGCAGGAATAACAGGGAGCGCTGCTCGTTTTACGACTGTTTTCCCTTTGAGTATCCTACGAGTGGGCTTGGCGACTACAGGGAAGGCTGTATCGGTGTCAGGACGCCGGGCGGACATGTGGGCAGCATGCTCTCCTATGTGTCCCATGAGATCGTCCCGGGAAAACCAAAGCTTGACGGGCTTCCGGCGACGTTCGGCACAGAGGAGGAATGCACTACATTGAAGCTGGTCTGCGCGGACAGATATATCGGCATGCAGGTGGAGCTGCTGTACACCGTATTCCACGATGTCGATGTGATCACGAGAAGCGTGAAGGTGACCAACACAGGCAAAGAACATTTTTACCTTACCAGGGTGTACTCGGCGTGCATTGATATGGATAACAGGGATTATGATATGGTGTCCCTGCACGGAAGCTGGGCGAGGGAGCGCCATATCCAGAGAAAGTCTCTGGGATACGGCATTCAGAATGTCAGTTCTTTCCGCGGGGAGTCCAGCCATCAGGATCACCCGTTCCTGGCGCTGGTGGACAAAAATACCACGCAGGAGAACGGTGAGATCTACGCGATGAACTTCGTGTATTCCGGGAATTTCTGCGCACAGGCGGAGGTGACGCAGTTTGACTATGTCCGCATGACGATGGGGATCCACCCTGAGAATTTCTGCTGGAAGCTGGAGGCCGGCGAGAGCTTCCAGGCGCCGGAGGTCGTCATGGTCTACACGGACAGGGGATTTGATGCGATGACGAGCACGTTCCACAGACTGTACAAAAAGCATCTGATCCGCGGTGTGTACAGGGACAGGAAGAGACCGATCCTCATCAACAACTGGGAGGCGACCTACTTTGAGTTTGATACGGAGAAGCTGCTGTCCATCGCGAGGGAGGCGTCAGAGCTTGGCATCGAGATGCTTGTCATGGACGACGGCTGGTTTGGCAGGCGGAACTTTGATGACTGTGCGCTGGGCGACTGGCACGTGAACGAAGATAAGATAACGGGTGGTCTGAAATATCTGGTAGATGAGGTGAACAAGCTCGGAATGAAGTTTGGTATCTGGTTTGAGCCGGAGATGATCTCGCCGGATTCTGACCTGTACAGGGCGCATCCCGACTGGGCGATCGCGATTCCGGGGAGGCCGGGCACGGAGTCGAGGCAGCAGTTTGTGCTCGATCTGTCAAGGCGGGAGGTCGTCGACTGTATCTATGAGCAGGTGGCATCCGTGCTCAGGAGCGCCAACATCGAGTATGTGAAGTGGGATATGAACAGACAGCTCACGGACATCGGCAGCTATGGCCTGCCGGCGGACAGGCAGGGCGAGCTCTATCACCGCTATGTGCTTGCCGTCTACCAGATGCAGGACAGACTGACGAAGGATTTTCCGTATCTGCTGCTCGAGAACTGTTCCGGCGGCGGGGCGCGCTTCGATCCGGGTATGCTGTATTTCAGCCCACAGATCTGGTGTTCGGATGATACCGATGCGGTGGAGCGCCTCGAGATCCAGGAGGGAACAGCGCTCATCTATCCGCTCTCGGCGATGGGTGCGCATGTCTCAGACTGCCCGAACCATGCGCTGGGGCGCGTGACGCCTTTTGAGACGCGCGGCATCGTGGCGCTCGCGGGAACATTTGGCTATGAGCTCGATGTGACGAAGATCCCGCAGGAGGACAGGGATATGATCCCCGCCCAGGTGGCGATGTACCATAAGTATAATGACCTTGTCAGGGAGGGCGATTATTACCGTATTGCGTCCTATTCCCAGAATCATAGATATGACTGCTGGCAGGTCGTGAGCGAAGACAAAAAACAGTCGCTTGTCACCTTCGTGCAGGTTCTGAACCGGGTGAACTTTAAGTCAAGACGCATCCTGCTCAAAGGGCTGGATGCTGAGAAGCGGTATAAAGTTGTGTTTGAAAATGATGAAAAGATCGAGGACAGGATCTACAGCGGAGACACACTGATGAAGGCAGGACTGCTCGTGCCTGATCTATGGGGGGATTTCAGGGCACGCCTCATATCGCTTGCCGCGGTGTAGTTTCTGTACGACAGCGTGCCGGGATCCACACGACCGCATGGGGAATCTGACAGATTTGCCGCATGCGGTCGGTATGAGCATAGATTTGGGGAGTGATGTAGATGGTTAAGGCTGTGAAGCTTGCGGATATCGCGGAGAAAATAGGTGTCAGCGTTGTCACGGTGTCGAAAGCCCTGTCGGGTCAGAAGGGTGTCAGTGAGGAGATGCGCGCCAGGATCAAGGAGCTGGCGGATGAGATGGGATATACGCCGATCCATGCGGCGCAGGCAGGAAGAATGAGGTCGTACACGATCGGCGTCGTCACATTTGAGACGTATTTTGCGCGGTTTGCCTCGTTTTACTGGAAGATGTACCAGGAACTGGCCACGCGCGCGGTCAAGAAAAACTGCTTTTCCATGCTGGAAGTCATATCGTACTACGATGAGGACAATCTGATCTGGCCCAAGCTGATCACAGAAAGCCAGAAGGTTGACGGCATCGTCGTGATCGGAAAACCCAGGATGGACTATCTGAAGATGCTTTATCAGAATAAAAAGATACCGATGGTGTTTATGGATTTCTACGATGACGAGGAGGTGGTCGATTCTGTCATATCCGCGAGCTTTAACGGCATGTACCGCATGACGGACTATCTGATCAAGAACGGGCACACCCGCATCGCGTTCGTGGGGAGTCTGATGTTTACGGAGAGCATCACGGACAGGTATTTTGGATACTGCAAAGCGCTGATGGAGAGCGGGATCGAGGTGCGGCAGGACTGGATCATCAAGGACCGCGATTATAATGATGGTATCATAGGGCTGGATTATAAGCTGCAGCTGCCCAGGGAGATGCCTACGGCTTTCGTGTGCAACAACGATGTGACAGCATACTCCCTGATCAGGCAGCTTGAGGAGCACGGTTACCATGTCCCTGAGGATATCTCCGTGGTCGGCTATGACGATTACCTGTACGCGGAATACGGCGATTCGAGGATCACGACATATCTGGTTGACATGGGAGAGATGTCGAGGATCGCGCTCTCGTGCATCATCAAACGCATCGAGAACATTGCCATGAATGCCAGCGTACACATCGTAAACGGCAGGATCATAGAGCGCACGACAGTCAGAAAATTGAATTAAGAGATCAGTCAGTCGATCACCGGTGTTTCCCTGCGGTAAGTGAGCGGGGTGACGCCGGTTTTTTCTTTGAAGAGCCGGATGAAATGGTTTGTGTTCTCGATCCCGACCATCTGGCTGATCTCCACGATCTTCTCGTCGGTGGAGAGCAGCAGCTCCTTTGCCTTCTCGATGCGGATCCTGTTCAGGTACTGGATGGGTGTGTATTCATAATATTTCGCGAACTCACGGCACAGGCGGAACTTGTTGATGCCGTATTCGAGGGCGAGCTCGTCGAGGGAGTATGGTTCATGGTATGCAGTGGTAAAGCGGCGGTGCATGTCGGCGATGTAGGAAGGGACATGGTAGGAACCGGTCTGCTCGACAGCGCGCACGAGGCAGAGCTGCGTGAAGAGGCTGACGAGTTCCTGGGAGCGCATCAGACCGTGGATCTCCGTGTCGGCGGTATTTCTCAGGATCTGTTCCCACGCTGCCAGGATATCGGAGTATCTGTCCAGCCTGTAGATGAAATTTCCCAGGCTGTGGATCTTCTGCAGGTAGTATTCCAGGACTGTGACGCTCACGAAACAGATCGTGTACTCCCAGATATTGTGCTGGCAGACCAGCTTGTGGTTTTTGCGGCAGTCGATGACTGCCAGCGTGCCTTTTGTGAGATCGTAGCCGGCATTGATCCCGCTGGCATTTTCATAGTACAGCCTTCCGGCGCCGCTTGTCGTGTGCACGATACAGAGCGCGCTGAGGTTTGCCGCCTCGTAGGAGAACGGCGATGTGACGGACACGCTCCTGTGGCACAGCTCGCAGGGGAGGGTGTCACAGAAATCGTATTCCCTGCTGTAGGCGTTGTCAAAATAGTCGGACAGGGAGAAGCGGTTGCTCGTCTCCGACGAGATCAGGCAGCTGAAAAATTCGGCGGAAAAAGGTTTCTGCGGCATAGGTCACACTCCTTTGGATGAGATCGATCAATATATCAACAGTATAAATCATTGCGGAGGAAAAATCAAGAAAGGAATATAAATGTAAATATAGGAATATTAAATTCGAAATAAAACGAGATAAAGTAAAAAAGACGCATGACAGATTAAAAATAACACTAATTTTTAAGTAAAAATTAAGTAAAAACATAACGAGAACTGGTTAAATTATATAAAAAAGACAAATGGAAATTGTTAAAATAGAGGAAATGACGAAAATGAACAATAATTGAATGCAAAATGCAATTATAAGTAGTGATTAAATGTTAAATTCAATTTAAACTAAATTCAAGTTAACAAGCAACGCTAACTTGATTAAAAATTAAAAAAACAAAGGGAGGTTTCAACTATGAAATTGAAGAGATTCATGGCAATCAGCATGGCAGCTGTTATGACAATGTCTTTGACCGCATGCGGCGGTGGCTCCGGCGACACAGTGTCCGGCGATAACGCGTCATCTGATAACGCAGCAGCCAGCAGCACGGCGGCGGACAACAAGGATACATCGGCAGGCAGCGATGCGGCAGGCGGGGCGCAGACAGAGACCGGTATACCGACGATCGACAAGATCAATGTCGGAGAGGATTACAAGGATCTGTCAGCATCGATCAAGATCCTGACAAACAGAACGGATATCGTTGATACAGTCTATGCAGGTTATGCCGACCAGTTTATGGAGCTTTATCCGAACATCACTGTTGAGTATGAGGCAGTTACGGATTATGAGGAGGCGGTAACGCTCCGGCTGACAGCGGGCGGCTGGGGAGACATCATGTTCATTCCGACATCCGTGCCGAAGAACGAGCTGTCCACCTATTTTATGTCCCTTGGTGACTACAATACCCTGGATCAGATCTACAATTTTGTGGATGAGAAGACATTTGAGGGCAATGTTTACGGTATTGCCAACGGTGGTACAGCCGGAGGTATCGCTTACAACAAGAAAGTCTGGGCAGACGCGGGCATCACAGAGATGCCAAAGACTCCCGATGAGTTCCTCGAGGATCTGCAGAAGATCAAGGACAACACGGACGCAGTTCCCCTTTACACAAACTTTTCGGCAGGCTGGACGATGGGCGCATGGGATCAGTACATAGAGTGTGCGGCGACAGGAGATCCTGATTTTCACAACAATCTGCCCCACATGAAGGATCCATTCACAAAGAGGGACGACATGACAGGTCCTTACGCAGTGTATTATGTGCTCTATGAGTCCGTAGCGCGCAAGCTGGTGGAAGAGGATCCGGCAAGCTCTGACTGGGAGTCGTCAAAGGGCGCGATCAACAGAGGCGAGATCGCTACCATGGTGCTTGGTTCATGGGCTGTAAATCAGTTCAAGGAAGCAGGCGATAACCCGGACGATATCGGATATATGCCGTTCCCTATCACTGTCAACGGCAAGCAGTACGCTGGTTCCGGCGGAAACTACGGATACGGGATCAACAAGGATGCATCGGATGACAACAAGATCGCTTCCATGCTGTATGTCAAGTGGCTGATCGAGGAGTCCCCGATGTTCCTTGACGAGGGTAGTATCCCTGCACGCAAGGACGGAGAGTTCCCGGCTGTGCTGGAGGCGTTCGACGGTGTGGAGCTGATCGCCAACAGTCCTGCTCCGGACGGCGAGGAAGACCTGTTCGACGATGTCAACAACGAGAGCGAGGTCGGCATCAACAATAACGACTATCCTGATTGTGAGATCCTTGAGGCAGCGTTGTACGGCACGAGATCACTGGATGAGATCATGACGGAATGGAATGAGAAGTGGTCGGCGGCACAGGAGTCACTTGGTGTGGAAGTAAATAAATAAAGCAGTAGTTACCTGCCAGGGCAGATGGCTGTATCCGGATCTGCCCTGGCTTTATTGCACACGGGGATTCAAGTCGGTGTATTGGCGGGAAAGATCCCATACTGAATAAATATAGGAGAAATAATATGGGAAAAGAAGGAAAAACTTTTAAGGAATGGTTTGGAAGCAGAAAAGTTCAAAGGTACCTTGTTATTTTCACTTTTATGTTTTTGCCGTTACTTTTACTGCTTATGTTTACATATATTCCATTTGGCAAGATGATACAGTTCAGCTTTTATAATATGAAATATATCGGAAAGCGTACTTTTGTCGGATGGAAGAATTACATAGAAGTGTTCAACCGCCCGGAAATCTTTAAGTCGCTGCTCGTCAGCGTATACTACATGCTCGGTGGATTTGTCCAGCTTGCACTTGCGTTGTTCTTCGCGACAATGATGGTGTTTAAGGTAAAGGGAGAGTCCGTTTTCAAGGCAGCCATGTTCTTCCCGTATCTGATCTCAGGTATTGCGATTGGTTTTATCTTTAAGTTTTTCTATGCGAGAGGATATGTATTGGATTCGATCGTGGCGATGTTCGGGGTTGCTCCAGAAAATATTCCGATGTGGCTGCAGGACACAAAGATCAACAACATTTCTCTGGCAGCGACCTCCGTGTGGAGATACACAGGTCAGAATATGATCCTGTTCCTCGGCGCCATGATGTCCGTCGATTCTGATCTCTACGAGGCAGCTTCGCTGGACGGTGCGAACAAATGGCATCAGTTCAAATATATCATTCTGCCGAGTATCAAATCCATTGTCGTTCTGAATATTATATTGTCGATCAGCGGTTCTCTGAGTGCGTTCGAGCCTCCATATGTCATCACAAATGGTACGATGGGGACTGGTACATACTTCGTCATGATGAACAGGATCGCGCATGAGAACCAGAAAGTAGGACTTGCGAGTGCGATGGCGATCGTGCTGCTGATCATCATCATCATCTTTACCGTGCTACAGAAGCTGTTCTTCGCTTATGTGTTTGACAACGGGACAGACGATGAATCCAAGGCGGCAGCCAGAAAAAGAAAAAAGCAGGCAAAACAATAGGAAGGGGTGCATGTGATGAGCGAAATAAACGAAAAGAAAAGTATAGGTAGTATAGCGTTTTCTATATTCAAATATCTGATGCTGATAGCAGGCTCGCTGGTTGCCGTGATCCCCGTCGTTGTCTGCGTGTTCACGGCATTTAAGACGGAGGCGGAATACCAGAGTACTTCTCCGCTGTCGCTTCCAAAGAGTTTCTTCTATCTGGAAAATTTTAAAGTTGCTTTCAAACAGGCAAACATGGCACGCGGCTTTCTGAACACGGCGATCGTTCTGGTGGTCGTGCTGGTGCTGTCCGTCCTGATGGGATCCATGCTCGCGTATGTGCTGAACCGCTTTAAATTTGTGGGAAACGGGCTGATCCGGAATCTGTTCATGTTCGCGGCGCTGCTTCCTGGCATTGCGATGCAGGTCACGATCTACCAGATCATGAACGCCCTCGGGCTGATCAATCATCTGTATGGATATATGATCTGTCTGATGGGTACGGACATCATCTCGATCTACATTTTCCTGCAGTTTTTCGAGAATCTTCCGGTCTCGCTCGACGAGTCCGCGATCATAGACGGCTGCACGTACTTCGGCGTGTTCTTCAAGATCCTGCTCCCGCTGCTGAAACCGGCGATCATGACCTCTGTCGTTCTGAAGGGCGTGGGCGTGTACAATGAGTACTATGCTTCCAGCCTGTATCTGCAGTCAAAGGAACTGAAGACGATATCGACAGCCCTGTATACCTTTACGGGACCTTATGGCAGCCAGTACAACTATATCTGTGCGGGTGTCCTGATCACGATCATACCGATCCTGGTCATATTCCTTGTATTCCAGAAGCAGGTGTACGGCGGTCTCGCGGCAGGTGCGGTCAAAGGCTAAACAATGAAAGACCAGATATACTGCATCGCCTGTGCAGGAAAAAGAGTGGTGCAGTATATTCAGATTTAGGAGGCCAACGATGGCAAACTTGGAAATATATTCAAAAATGCGTGCGGAGGTGTCCAGACACCTCACACAGGATCTCATACCATTCTGGAAAAGTCTGAGGGACGATGAGAATGGCGGCTATACGGGCTATCTCGGATATGACCTGAAGGCCGACAGGAAAGCGGTCAGGGGATGTATCCTCAACAGCCGCATCACATGGTTTTTTGCCAACGCGTACACGCTCCTGAAGGATGCCAGCCTGCTCGACGAGGCGGCGCACGGCTTTGCGTTTCTGAAAAACGCGTGCTGGGACAGGAAAAACGGCGGGGTATACTGGTCGGTAAACTATGACGGGACGCCCGCGGAGACATTGAAACATACATACAATCAGGCGTTCTCGATCTATGCGCTGTCTTCCTATTATGAGGCAGGCAAAGATCGCGATGCGCTGGACATGGCATACCGGCTTTACGACATCATCGAGGAAAAGATGTGTGATGCGCTTGGATATCAGGAAGCCTTTGACGAGAATTTTCACGGGATCGACAACGACAAGCTCTCGGAGAACGGTGTGATGGCATCGCGGACGATGAACACGCTGCTCCATGTCTTTGAGGCATACACGGAGCTCTACCGGGTCGACCACAGTGAGAAGGTGGCGGACAGGATCCGGTGGATGATGGATCTCATATCTACAAAGATCTATAACCCGGAGCGGCACCGGCAGGAAGTGTTCTTTGACGATGAGTGGAATCCGATCATCGACCTGCATTCCTACGGCCATGACATCGAGACGGCGTGGCTTGTGGACAGGGGCGTTGAAGTTTTGGGCGATGATACATACAGGCGGAAGATGTCGCCTATCACGGCAGATCTGACAGCGCAGGTCTACAAGGTGGCGTTCGACGGCTCGTCCCTTGCCAACGAGTGCGAGCGGGGCGTCGTGGATGAGTGGCGCGTCTGGTGGGTGCAGGCGGAGACGGTTGTGGGATTCCTGAACGGTTATGAAAAGACGGGCCGCACGGAATACCTCGACGCCGCGCAGCAGGTGTGGGGATTCATCAAAGAACATCTGATCGATCGACGCGATGGTTATGCGGAGGGCAGGGAGTGGTACTGGAGAGTGCGCACGGACGGCACGCCGGATGAGGCGAAGGGCATCGTGGAGCCGTGGAAATGCCCGTACCACAATGGCAGGATGTGTTTTGAGATTATAAGGAGATTGAGCGATGGCAAATAAGCTGTTTGACGAGAACAAGGCAAAAGTAATGAAGCGGTATGAGGAGATCATCAGCCGCAAAAATGTGAAGAGCGATTTCTACAACGGCATCTACGACAGGTATGCGTACCCGGTACTGACGCGCGACCACATTCCTCCTTTCTGGAAATATGACATGAATCCCGAGACGAACCCGTATTTCATGGAGCGGCTCGGCGTGAATGCGGTGATGAACTCGGGAGCGATCGAGTTAGACGGGAAATTTTATCTCGTGGCGAGAGTTGAGGGAAACGACCGGAAATCGTTCTTCGCGGTGGCGGAGAGCGACAGCGGGATCGACGGTTTCCGATTCTGGGATTATCCGGTCCTGCTCGAGGATGTGTGCCCTGGGGAGACAAACGTGTACGATATGCGGCTCACAAAACACGAGGACGGCTACATCTACGGCGTGTTCTGCTCCGAGAGCAAGGACACGAAGGTGAACGACCTGTCGGCGGCGGTCGCGGCAGCAGGCATCGTGAGGACGAAGGATTTAAAGACCTGGGAGCGGCTTGACAACCTCAGGACGATCAACTCCCCGCAGCAGAGAAATGTCGTGCTGCACCCGGAGTTTGTGGATGGCAGATATGCATTTTATACCAGGCCGATGGATGATTTCATCGATACGGGGAGCGGCGGGGGCGTCGGTTTTGGCCTCTGTGATGATATCACACATGCGGTTATCGACGAGGAGATCATCACGAGAAGGCGAAGATATCACAAGATCACTGAGGTCAAGAACGGCGCGGGCGCAGTGCCGATCAAAACAAAAAAAGGCTGGATCCACATTGCCCACGGCGTCAGGAACACGGCAGCAGGACTCCGCTATGTGGTGTATGCGTTTGCCACGGCGCTCGACGATCCGGCCAGGGTGATCGCGGAGCCAGGCGGTTTCCTCATCGCACCGCTCGGGGAGGAGAGAGTCGGGGATGTGTCGAATGTCGTGTTCACAAACGGCGCGATCGCGCGGGAGAACGGCGACGTGTATATCTACTATGCATCGAGCGATACGAGGCTGCATGTGGCAACGACGACGGTCGACAGGCTTGTGGACTATTTGTTCAACACACCCGGGGATCCGCTCCGCTCTGTGAAGTGCGTGGAGCAGAGATGTGAGCTGATCAGGAAAAATCTGGAATACATGGGCAGGTAAGGCAGCCGCACCGTGAAGTGCAATGTCCTGACACGATGGCGGATAACTGGAATATTGATGATAGAAGGAACGGGGATATGAGAGCTGAAAAGTATGGGATCGATTGCAGCAGGGGCGTTAGGAACAGAGGAAATCTTTATCGGATTGAGAGAGTGATGAAGAAAGCGATGCGCGGAGAGGATATTACTGTGGGATTTCTGGGCGGTTCCATCACACAGGGCTGTCTGTCCTCATCTCCCGAGACCTGCTACGCCTATCTGGTGTACAGGTGGTGGTGCGATACGTTTCCGGATGCAGGCATCACCTATGTCAATGCCGGGATCGGTGGCACGACTTCTCAGTTTGGCGTCGCGAGGGCGGACAGCGACCTGTTGTCAAAAAACATTGATTTTACGGTCGTGGAGTTCAGTGTGAACGATGACGACAATGAACATTTTCTCGAGACATATGAAGGGCTCATCAGGAAAATATATGGCAGCCGGACGGAGCCGGGCATTCTGATCGTGAACAGTGTGCGTTATGACAACGGCGTCAATGCACAGGCGCAGCACATTAAGATCGGTAAAGCCTATGAACTGCCGTGCGTCAGTATGAGGCCGACGTTGTATGGGAAGATACTGGATGGCACATACACGAGCCGTGATATCACGGAGGATGACCTGCACCCGAACGATGAGGGGCACGGACTGATGGCGGAGGTCATCATCAGTTTTCTGAATACGGTCTATGAGGAGCTGAGAGCAGGAGTCGAGGCGGTGGACAATCATCTGGATGTACAGAAGATGGCACCCGTGACGCCCAATTCCTATGAGAACTCTGTGAGATACCAGAATGATACCAGTGGATCTGTCATGACAGAAAATGACGGTTTTGAGATAGATGAACAGCCGCAGAATGACATCCGGGAGATCTTCCGGCGTGGCTGGAGCGCCCGCACAAAAGGCGCACGGATCAGTTTTGACATAGAGGGAAGCTGTATCGGCGTACAGTACCGCAAGTCGGCAGTGCATCCTGCATGCATTGCGAGGGCCGTGGTCGATGGCGATCTGGAACATGCAAAGATCCTCGACGGAAACTTCGAGGAGACATGGGGGGACAGCCTTCATCTGGATACGATCGCAGAACATCTGCCCTATGGAAAACATCATGTTGAGATTGAACTGACCGAGACACACGAGAACGATAAAGTGCCATTTTATCTGGTGTCGGTGATCGGTTCAGGAAAATAAGGAGGATTTTAAAATGAGCAAAGTAAAAATGATGAGCCCGGCGGTGCCGAACATGCCATGGCAGGACAGGGCGGAGGGAAAGACGACAGGTGCGGCGGACGCACCGATCTGGAGATACAGTGAGAATCCCATTATCGGCAGAAATCCGGTAAAAGGCGTGGCAAGGATCTTCAACAGCGCAGTGATCCCGTACGAGGGTGCGTTTATCGGCGTGTTCCGCGGGGAGCAGACAAACGGCATCCCATACATTTATCTCGGACGCAGCCAGGATGCGATCCACTGGGATTTTGAGTCCGACAAGATCGAGTTCGTGGACGAGGAAGGCAAGCCTTTCATGCCGGTGTACGCGTATGATCCGCGTCTGGTAAAAGTGGAGGACACCTATTACATTATCTGGTGCCAGGATTTTTACGGGGCAGCGATCGGCATGGCAAAGACGACTGATTTCAAGACATTCACGCGTATTGAGAATCCGTTCCTTCCATTTAATAGAAATGCAGTGCTGTTCCCCAGAAAGATCGGCGGCAATTTCATGCTGCTGAGCCGCCCTTCTGACTCGGGGCACACGCCGTTTGGCGACGTGTTTGTGAGCGAGAGCCCAGATTTGGTCTACTGGGGTAAGCACAGGCATGTGATGGGCAAAGGCAACGAGTGGTGGGAGTCCTTAAAGATCGGCGGCGGCGCGGCTCCGATCGAGACGAGCGAGGGATGGCTGTTATTCTACCACGGCGTGTCCGGTACCTGCAACGGATATGTCTACTCGATCGGCGGCGCGATCCTTGACATTGACAATCCTTCTATTGTAAAATACCGTTGTGAGAACTTCCTGCTGACGCCGGAGGAATGGTATGAGGAGAGAGGTTTTGTGCCGAATGTATGTTTCCCGTGCGCGACGATCCATGATTCGGAGACAGGCAGGATCGCGATCTACTACGGCGCGGCGGACAGTTATGTGGGTCTTGCGTTCACAGAGATCGACGAGATCGTGGACTACATCAAGAGCAACAGCAAGGTGACGACAACAGATACAGAGATCGGAAAGAGATAGATGATTCATAGCGAAAGGGAACGCCGGATTTCGGCGTTCTTTTCGCGCGTGGACCGTATATGAAGAACAGGAGGAGGGGTATGATGTTCAAAGAGACATTGGTTAAGGACATACCGGAGTTAAAGGTGCACGGAAGGACGACAGTGTGCCGCGAACCGCTGACGCTTTTCTGGACAGCGGGTGGATTTGAGTGCAATGTGACAGGCTCGGAGCTCTGGGTGGAGCTGGAGGTGACGTATGACGTGTATGAACCTTGGTTTAGTTACACCGTGAACGGGGACTGGGTAGGCAGGCAGATGCTGCCAAAGGGCAGGTACTGGGTGCCGCTGTTCCGCGGCATGAATCCTGAAAAGATCAAGAACATGCACTTTTTTAAAGATCTGCAGGCGATGAGCGACGATGGAAACTCGTACATTCATGTCCATACGCTGCGTCATGACGGCGCATTCAGCCCTGTCGCGGACAGGCGGTTAAAGATCGAGTTTATTGGAGACAGCATCACTTCCGGCGAAGGACTTTTTGGGGCAGAGCAGGAGCAGGACTGGATCCCGATGTTCTTCTCGGCGGTGAGGGGCTACACGTACCAGACGGCAGAGAAGCTCGACGCGGAGTACCGCATTTTTTCCCAGAGCGGCTGGGGCGTGCACAACACATGGGATAACAACACGCGCGGGGCGATCCCGAGATATTATAAGGAGATCTGCAGCCTGATGCCCGGATCTGAGAATGAGCGGCTTGGCGGGAACGCGCCGCATGATTTTGCCAGCTGGCAGCCGGATTTTGTGGTGGTGAATCTGGGGACGAACGATGCGGCTTCTTTTGACCAGCCGGAGTTTGTGGACCAATACACAAAAGAAAGCCACAAGATGCGCAGGGAACCTGATGGGACGTATCGCAAAGAGGACATGAGGTCATTTCAAAGAGCGGTGAAGGATTTTCTGGCGCTGATCAGGGCGTGCAACCCCGGAGCGAACATCATATGGTGCTATGGGATGCTCGGGATCGATCTCCAGCTCTACATCTGCGAGGCAGTGTCTGCATATGCGCGAGAGACCGGGGACAGCAAGGTATCCTACCTGCAGCTTCCTGACACGACAAGTGAGAGTGTCGGATCGAGGGAGCATCCGGGATATCTGTGCCATAAACAGGCTGCAGAAGTGCTGGCGGGGTATATAACCAAATTTTTATAGGAAGTGTGTCCGGGACACCTTTGGCGGTACAGCCGATTGACTTTATGGGGCAGAACATTTACAATGGATATGATATCAGGATGGGCGCGGACGGAAAGAAGGATTCCGAATTCTGGTATCAGAAGGCAATGGAGACAAATGGAGGGATACTGAGTATGAACAATGCAGATGCGAACAAGGAAATATTATTCATGAAACCTGTATTCAAGCAGGCGATCTGGGGTGGGAACAAGCTTGGCAGCAAGTGGGGATACGAGATCCCGGGCGATAATACCGGGGAGTGCTGGGCGGTGAGCGCGCACCCGAACGGGGACTGTACGGTGAAGGCGGGCACGTATGCCGGGAAGACACTGAGCCAGCTCTGGGCGGAGGAGCCGCAGCTTTTTGGCAATGTGGAGGGCGACCGGTTCCCGCTTCTCGTCAAGATCATCGATGCGAATGACGACTTGAGTATCCAGGTGCACCCGGACGACGCGTATGCGGGAAAGAACGAGAACGGTTCCTTCGGAAAGACGGAGTGCTGGTATATCCTCGATGCGCCGGAGGGGGCGGCGCTTGTGATCGGGCATAATGCAAAGGACAAGGCACAGCTGGAGGATATGATCAGCAATGGCAGATGGGACGAATTCCTGCGCGAGGTGCCTGTGAAGAAGGGGGACTTCATCCAGATCGATCCGGGCACTGTCCACGCGATCAAGGGCGGCATCGAGATCCTGGAGACACAGCAGAACTCCGACATCACCTACCGCGTGTACGATTACGGACGCCTGCAGAACGGTAAGCCCCGCGAGCTCCATATCGGGAAGAGCATCGATGTGATCACGGTTCCGGCAAAGTCGGTGGAGGAGAGTGTCATCAGCATTTCCGCAGAGGCCAGGAATACGATGAATCCGCTGATCTCATGCGATTATTATCGGGTGTGGAAGCTTGATGTGGACGGCGGCATGGAGGTCTCGCAGGAGTATCCGTTCCTGATCATGAGTGTCGTGGAGGGCGACGGGCTGATCAACGGACAGCCGATCAGGAAAGGAGATCATTTTATCCTGCCGGATGGTTTTGGCAAGGCACAGCTGCAGGGGAAGATGGAACTGATCGCGTCAACAGTGGCATAGTGGATAAATATCCAAAAAAATATGTTAAAAAATTGACATTTATAACCAATAGCGATATACTAAACATATCGGCGGAAAGGAATGGCGTACAGGCTCTGCCGGGACAGTTCCTGAGCCATTATGCGGAAATAATATTTAATAAATGATGGAGGTTTGGATTTATGTTAGTATCAGCTACAGAAATGCTCAAAAAAGCAAAGGAAGGTCACTATGCGGTAGGTCAGTTCAACATCAATAATCTTGAGTGGACAAAATCTATCTTACAGACAGCACAGGAGTTGAACAGCCCTGTTATCCTCGGCGTATCAGAGGGTGCTGGCAAATACATGACAGGATTCAATACCGTATCAGCGATGGTGAAGGCGATGGACAGCGATCTTGGCATCACGGTTCCCGTAGCGCTTCATCTGGATCATGGTACGTATGACGGATGCTACAAGTGCATCAAGGCAGGCTTTACATCGATCATGTTTGACGGTTCCCACTACCCGATCGATGAGAACATCGCAAAGACAAAAGAACTCGTGGCAGTGGCGCATCAGCTCGGTCTCTCCATCGAGGCAGAGGTTGGCTCGATCGGCGGCGAGGAAGACGGCGTAGTAGGTATGGGCGAGTGCGCGGATCCGAATGAGTGCAAGCAGATCGCAGACCTTGGCGTGGACATGCTCGCGGCAGGCATCGGCAACATCCACGGAAAATATCCTGCAAACTGGGCAGGATTAAGCTTTGAGACACTCGACGCGATCCAGCAGAAGACAGGCGTTATGCCGTTAGTTCTCCACGGCGGCACAGGGATCCCTGAGGATATGATCAAGAAGGCGATCTCTCTGGGCGTTGCAAAGATCAATGTCAACACAGAGTGCCAGCTCTATTTCCAGGAAGCGACCCGCAAGTACATCGAGGCAGGCAAGGATCTCGAGGGCAAGGGATTTGATCCCCGTAAGCTTCTCGCACCGGGCGCTGCGGCGATCAAGGAGATCGTTAAGATCAAGATGGATCTGTTCGGATCTGTCGGCAAGGCGTAGACCGGATAAGGATAAAATAAAAAAGGTATGGATAACGCTGGCTGTTATCCATACCTTTCTTTTTTTAGTTTTTGTAGTTGATAGCGGCTTCGATGAGTCCTCTGAACAGCGGGTGCGGTCTGTTTGGCCGGCTCTTGAGCTCCGGGTGCGCCTGTGTGGCGAGGAAAAACGGGTGTGACGGGATCTCCACCATCTCCACGATGCGCCCGTCGGGAGAGAGTCCTGACAGGAGCATGCCCCTGTCCGTGACGGAAGCGCGGTAGTCGTTGTTGACCTCGTAGCGGTGCCTGTGGCGCTCATGGATCACTTCACTCCCATAGAGCTGGTATGCTTTGGAGGTCTTGTCGAGATGACACTCGTAAGAGCCAAGCCGCAGTGTCCCGCCGATATCCTCCACGCCGTTCTGATCGGGCATCAGCGCGATGACAGGGTGCGTCGTGTTCGGATTGAGTTCGATACTGTGCGCGTCATTGTATCCTACCACATCCCTGACAAACTCCACGATGGCAAGCTGCATGCCAAGGCAGAGGCCCAGGAACGGGATATTGTTTTCGCGCGCGTATCGGATCGCGTCGATCATCCCCTCGATCCCTCTGTCGCCAAAACCACCGGGGACAAGGACGCCGTTGACGTCTTTGAGCGTTTCCGCGACATTGCCCGGATTGACGTGCTCCGAGTCCGCCCATTTGATGTTGACCGTGGCGTGCTGCGGGATGCCGCCGTGCTTTAAAGCCTCCACGACGCTGATGTATGCGTCATGAAGCTGTGTGTATTTGCCGACCAGGGCGATTGTGACCTCCTGCGTGGGCGACTTGAGGTCGTCGACCATCTTCGTCCAGTCTGCGAGGTCGGGTTCAGGGCTGTCCAGATGCAGACATTCGCAGGCAACTTCGGCGAGATGTTCCTTTTCCATCGCGAGTGGCGCTTCATATAAATATTCGACATCAAGGTTCTGGAGCACGTGGGAGTTCGGCACGTTGCAGAAGAGGGCGATCTTGTCCTTCAGCGCCTGGTCGAGCGGGTGTTCGCTCCGGCATACGATGATGTCCGGCTGGATGCCCATCCCCTGCAGTTCCTTGACGCTCGCCTGCGTCGGCTTGGTCTTCATCTCCTGCGAGGCGCTCAGGTAGGGGATCAGCGTTACGTGGATCATGATGGCGTTCTCATGCCCGACCTCGTGCTGGAACTGTCTGATGGATTCCAGGAAAGGCTGGCTCTCGATGTCACCGACAGTGCCGCCGACTTCGATGATCGCGATGCGCATATCGGGATCTGTAAAATTCCGGTAGAAGCGGCTCTTGATCTCGTTGGTGATGTGCGGGATGACCTGCACGGTGCCGCCGCCATAGTCTCCGCGGCGCTCCTTCTGCAGGACAGTCCAGTATACCTTGCCTGTGGTCACGTTGGAATTTTTGTCCAGGCTCTCGTCTATGAAGCGCTCATAGTGCCCGAGATCGAGGTCGGTCTCCGCGCCGTCGTCCGTGACAAAGACTTCTCCGTGCTGGATGGGGTTCATGGTGCCGGGATCGATGTTGATATAGGGATCGAACTTCTGCATGGTCACTTTGTAGCCTCTGGCTTTGAGCAGCCGTCCGAGTGAAGCAGCTGTAATCCCTTTTCCGAGGCCGGAAACGACGCCGCCGGTCACAAATACATACTTTACTGGCATAACCTAATTATTCCTTTCATCTTTTAGTTGTTACATATTCTATTATTATACAACGGCGCGGAGACAAAAAGCAACAGGAAGTCAAAAAGACTTTTTGAAGTTTTTGGTATTTTTCATTGACTTCATCTGGGGTTTGTGGTAGTATGTAGGGTGCACT
>VSNO01000130.1 GCA_009774375.1 Lachnospiraceae bacterium
TATTCCAATGGAAAGAATTTAACTCATTTCATTCTACAATATTTGAGCCAAAAGTACAACTTATTTTTTATTCAACCAAAAAGTCTGGCTAAATTCCTCCAAAGTTCCATCTGTATCGACACGTAATTTGCAAATCTGACCTTGTCAAATTTTTGTCTGTGCCTCTTTCCAGCCGGGCGCATCGAAAGGCTCACTCCCCTGACCAGACCCGACACATAATCCTTTCCCATTCCTTTTCTGACAAAAAACAGCGTTTTTATCAAAAATCCCATGATCAGAAACGGCAGGTTCAGCACGATCTGCGCAGCCGGCATATTTTTATAGATCAGATAAATACTGTTCCTTGACGCCAGCCTGGTCTTAAAGGCGTTGTACCTCGAACCGCTCACAGCGCTCCCGGCATGGTATACTATAGAGTTTGCCGCAAATCTGTTTCTATATCCATAAATTTTTGCCCTGTAGCCGATATCAATGTCCTCAAAATAAGCAAAATGTTCCTCGTCAAACAGTCCTACCTGATTTTCTTCCAGCAATTCCCTGCGGTAGATCGCCGCGCCTGCACAGGCGGCAAATATGTCGCAGTCCCGCGTGTATCTGTCAGGCGCTTTTCCCTTTCCCCTGGCAAACGCCCACCCCAGCGCACAGTAGTAATCCCCCGCGTCGTCTGTCTTATCTTTGTCGTACAGCGATATCATCCTCGCCGAAGCCGAAAATATCTTCCCATCCCGGTCGCTGTCCATGACCTTCTCCAGCTCGTGCACGAAGGAAAGTCCCGCCTGCGTATCGTTGTTCAGCAGTATGACATACGGCGTCACGCTCGCCCTGATCCCCTGGTTTACCGCGTGGCTGAAGCCCGTGTTCTGCTGATTGACGATCAGCCGTACCTGCGGAAAACGGTCGCGGACGATCTCCATGCTGCCGTCCGTCGAGGCGTTGTCAACCACGATGACCTCAAACTCTTTTGCCGTCCCGCTGTACAGGCTTTCCAGACACGCCTGAATATACCTGATCCCATTGTAGTTTGGTATCACGATCGTTGATTTTATCATAGTCTATATCTTCCTTATACACACCGGGTCCAGCAGGAGCCGCGCGCCATCCGCTGTCAGTCTCCTGCAGAGCCCTACCCCGAGTTCCATCAGCCGCTCCTCCCCTCCTGCCGTCCGCTCCAGATCCCGCATCCACTGGGGCAGATCCCTGTTTTCCGCGTAGAATGTGCTCACATAAGGGTATCCCGTGACTTCCTCGTATGCCCCCTGATACGCCTTGTTGACAGCCATGTTCCGAATATCGAGCCAGTCCGTATTCTGATACAGGTCCATCCGGTTCATATACCCGGCATACAACAGCGGCTGTCCCTTGTAGATACCCGATGCCACCCTGCCATGTCTCGCGGCAAATCCGCCTACGGCAGCCAGGTCCGGCCGGTGTGTCAGCACACTGTCCCCATACTCGATGCGGTAAAAGCCAAGGTGCTTGTTGTGGCGGACATCCACTTTCCAGCCCATGCGCGACGCGAAATCGATCAGGGCCTTCTTCCCCGCCTCGTAGGCATACATCTTGCTCTGCGGGTTGTCCGCCGTGGAGTTCTCATGGCAGCGCCAGTGATAGAGCACCCTCGGGACGTGCACGATGGCCTTCTCCACCGGCTCCGCGCCCTTATTCTCTTTTTCCTTCAGCAGCCGGCCTCCCACGATCCGCAGGATGATATCATAGTCCTGCGATCCGTCATACTCTTTTCTGATCCGCATTTTTTTGAGGATATCCGCGCGCACCACCATAAAATGACAGATATAGTTGTTCGTCAGCAGCAGATCCAGATTAAAATCGAGCTTGAAATGGGGATCGTAAAAACGCCTTCCCGACTCGTCACATTTATCCTCGTCGGAATACGCAAGATCCGGCCTGCGCTCCTGCACGGCATGCGCCATCTCGTACAGCGCATCTGCCGTCAGCAGGTCATCATGATCCAGCAGACCGTAATAATCCCCTGTGGCAAGCTCGATCGCCCGGTTTGTGTTCTCCGCTATGCCGTCGTTTCCCTCGAGTCTGACATACCGGATGCGCGCATCATGATACCGGTCTACCGTATCCCTGACGATATCGCTCGCACTGCCGTCCGCAATGATGAGCTCCCAGTTTCCATAGGTCTGTGCGATACAGCTGTCGATCAGTGCGCTCATATAGACGCGCTGCGTCTCATACGCCGGTACAAGGATCGAAAATTTCAGATCCGAAACGCTTTGATCCGCCCTCTGCCGTTCCAGTGTATCCTGGTCGGGCGCACGGTAATCATAATCTGCACAATACTTGGCCGTCACGCGCTCCCACGCCGCGACGGCCGCCTCGCCATAGCCGTTTTTCCGGCTGTAGTTCATCGTCTTTCTGATATTCTGTACCAGCGACATCTCTTTCCCCTCCGAATGCGTCCTCACGCCTTTTTTTCCAGAAAGATCTTTCTGGTGACAAAATTGTATACCATCACGATCGCTGTCGCGATCACCTTCGCGCCTGTGTAGGCAAGATCGTAATTCAGTATATTCCGGAGAAATGTAATATTGCCGTAGACCGGTCCCACACAGATCCAGATGATCAGCTGGTTCAGGCCCAGCCCGATCACGCTCAGTATGATAAACGCGACAAATTCTTTTCTGCGGTCGAGATCCTCCTTCCGCTCAAAGACAAACTTAAAACTCAGGATATAATTTATGATCACGGAAACTGTAAATCCCAGCGCCGAGCCCGCCATGGAGGCGAGCTCAAACAGCGTTCCGCCGCCCAGCTTCACAATAATTTTCATAACCGAATAGCCAATAATGTAGTCAATACCGAAACAGACCGCACCCACCACGCCAAACTTCATGATCTGCGCAAACAAATTTTTCATAATCAAACTCCATTCTTTCCTCACGAAATGAAACCAGACGGCCTTTGCCTCAGCCGTCCGGTTTCCGCCTGCCATCCTATTCTTCTATCACTGCCTTGACCTCGTTTGTCAGGTTTTCTACCCTCTTCTGTGCATCCTCAAGGCTTGTTCCCTTGACGCCCATGTAGAACTTGATCTTCGGCTCCGTGCCGGAAGGTCTCGCACAGCACCATGAATCGTTCGTCAGGTCGAAATAGAGTACGTTAGACTTCGGCAGCCCTGTCGGATACGTCTTCCCAGTCTCGAGCTCCGTGATGACATCGTTCTCATAGTCTCTCACGCGCACAACTTCAAGCTCGCCAAACTTCCTGGGCGGATTGTTCCTGAACTTATCCATGAGCGCCGCGATCTGTTTCGAGCCGTCGATGCCCTTCATCGTGATCGCATACTGCGTCTCCTTGTAATAGCCGTACTTCTCATAGATCTCCAGCATCATGTCGTATAATGTCTTGCCGTTCTTCTTGCACCATGCCGCAACCTCGCACAGGCACATCACGGCTACGACCGCATCCTTGTCCCTCGCATGTGTTCCCGCAAGGCATCCATAGCTCTCCTCAAGGCCGAACACATAGTTGTTGGAGCCAGTCTGCTCAAACAGTTTGATCTGCTCGCCGATGAACTTGAATCCGGTGAGCACCTCGATCAGTTTCACGCCGTATGTCTGTGTGATCGGCGCTGTCATGTTGGTCGTCACGATCGTGGTCACGAGTGCGGGATTCTCAGGCATGGTTCCTGTCGCCTTGCGCTCTCTCAAAATATACTCGGCGATCAGCATACCTGACATATTGCCTGTGAATGCCTTGTACTCCCCGCTCTTCGTATCAAGTGCATAGATGCCGAGTCTGTCCGCATCCGGGTCCGTCGCCAGCACGATGTCCGCATTCTTCTCCTTTGCAAGTTTCAAAGCATATGTAAATGCCTTGGGATCTTCGGGATTCGGGTAATCCAGTGTCGTGAACTTCGGATCGGGATTCTCCTGCTCCGGCACGACGTACACATTCTTAAATCCAAGCTCGGAGAGGATCCGCCTCACCGGCTTGTTTCCTGTACCGCACAGCGGCGTGTACACGATCCTGATATCATCCGCGACATCCCTGATGACATCCGGGTGGATGATCTGCTTCTTCAGCTCTGCCATGTAAGCGTCGTCGATCTCCTTGCCGATCACCTGGTACAGTCCCGCGCTGATGGCCTCCTGCTTGTCCATCGTCTTCACCGTGTGGTAGTCAGTTACTGCTTTCACTTCACCGATGATGTCCTTGTCCTTGGGTGCCGTGATCTGTGCGCCGTCCTCCCAGTATACCTTGTAACCGTTGTACTCCGGCGGGTTGTGGCTCGCGGTGATCACGATACCGGAGATACAGCCGAGTGTCCGCAGTGCGAAGGAGAGCTCCGGTGTCGGTCTGAGGGACTCGAACACATAAGCCTTGATGCCGTTTGCAGCCATGCACAGCGCCGCCTCATCGGCAAACTCAGGCGACATGAAACGGGAGTCGTATGCGATGGCGATACCTTTCTCCTGTCCCCCTGCCTTGATGATATAATTTGCCAGCCCCTGCGATGCCTTTCTGACGGTGTAGATGTTCATGCGGTTCGTGCCTGCTCCGATCACGCCCCTCAGTCCGCCGGTACCGAACTCAAGCTCCTTGTAAAAACGTTCCTCGATCTCGCTCTCATTGTCCTTGATCTTTAAGAGCTCGTCCTTTGTTGCCTGGTCAAAGTAATCATCACCCAGCCAGAAGTTAAATTCATCCATAAAACCCATACTGCTACCTCCACATAAAATCATTAAAATCCGTGCGTTGTCATATTGCACTACATTCCAATTCTATTAAACCAAAAATTTGGAAATATTTCAAGATTATGAGCGTATTTAACCTAAATTTAATCAAATTCCGTCCGCAGGGAATAGTCGCTGTGATCGAGGGAAAAATTCGGATTGTAGTACGGATCCCCCTTTGCCAGCAGCTCCTTCCAGCGCTCCCGGAACAGTGCGGACTCCGCCTCATAGCGCTCCGCCTTCTTCCTGTCGGCGGTATCGCTGCCGCGCGATGCCGACTCGTAATGATACAGCTCCGCAAACGGCGTGAACACGTTCAGATACCCCTTCTCCCGGATGCGCAGGCAGAAATCCACGTCGTTGAGCGCCACCGCAAACTGCTCGTCAAGCCCGCCGAGCGCGTCATATATGCTCTTTCTGACCATCAGGCAGGCGCCTGTCACCGCAGACACATTCTGTGCATAACAGAGTTTCCCCATATATCCCAGGTTGTCATAGTTGATCCTGTAATGCGTGTGCCCTGCCGTCCTGTGCGCCCCGAGCCCGATCACCACGCCCGCATGCTGTATCGTCCTGTCGCCGTAGTAGAGCTTTGCCCCGACCGCACCGACATCCGGGCGCTGCGCATACATCAGCATCGCTTCCAGCCAGTTCATGGAGATCACCTGCGTATCATTATTTAACAACAATAGGTATTTTCCTGTAGCATAGCGCGCTCCGAAGTTGTTGATCCGCGCGTAATGAAACTCCCCCTCGTAGGTAACTACTGTTATGTTTTTTTGCTCCTTCAGGGTCTCATAGTAATCAATGACCGCTCTGTCCACACTGTTATTTTCTATGACGATGATCTCATAATTCTCGTAAGTACTGCGTGCCCTGATGGAATCAATGCATCGTCTCAGATCTTCAATATGGTCCTTGTTCGGGATCAGGATCGAGATCTTGTCCTCACTCAGTATCTCATACCTGATCTCGAAGATGGTGTCAAAGGCCCTGGTGCTCCTGATCTCAAAATTCTTGAACCCGCATCTGGCCAGATGGTCCGCCACGGCTCCCTTAGCCGCCGCGATCGCATAGGGCTTGGCGCTGATGTCGCTGGCCGTGCTCGCCTTGTGGGAGCGCCAGTAGTACAAAAGCCTGGGCACGTGAACGACCTTCCTGGCGCGGGCCGTCAGCCGCAGAATCATGTCATGGTCCTGGCTGCCGTCAAAACCGCTTCGGAAGAGCTCTGTTCCCTCGAGCAGCTTCCTCGAGAACACACTGAAATGACAGATGTAATTATTTGCCCTGAGATTGTCGGGGGCAAAGTCCGGTTTGAAGTGCAGCGTGATCATATTGTTGATGCTGTCGCCCTTAAAGGTGGTCTCATCACAGTAAATGTAATCCGCTCCCTCCTCATTTATCACTCTCACATACTCATACAATGCGGACGGATGCAGGATATCGTCCTGATCGAACAGGCCGATATACTCTCCGGTAGCAAGCTTCAGACACTCGTTTGTATTGCCGGAGATCCCTCCGTTCCTGTCGAGTTTGCGGTAGATGATCCTGCCGTCTGCGCGTGCGGCATACTCCCTGCAGATCTCCCCGATATAGCTGTGCGCCTCGTCGGAGCCGTCCGCCAGACACAGCTCCCAGTTCTGATACGTCTGGTTCATCACGGAATCGAGCATCTGGATCTGGAATTCCCGCTGGTTGTTCCACAAGGGTACCAGAATGCTGATCTTTACCATGCGGTCAAACTTCGCACTCCGCTGCTGCTGTGCCTGCTCCGGCGTCGGAAAGCTCGCCGTGCCGTGAATTTTTTTTGCCTCCGCCTCGATCTTCTTCTGCTTTAATTTCCTGACGATTCCCTTCGGGCCGCCCAGATTATGGATCCGCCTGTAACTGCGTATCCCCCAGTGCATTGTCCGGCGCAGCGGCTTCGACGCTCTCCACAGCGGATTGTTCTTGATGCGGTCGAGCTGGAACTGCAGGCCGTCCGCTTCATTCCTGGCATCCGCGAGCCTGCCCGCCAGTGATGCCGCACGCGCCTTCTCCTTCTCATACGCCTGTCTATAGAATTGCACATCCCGCTCTTCTTTATTCTGATTCTTCTGATTCGGACCGTTCTGACTCTGATTCCAATCCTGATGACTGTCGATCGTATCCTTTGCCATTACACTTCACACCTTTCTTTTTATCTTCGGTATTTTCCTTTATCTGAATGAAAGACCCTGACACATTTTTCGGGATCACAGACCAGCCTTCCCCCGCAGACTGCGCCGATCCTGTATGTCCCCGGCTTCAGCGCGCTCCCCGCAAATTTTACCTGTATGCCTGAGAGCGCGGTGTTCTTTGTCCGGTCATCCTTTTTACCGTCCTCCAGGACTGCCGCCACATCCTCCCTGAGCTTTGGCGCTATATCAAACTCGTACACATCCCGAAAGTCCTGCCCGCGCACATCACAGATCAGCCAGAGCTTTCGGGGCAGTTCCGCGTTGTCCGCGTTTCTGACAGCGCACCACCCTTCGATCACGATATTATTATCTGTTATTTTATCGCTGATTATGCCGTCTTCATAACTAATGTTATCAAAACTGGCACTATCAGAACAATCGTTATCAAAACAAATATTGTCATAATAAATATTATCTATATGAAACAGGATGTCCCGGTATCCGGTCAGCCGGTCGCAGATCCTGGCTGCCAGACCACACCTTGCATGCAGGAGCTCCCTGGCGTCATACTTTTTAAACACTGCCTGTTTTCTTTTGCCTGTCTCGCCGTCGCTGCCCAGCAGCACCGGTTCAGCCTGCCGGTCACAGGCATATAAATATCCTGTGTTATACTCCACGTCCTTTTTCCACTGCACGAGATTTGGGCTGTAAAAAGGATCCCTCGCATTCAATAACGGATACTTTTGATACAGTTTTCTCTTCTCCTTCTCCAGGCGATGCTGCCGCTCCGGCGACGTGTCCTTCCCTCTGCTGAGGGATTCGTGGTGGATCAGCACTGCCTCGTTGACCTGCACGTTGAAATAGCCTCGCTGGTACAGCCGGAAACAGAGCTCCACATCATTGTACGCCACTGGAAAGGTCTCGTCGAAACCGCCCGCCGCATCAAAAACACTCTTTCGGATCAGCAGACACGCCGCGGTGACTGCCAGCATATCATAGTTTCTCGTGTTATGCCCATGGTACAGATCCCCCTCATCCGCCATACCGCCAAGCTTGTGTGCCGGTCCGATCCCCATGTTGGTGATCCCCGCGTGCTGGATCTTATAACACGTGGTATCCTTTTGTTCCGGCGGATAGTACAGCTTTGCGCCGACTGCCCCCACATGGGCTTTCGCACTGTACACCGCCATCCTGCCAAGCCACTGCCTGCCGTCCTCTGTATCCATGATCTCGATATCATCGTTCAGAAAAAGCAGAAACCTTCCGTCTGCCGACCGCGCGCCGATATTGCACATCGCCGAGAAGTTAAACGCACACTCCTGATACAGATACCGGATCACAAGATCCTTTTTCTCTCTCTTCAATCCCTCAATGCAGTGTGTTATGCACTTTTTCTGTTCCGGACTGCTGCCGTTATCCACAATGATCAATTCATAACAGCTGTAATCAGTGTAGCGCACCAGCGTTTCCATGCACTTTCGCAGTACATCCGCGTTGTCTTTGCTCGGAATGATGACCGACACTTTATCCTGAGCTCCCCGACTCCGGTCATCTGCCAGATCGAGCTGCCGGATCTTCTCAGAGCTGTCTGTCTGCTCCGTATCCTCAAGGCTGTCATTGGTGTAGAGCACCTTGGGCATATGAACGATCCCCTGTGCCTTTCCCTGTCTTCTTCTGTCCAGCTCCTGCATAAAGATCCTGTAGACAAGCTCATAAATGCTGCTATCGCTCCCGTATTTTCCTGTCATCTCCAGGATCTTGCTGCCCCGGATGGCAAACACACTCCCAATATAAAAAAAGGAGACAAGCGTATCCGGCGAAAAATCCGGCTTAAACCACGGCGCCCCCCTGTATTCCGCGCAACAGTGAGTATCCTCGATCCCATACAGCTCCTTCAGACTCCCCCTGTGATCCTCATCCGCATAGGCCATAGCCACATCTTCACTGTCTGAAAAGGCATCTGCAAGCACAGCCCCGGCATACTCAGACAAACTGCCGCCATTCTTCACAAAGAGATAGATCACGTCATCGCAGAATTCCATATCCCTCTGCACACTGTCCATACACGAAGAAAAGGGAAGCTTATATACCTGCTTCCCTGGAGCGTGCCCATACTGTCTTTCCAGCTCCGTCTCCTGCAGTTTTAACCACTGCAGGTACGGCGTCTTTTGTGCAAAAAGTTCCTGTTCATATTTTTTCATACGCGTTATAGCATTCTTTTTCACATTCTTTTAGTCAATGGTCAGTGTTCTCTCCATGCTCCGATAGAGGCGCTGTCTGGAACAGCCGTCCTTTGCTGTCATCCACAGCTCATACGTGTCTGACGGCAGCGCCCCCTCAAAGATCCAGTTGCAGAAGCCGGTCAATTCCACATTCGTCTCATCCGGAAGGATCGCGGCCACATCCTTGCGGTAGCGTCTCTGCGCCGGCAGTTCCCAGACCTTACCGCTGCTGTTCACCAGCAGGATCTTGAACCGATAACGCGCATTGTCCACACCCGGCACATAAGCCCATCCCTTGATGAGATAATACGTCTTTTTCTTCTGCCCGTTTTTAGTCACTGCCTTCGCGAAGTTCTCCCTGCCGCAGTCCTCCAATGTGATCATGATCGCCTGGTTCATGTTCTCCAACGCAGGAAGTTTTTTGGATTCGACGAGCATATCATCAGCGTCAAATATGTTGAAAAGCTCATACCGCTCCAGCCAGCGGCAGCTGTACTCCGGATCCCCGCTGTTTAAGAGTGTCCCGATGAACGGATCCTTCCTGTAAAATTTGGGATGTCTTTTATACAAAATATCCTTCTCCGCCAGCAGCCGTTTCAGCTTCACTTCATCCTGAAGGTCATCCCCACGGCTGAGAGACTCGTGATGATACAGCACAACATCGTTTCTCTGGACATTGTATAACCCCTTACTGCACAGCCTGAAACACAGATCCACATCATTGTATGCCACCGCAAGACCCTCAAACAGTCCCCCGATCCCCAGATAGTAACTCCTGCGCATCATGAGGCACGCCGCGGTGACACCGATCAGATCGTACACAAAACGGTTTCTTCCATAATAATAGGACTCGCTGTCATCCATTTTCTTCAGCTTGTGCCCCGGACCATAGATCGTATTGCTGATCCCGGCATGCTGTATCCTTGTCGAATCCGGATATAGCAGCTTGGCGCCGACAGAACCGACATGTTTGAGAGAAGCCTGACCGACCATTCTGGTCAGCCACGTGTCCTCGACCGCCTCCATGTCATCATTTAACAGTAAGATGTACTCTCCCCCTGACTCCCTGACACCGATATTGCACATATTGGAAAAATTGAACTCCATCGGCACATATAAATATGTGAAAGGACACTCCTGTCTGAAGTTTTCCAGCCCGACACGCACCCTTGCCATACTCCCGTTGTCGACGACAATGATCTCAAATTTCGGATAGTCCGTATGCGCATAGATCGAGCGGATGCACTGCCTGAGTACATCCGGATTGTCCTTCGAGGGAATGATAATGCTGACAAGCGGCCGGTCTGACAGCTCGTAAACAGGATATGTGATCCCGGTCCGCGCGTCCAGTACCATCCGCCCCTTCAGACCACGCCTTGCAAACGCGCGCTCGCGGATAAAATCATACTCCTGCCCCACACCGACCAGATCCGTCCTGTGCATGAGCCTGTCCTCGATCTGCTCCCTGCTGCTCCCCTTCGCATAGGCATGAAACAGGATCTTTTCAATATGTCCCGGCCGTTTGCCGTGTTCTGTCGCCTTCAGGACAAAATCATATATATTTTTACGCCAGTCTGTGTCCCCCATCCATTCCAGATGCAGATACACCTCCCTGCGGACTGCAAAGATATTGCCAAAATACAGAAAGGACATCAGGGTATCGGGTGACCACATCGGTTTGGTCCATGGGAAGATCCGGTGTGCACTCTCGTCGTTCACCAGATCCCTGTCCACTTCCTTCTGTGTTTCCAGCATCCATGTATCCTCGTCCGCATAGACGATGTTCACATCCCTGTGCATCTCAAAATACTGCGGGATCTCATGATAGACATCCGCCGCGATCCTGCCCTCCTCCGACACAAACAGGATATACTCCTTGTCAAAACCTGCAAGCGAGAAATCCCTGCCGCACTCCTCCATATACACGATGTCGAACTTCAGCCGCTGTTCCTCCTTTGATCCTGCCCCGCCTGCCTGCTCGTTTTCGTTGATCCACAACAGATACGGATCAGTCTGGCAGCGCAGCGCTCTCTCGTACTCCTCTATGCATTTCTTATATAATCTGCCCTGAATGGCATCCTTTATCTTTCCTAACATATCAGCAAATCCCCCGCCCCGGATTTCATACTAACTCCTCAACTTCGTCCTCAGAAACCCCTTTGTCCTTGTGACAAAATTCTCCTTTGCCGCACTCTGTACAATCTGGCTGGCAAAAGCCGGTGTAAGCTCCAATACATCCATGTCCGCTGTGAGATGGCTCCCGCCCGCAACCTCGATCGCAAGATTGGGATCCTCACTGTCAAAGACGATCGAACCACATTCCTGCCATTTTCCATTTACCTCAATGGTATCCGCCGTGTAGACCCTGTCACCGACCCTGATCTCACGGATCTCCACCACACACGGATACATACACGGATCGATCCTGATCCTCACAGCCTCATCGGGAATATCATATTCCAGTCTCAGATACCTCCCGATCGTAAAACAATCCAGAAATTTCACAGAATCTTCTTCGGTAAAGCCCTCCCCGCGATCCACAAAGATCTGCGCGACATATTTAATATCGGCATGATTACAGTACTTTAACATCCCCTCAAGAGCGTACGCCCTGTTTCCGATCAGCTCCCGCATGCGTCCCGCCGAAGCGCGGCTACCCGTGATCTGGAGCTGAAATTCTCTTTCCTCCGCTATCGCAGCCCTGATCTCCTCATCCGTAAATCCCAGGATATCCTTCATCAGCAGATCCTCACAGGCCTTCCGCATCTCCCCGCCCAGCGTATAATTATAGAAGGCGCGGAACGCGATGTCCTTCGCCGCGATATGCCGGTCAAAGGTCCACTCGTAGTCGATGACGTGCCACCGCTTCCCATCCACCAGAATATTGGGAAAGATAAAGTCAAAATTGCTGACCGCATGGGTGTCCTCATTGTAGTGGAGCCAGTGCATATACTCCTGGACCAATGTCTTGAATCCCGCCACATCTGCCCGGATCAGACACTCGTCAAGCAGCTTTTCCAGTGTCTCTCCATTACAGAATTCAAAAGACAGGCCATTCCTGATATCACCGCCGATGACCGTACACTGATCGATGTCGATCTTCGTGCCGTCATACCGCTCAGAAAGCAGCTCGCAGGCACGTTTTGTATTCGCCAGGTGCCTGCACGCCGCCTCTGTGTCCGGCAGCTTCTCCACATGCAGATGCCTGGGCGCCTCCCTGACAATAGAAGTGCGGATCGCCCACTTGGCAACCCTGTCATTGGAAAATTTGGTGTAGATCACATTGGGCGCGCCGCCAACCACCAGCAGATAAGAGTTTGAGAAAAGCGGGAACTCATTCTCATCTATGATCTCGTCAAACACCTGCTTCTCATCAAACAGCAGAACTCTCTCCCGGTCAAAATTTCTCAGATTATTGCTCAGCTCGCCTTTCTTTGGAAGATACTGGTCAGAATAGATCGTCGTCACAAATTTGTAATCCGGATATGGATAGTAAAATGAATACTCATGGATCCCTGCCCTGTCGAGGAGCTTCTCCAGGCCATGGCGCGTAAAGGTTCTCGCCGCCCCCCCCTCACGGTAC
>VSNO01000131.1 GCA_009774375.1 Lachnospiraceae bacterium
TCACGGAAACCCTTATACTATCACGAAAACTCCCATCCTGTTTCCGTGATAATACAGGCAGTTTCCGTGTTTGTATATGGGTTTTGCCTGCGAGTATCGACTTTTGCGTGATAGTATCGAGTTTTGCCTGCGAGTATCCGAGTTTCCGTGATAATAACCGACTTTTGCCTACGAGTATATACTCGTAGGCAAAACAACCCTAGAACAAATGTTTATATCTCCACTAATGTAAAAATGCCCCTAAAAGCACACCGAAATAATGTAACTCTGAAATCTATGTAGTGCCGAAAGTGCCGTGTTTACGGGCTTTGCAGGCTTTCCGTGTTCGTATCTGCCGGGGAAGGAGACACCCTGACAAGATTCGATAATATTCCCCTTATTTCAACAGCATTTTTCTACAAACAGGCGAAACTCCAAACAAACACGGAAACCCTTATACTTTCACGTAAAACTCGAATACTATCACGGAAACTCCCGACTTTTGCGTAATAGTATAATTTTTCCCCAATCGCCATCCTATCAGCGGCGTGCTAAACACAAAAGGATGGTATCCGTCCCGCTCCCTCTGCACCCAGGCAAACAGCCCGTTCATCTCCTTCTGTATCTTCTCCGGAGCCTCCACGGGATACTGCGATCCCGTGAAATGATAGGGTGAAAACAGATCCTGGAATGCCAGTGTCCTTGTTGTCTTGTTTGTACATCTCCAGGATCCCCTTCCCTGTCCTCCCGCCTGCGCAGGAAATATGCGATCCCGCGCAGCACGAAGTCCACGCAGGGGATTGCTATTTTGAAAACCATCCTGACGCAATACTTCTTCTATCAGATCAACGATGTCTTTTTCATTGATCTCGTCGAACAGACATGCATGACTATATTTTCACGCAGAAGCAGATCTCCTGCCCATGCTCCTGTTCTGACAGCTCCACCGTGATCTCCCCCCTGTGGCGCTTTGCGATCTGGTTTGCCTGATAGAGTCCCAGTCCCCTTCCCTCGCGGTTATCTTTCGTCGTGTAGCCCTTTTCAAAAAAACACGCGATCTCACCCATCGTCAGATCTTCCACCTGATTCCTGATCGCAAAGATCAGCTTGTCATTCTGGGCGTCGAGCACCATCTCCACTTTGTTCCTCTCAGGTGTTGCCGCCTCGAACGCATTGTCCGTGAGTGTCCCGATGATCTCGACCAGCGCGTGTTCTGACACCGGTGTCACGATCTCCTGGCTCAACACCTGTATATCGATATCAATATATCCGGGCGCACTGATGATCTTGCTGTACAGAAATCCTGCCAGTATCTTGTCTGATATCCGCAGGAGCGCCGGATTGCAGCGCGACTTGTCCTCATAGATGTCCTTGCAGTACGCTGACTGCGCCTCCACGAGCTCATCGTAATCCGCGATCGTCACATGCATGTTCAGTATCGCATTCATATGATTGTCAAACTCATGCTGCCGCGCCCGGATATCTTTGGTCAGCTCCTCCATCGGCTTTATGTAGAGCTTGTAGATCTTCAGCTCCTGTTCCTGGCGCCGCAGCGCCGCATAGTTCTGCATCCAGTCCAGCAGTCCCAGTATGATCACAGAAAATACGATGCCAAACAGAACCATCACCTTGATATCCAGCGTGTGGCTCAGATACAGGTCGACAAGCAGATACAGTGTGATAATCAGCGCGACCACGCAAAAGATCCTGTATAAAAATTTCCTGCCAAGTTCAGCCATGATGATGTTCCCCTTTACATTCCCAGTCTTTTTCGGATCTCATTCTTGTAGGTGATACCGATCTCCACCTGCTCGCCGTTTTTCATGCTGATCAGTCCGTTCACGGTATCCACATAATCGATATGATCCTGGTTCACCACGCACATGCGGTGCACCTGCAGAAATTTTTCACCGGGAAGCTTTTCGAGCAGTTGTTTTATGGAAAGATACAAGACCTTCATCTCTTCCTTCAAGAGTACAAAGTTCACTCCCCTTGGCACCGCTTTGATACACACGATATCCTTGCAGAAGATCTTGTAATTGATACTGTCCTTCCTGACGACCACATAATCCTCCCTCGTCTCCCCCTGCTGTGACAAAAAAAGCAGTTTTCCGACAAGCTTCCGGATATCCTCCTCATTGTACGGCTTCACAAGATACTGGTAACAGTGAAGCTCCCTGTAGGCGGTCAGCTCCATGTTTGCCAGCGAGGTGATCATGATGATCGGCGTGAAGGCGTACTCCTTTCTCATGCGCACCTCCCGCGCAAAGGTGATCCCCGAGATGTCGTCGCTGTCGCCTGTATTTAGATTGATATCAAGCAAAAAAGCCTGGAAGGGCGGCTGCGCCTCCCCGCCGAGCGCAGCCCTCGCCTCCTCCAGACTGTTTACCGGAACAGCACGCACATGTCCGGATACCCTCTCTACCATCACAGTAATCGCCTCCAGGCACTCCTTACTGTCCTCCAGTATCAATATCCTTGTCATGTCCGCTTCCCTCCTGTCCCTGATCCCATATTACTCCTACTTCAAGATCTCCCCGACCGATTTTGCAAGCCCTGCCACGCCCTGGATCTCTGACGGGATGATGATCTTTGTCGCACTGCCGTTCGCCGCCTTCTCAAATGCCTCGAGCTTCTTGATCGTGAGCACTGCCTCGTCGGCGCCCGCATCCTTCAGGAACTTGATACCCTCCGCATTCGCCATCTGTACGACACGGATCGCCTCAGCCTGACCTTCCGCCTCGCGGATCTTTCTCTCCTTCTCAGCTTCCGCACGGAGGATCGCAGCCTGCTTCTCCGCCTCAGCCTCGAGGATCGCAGATTCCTTCTGGCCTTCTGCGACAAGGATCGTCGACTTCTTCTCACCCTCAGCGCGGAGGATCGCCTCACGTCTCTCACGCTCTGCCTTCATCTGCTTCTCCATCGCATTTCGGATCGCCTCAGGCGGGATAATGTTCTTCAGCTCGACGCGGTTCACCTTGATGCCCCACGGGTCTGTGGCAACGTCAAGCGCCGAGCGCATATTCGTGTTGATGATCTCCCTCGACGTCAGTGTCTGGTCAAGCTCCATCTCACCGATGATATTTCTCAGCGTCGTCGCCGTCAGCTTCTCGATCGCCATGATCGGATTATCCACACCGTATGCAAACATCTTCGGATCCGTGATCTGGAAAAACACGACCGTGTCGATCTGCATCGTGACGTTATCCTTGGTGATCACGGGCTGCGGCGGGAAATCCACCACCTGCTCCTTCAGGTTAACCCTCTTGGCAACCCTGTCCAGAAGCGGTATCTTGAAGTGAAGTCCCACGCCCCATGTAGTGTCATACCCGCCGAGACGCTCGATAACGTAGGCCGAAGCCTGCGGCACGATGCGCACATTCACCGCCAAAAGAACGATGATAATGAATAAAATGATCAATAAAATCTCTATCATACTGTTTCCTCCTCCTCATAACTTTCAATCAGTTCTCCTGCACCTATCATCTGTTTTCTATCAGGCCTCCTCGTACTTTTCAACGATCAGTCTCACGCCCCTGATGTCGACCACCTTTGCCAGACTACCCGCTGCGATCTTGTTCTGGTCATCCGCGGCCCGCACCGTCCATTCCTGACCGTTTACCACGGCACAGCCTTTTCCTGCGATGTTGTCGACATCCTGCGTGATCCGCACGACCTTGCCGATGATCCCTTCGTAGTTCGTCCTTGTGCGCGTATTGTTTATGTACCTTACCGCCAAGGGCCTTGTGAAGATCAGCATGCCAAGTGATATCAGCAGAAATACCGTCATCTGGAGTATGAGTCCCCCACCCAGCATGGAGACAATGATCGCCACCAATGCACCGATCGCAAACCAGATCGTCGTCAATCCCACTGTCACGATCTCGATGATGATGAGTATGATCATGGCAGCCAGCCATACCATTGTGTTTGTCATGATACCTCCTCCTTTCCCTGTCAGGAAACCTGCAGTTTTCTTCTGCACGCTCCTGATAAGTACACTTTACCGCATCATTTCATTTCACACAACAGGTTTTGCGTGAATGCAGTGAATTCCGTATTCAATGCAGAGAACATCTATTCATTGATCCCCTTCCGGTACTCGGCAAGCTCTTGTTGAAACTCCTCCGTCTTGTGGTATCCGCAGGAAAACATCTCCGGGCAGAAGCCTCTGTAGATACATTCCCTGACCATGCAGCTCGCAAGCTCCGGTTCTGTCCCGGCGATCTGCTCCTTGACAAGCTGCCACGCCTCCCGCGTCTCCGGACTCGCACAGTTGCACAGACGTTTGCGGCTGATATTGATCAACGCCTGCGCGTCCGCCTCGCACGCATGATTGACCAGCGCTCCCTGCGGCAGCTCATCGCGGTCAACGCCTGTCCGGTCGCTCCGCTGCGTCGATACCCAGTGCTCGATCCCGATCTTATGCCGCACCATGTGGACACTCACCCACGATTTCAGATCCTTCCACCGCCAGTAAAACCGCATGCGCCTGATCGGGGAATGCTCCGACAGGATCAGCCTCCTCTTCCACTCAGAATCGGGATATCTGCCCGTTGTCTTGTTGATCGTATTCATGGCGGAATCCTTGATATCCTGCCAGTTATCCTCATGTTTAAATAAATCGATATGCATACTTACCCCTATTCCCTTTCCTTCCTGGCCTCTGAAAGTCTCCTGACAGTCCCTTCGATCTGAGCCCTTTCCAAAGAAAGCTCCCGGATCAGATGATACAGCGTCCAGCTGACATTTTTCGGCGTTATAACTGCCTTGAGCTTTGTCGGGGACAATCCTACTTTCTTGTAAGAAAACAGAAACTCATCCAGCTTTTTGTCCGAAATACCAGAAAAAACGATGATCTCCGGCATGCAGAATATCGCTGGCGCCTTCTCCTCCTGCGGAATGTCAAGAGGCGGAGCACCTTTCAGTCCGGCAAGCGTGCCGACCTGTGTATCCAGGTCAGACGGTTTCAGCTGCTTTGTCGCTATGGACATGCTCATGCCGAGCACCTCCATCTGTATCTTTTTCTTTTCGTCCTGCACATAGTACAGGATCATGCTTTTCTGTGTCTCCTTCATATAGTATGCCCAGCCTTTCCTACAAAAATTTGTCAATCGCGTTTTTCAGCTCCTC
Source organism: Lachnospiraceae bacterium (assembly GCA_009774375.1). Lineage (GTDB taxonomy): Bacteria > Bacillota > Clostridia > Lachnospirales > Lachnospiraceae > COE1. The sequence continues at coordinate 5,113 of VSNO01000131.1, forward strand.
GATCGACTCTGTATCATTCTCCCTCACTGCATCTACAATGCAATGATCGATATGATCCTTTAAGATCACACGGCTCACGCTGCTGATCGCCGACTTTACAGCCGCCAGCTGTATCAGCACCTCACTGCAGTCCCTGCCGTTTTCCACCATTGTCCTGACAGATTCCATATGGCCTATGATCTTGGACATTCTGTTCAGGACTGCCTTGGTCTCCTTGTGCGTATGTGTGTGCGAATGCCCATGCTGATGCGTATGGTCATGTGCGATCCCCTGTTCATGCATCATATCGTGTGTCAAATCCCTATCCATTCCTGTCCTCCATCATCATTTTTATTGCCGCGCAAGCGGCATATTTCATCTGCACGGGTCTGTGCGATCGAGTAGGGAAGAACCCTCTTCCCCTACTCGCGCGCCGGGCACCCGTCAGCGTACGCTGACAATCTTCCTCTGGGTGCCCGTGTGCATAAAAAATCCGCCAGAACCACATTGCTGACATCGATCCCTGCGTCCGTCAGCCTTATGCGGTCACCACTCCGGATCAGCATTCCCGCTTTCTCCCACTTGCGCAGTATCTCACCATAGACATCATCGATCCCCACACCAAAGGTGTCCGCAAATTCCAGCCGGGACACGCCGTCTGTCATGCGCATCCCCAGAAACATAAATTCTTCCATGTGATCCACCCGCGATAACGTTTGTACGTCCTCTTTTACGTCCTGCCCTATGTCCGCGTCCTCTGCAAAAACAGAGAGATAGCTCTCCATATCGTCCGTATTTTTCCACCGCACATTGTCCACCATGGAGGACGCCCCCAGACCAAAGCCGGCATAATCGACAGTATGACCGGTCCCGCGCTGCCAGTAGATGCAGTTATGCCTGCACGCATATCCCGCTTTCGCATAGTTTGATATCTCATAGCGCTGATAGCCTTTTTCCGCGAGGATCTGCCTGGTCGCCTGGTACATCCGCCGGTCCTCGTCCTCATCAGGAACAGGCGGATATTCGTCCAGCCTGTCATACAGATGCGTTCCCTCCTCAATGATCAGGCTGTAGGCGGAAATGTGTTCCGGCTGCAGGGCTGTCACTTTTTCCAGCGTCCCCACCCAGCTATCCATATCCTGCCCCGGCAGTGCCGACATGAGATCGACATTGATATTGGCAAAACCCGCCTCCCTCGCCAGCCGATAGGTCTGCAGGAAATCTTCATACGTGTGAATGCGTCCCAGCAGCTTTAGCTCCGCTTTGTCCGCAGACTGTAATCCCATGCTCAGTCTGTTCACCCCGGAGCTCTTTAATCCTGCCAGCTTATCACTGTCCACCGTCCCAGGATTCATCTCCATCGTGATCTCAGCCTTTTTTTGAATGTGGTAATACCGGTCCAGACATTCTAGGATACCCGCAGTCTCTCCTGCCTCCAATATCGAGGGCGTACCGCCGCCGAAAAAGATCGTATGCACCTCATACCCCGCATACCGCACAGCCTCCCGCGCGATCTCCCTTCGCAGTGCCGCCACATACGCCTGCCGCCGCTCTTTTGGAGCCGGTCCTGACAGGAAATCACAGTAGGCGCATTTCCGGACACAAAAAGGAATGTGAATGTACACTCCGATCGAACGAATCACGCTTCACACCCCTTTCCTTTCATCTATTATATGCCAAAGTCCATCAAAAGCAGTTCCTTATATATCATATCACCGTCAGAATTCCCAGTGATTTCAACAGCAGGATCACCAGAAGCACCGGCGCGATATACCGGATCATCGCGATATACAAATGCTTTCTGCCAAACTTACTGCCGGATTTCTCCACTTCCTCGATGACGGCTTTGGGCTTGAGCACCCAGCCGATCAGGATACACGTTCCGATCGCCACCAGCGGCATCAGGAAATTATTGCTGATGTAATCCATGATATCCAGGATCTGCGCAACCGCCCCGTTTGGCAGCTTGATCTCGAAATACAGTTTGTTGTATCCGAGACATACGATCACACCGCCGACAAGGGCAATGCCGGTCTCCACAGCCGCCGCCTTTGTCCGCGTCATATGAAACTTGTCCATAAAACTGGATACCACCGCCTCCATGACGGACACGGCGCTCGTCAGTGCGGCAAACAGCACCATGGCAAAGAACAGGCATCCAACCAGATTGCCGATCCTTCCCATCGACGCAAATACTTTTGGCAGAGACACAAACATCAGGCTCGGCCCCGATGCCGCCATTCCCTCCCTGCCCATGAAGGTGTACACTGCCGGAATGATCATGACGCCGGCCAGAAAAGCCACTGCCGTGTCAAACAGTTCGATCTGGTTGATCGATCTGACCAGATTGGCATCATCCCTTACATAAGAGCCATATGCCACCATGATCCCCATCGCGACACTGAGGCTGAAAAACAGCTGTCCCATCGCATCCAGCAGCACCGTGAAGAATCCCTTCACCGTCATTCCGCTCAGATCAGGGATCACGTAGATCCAAAATCCCTCCATGCCTGTCCTCGTCGCACCCGACTCATCCTGATAGTGGATCGTCAGTGAAAAAACGGCGATCCCCACCACCAGCAGCAGCAGGACCGGCATCAGTATCTTCGAGGACGACTCGATCCCCTTGTTGATCCCTCGGAAAATGATGAACGCCACCATGAACATAAACACAGCCATCAGCACGACCGGCTGCCACGAGCCTGTTATGAAACCTGTAAAATAGCCATCCTCCGCAGCCTCCATACCGCTGCCTGTCAGATACGCGAGAAAATATTTTACCACCCATCCGCCGATCACACAGTAATACGGCAGGATGATGACTGGCACAAGACACGCAAGTACCCCGAGAAATCCCCACTTAGGCTGTAATCGGGCATAAGCTGTCAGCGGACTCTGCTTCGTCTTTCTCCCGATAGCGATCTCCGTCGTCAGCAGCGTAAAGCCAAATGTGAGCGCCAGTATCAGATAGATCACCAGATACAGCCCGCCGCCGTCCTTCGCCGCCAGATACGGGAACCGCCATATGTTCCCCAGACCGACCGCACTTCCTGCCGCTGTCAGCACAAAGCCGATCGAGCCTGAAAATGAATTTCTGTTTTTTTCTCTTTTCATATTCGCTATTCCTCATCAAAATCATATGGATATCCCAGTTTCCGCATAAAATCAGCCATCTGCCAGTCCTCATATCCAAACTCATCGTCCGCATACGCCTTCTCGTCGAGCATTTCCTCTGACCAGCGCACAAGGTATCTCTCAACAGAAGCCTTCTCTACGTGAAAATATCTGGCGATGATCTGTGCATCTCCCTTTGACTTCAGTATCTTCTCCTCAGATACTTCCTCAAAATAATCCGGCATCGGGTTAAACTGGTCAACGAAATCCCCCTGATCATAGAGCTCATACCCCCAGTAATCTCCATCATATATGTATAAGAGCAGGCACACCTTTCCAGCTTCCCCTGATACCGCCTTCGCAAGCGCATCATAACCAATACAGCCGTCATTGAACAAAATGCAGACGCCATCATCCGACTCCGCATACCGGCATTCATCAGGAACCAGCTCCGAAATGATCATGCCCTCTTCCGCGAACGCCCCGCTCTCCAACGCGTCAAATGAGCATGCGTACTTCTGCGCAACTGCCTCTACCGCGGCTCTTGCCTCCGCTTCCTTACAATCAGGCATGATCATCGCCTGTAAAAATAGTCCCATCTCTTCCTCCTCCGTTTCATGTTTTTCTACCTGTCCACCCCATACATATGCGCGATGGGTCAGACAGCACAGTTGTTATAAGTATACTATCAGACGCGTTATCTGTAAATCCTTTTTTCTATGAAAATGCTAAGAAACTGCTAAGAACAGTTAAGGATTAACTGTGCAGATGATTTATTTGTTTGCTTTTTTGTCCTTTTTCATGTATATTAAGCATATGAAATGAAAGGAAGTGAAGTCATGGCGCCTGCACGATAAAAGCTATGTAGAACCAGATATCTGTGTCATATGTGACATCGGCAAACTCACTGACGAGGGCTGCGTCGGTGCCCCTGACTGGATCATCGAGATCGTCTCGCCCGAAAGCCGCCCCTGTCAGTATCTATCCAGGGTTCTCGATCAACCTGACCCTGCTGCGCATATAAGGAACTGTACAGAAATAACATGTACTTACCAGGAATCTTCCTGCAGTCATCGAAACGGAAAAACTCGCAGGATAGTTAATGAACCCATAAAAGAAAGGAACGAATACCATGAACAGATTCAGCACAAACCACATCGCGATCCCCACCATATTAAAAGTAGAACCCAACGCACTGGAGCATATCGGCGTCTATCTGAGAGACTGTGCGTTCAAAAAGGTCGTCATTTACTTCGGTAACGGTCTGATCGACATGTTTGGCCATAAAGTGATGGATGCCCTGCGGGAAGCCGGTATCGAAGTGTTGACATACTGCGAACTGGATACCGTCGACATCGACGACATCATCAACCTGGCATTTGGACTGCCAAACGACACCCAGGCGGTGATCGGACTTGGCGGCGGCAAGGTCATCGATGCCGCCAAGTACATCGGCTTCCTGCGCAAGCTGCCCTTCATCAGCGTTCCGACCTCGTCGTCGAGCGACGGCTTTTCGAGCGCCAGCGCGTCCCTGATCGTAAACGGACGCAGAAATTCCGTTCCTGCGCGTCTTGCATACGGCATCATTGCGGATACTGCCGTCATCAAGAGCGCCCCGGAAAAATTCATCTACTCCGGGATCGGCGACATGGTGTCCAAGATCACCGCGCTCTACGACTGGAAATTTGAGGAAGCGCACGGCGCTGCGCAAGTCAACGACTTTGCCCTCATGATCGCCAAGAAGGCGGTGAACAGCTTCGTACGGACCCCCTTTTGCAGCATTCACGATGACCTGTTCCTGAAAGAACTGCTCGACTCCCTCGCCATGAGCGGCATCGCAAACGAGATCGCCGGCAGCAGCGCACCCACAAGCGGTAGTGAACATCTGATCTCCCACGCACTGGACAAGCTGCTCGAAACCCCGCAGCTCCACGGTATACAGGTCGGCATCGCGACCTACCTCATGAGCCGTGTCCACGATCACCGCTATCAGCGCGTGAACACCGTATTTACCGAGACTGGTTTCTGGGATCACGTCGCTGCTCTCGATCTCAATGTGGAGGATTACATGAAAGCGGTCGACCTCGCCCCCTCGATCAAACCGTTCCGCCACACGTATCTCCACGAGGAACAATACCGCACACTGGCGAAAAAACTGCTCACAGAAGATGACGCCCTGAAAGCGGTTTTTCATCTGTAGTAGACGATGTCATATTTCCTCTGGGTATACACATAAAAATCTCCTGATAAATTTAGGAGATTTTTATGTTACTTTACTTTTCTATTATTTTCACAAACGGAAATTCCTCGATCAGATTTTTATCCATCTCCATCATGCTAAGGAGTCTGCTTGCCGCTCCGGATGGATGATTCGTTCCTGCCTCCCATGCTTCAACGGTTTTATCCGAAACACCTATATAACTGGCAAATGTTTTTTGAGACATTCCTGTAGAATTTCTGATCCTCCTTACCTCATCTGCCTGATACTCTTTGACCGGAGTAATATCCAGCCTCCTTCTTACCAGCTTTTTCTCTTCACTTTTTGCGTCTTCTATCGCTTCATTCAAACCAGTTATAATGCTTTCATATACGCTGCCCATATCATCACTCCCTACAAACTTGCTTTTAGTAATTCTATCATTTTTTTGATCTCATTCCGCTCTGCATAAGACAGATTATCTTTTTCACTCTTAGGATATACTGTGATCAGATATATCGTCTCTTCGACTACGATATCCACATAACATACTCTAACACCGCCACTTTTTCCTTCATTTTCGAATGAAAATCTTATCTTCCGCAATCCACCAGTCCCCTTTATAACTGGATACATACTTGCATTCCTTAACAGTTCCAGCTCCAGCTTTCTTAAATCCTTGTCTCCAAATCCCAACCTATCCCAATTTTTTGAAAACTCTTTTGTCTGGATAAATGTTTTAGTCATCTGCTCCCCTTCTTTCGCATATATTGTACCCTATTGAATAGGGTATAGTCAAGTATCTTCAGGATTTTTATTGCTTCTACCACTCCTAAATCCTACGTAAACATAACACGATCAAAACACAAAAACTTTATCCAAACTCCCACAACCGGCAGCATGTTCGATCCGCGCACAGAGATCCGGCAGCCCCGTCATCATATACCGCTGCAGATCCGCCCCGCACAGCTTTTCTGTCAGCGTTCTTCCTGCAAGGACATGACCCTCGTCGCGATCTTTTCCCGGAACCGGACATCATGATCCACGATCAGCATCGTTGGCTGGCAGGAAAGGATCAGTTTCTCGATCTGCATTCTGGAAAAGACATCAATATAGTTTAGCGGCTCATCCCATATGTAGAGATGCGCCGGTGTCAGAAGGCTTGCCGCGATCAAAACCTTCTTTTTCTGTCCTTCTGAAAAATCCTCCATATTTTTGGCAAACTGCGCCCGCTCCATATCAAGCTGCCGCAAAACCGCACAAAAGAGACTCTCCTGCAATCCTCGGCACACGCAGAATTCCCTGATACCGCCCTTCAAAAAGGACGTGTCCTGATTCACATAGGAGATCGTCACGCCAGATGCCACTGTCAGCAGCCCGCTCTCATCGCAGACATCTTTTTCCACTGCGAAATCTTCCGGCCAGACACTGTCTGACGCCTTTCTTAAGATCGCCCTGATCAGGCTGGATTTCCCGCAGCCGTTTCTTCCATTCAGGAAAACCCGCTCCCCCTGACGCAGCTCCATATTCAGCTCCTGCAGGACCGGAAGCCTGGCACCGCGGTATGCCAGACTGTAATCTTTGGCCGACACCAGCACTTCCTTGTGATGCTTTAAGGAAAAGAGTTTCAGATCAACCGGGTTTTCGATATCCTGAAGCAGTCCCTCCTTCTCCTCGATCTCCCTTGTGATCCGTTCCTCCATCTGTTTCACCCTGCTCTGCATCTTTTTGGTCTTGGCTCCGATGTAGGAACGCGTCCCCAGAAAACGGTCATGCTCCTCGACCGGATCAAAGCCAATCTTCGTCCTTTCGTTCTGATCCGCCCACTGTCTGACACGTCCCGACGCCTTCTTCAGTTTGCCGATCTCCTTCTTGTGCTTTTCGTTCTCTGCAAGGGAAAAAGCATCCTTGCGCGATTTATTCTCCCACCAGCTCGAAAAGCTGCCGCTCTGCACCTCGATCGTCTGCCGGTTCAGCACCAGCACATGATCGGTACAGGCATCCAGCAGATCCCTGTCGTGCGATACCAGGATATATCCCTTTTTACTGTTCAGATAGCGCTTTACGGTCTCGCGCGCATTCTGGTCAAGGTGGTTTGTCGGTTCGTCGATCAGCAGAAAATCATTTTCACCGGAAAACAGGACCGCGAGCATCAGCTTCGTCCGCTCTCCCTGACTCAGTGTATCAAACGGCCGGTACAGCACCTCTGCGTCCAGTTCGAGCGCATCCATCTCACACAG
>VSNO01000132.1 GCA_009774375.1 Lachnospiraceae bacterium
TTTACAAACAGATTGCCATCCCTGTTCTGATAGATCATCCTGTCATCCCTTCCTGCAGATTCTCAAAGTCCGCTTTCTTTTAGTATAAACATATTATAGATGGAGTGCAACACACAAAACCGCAATATCTGGCACACAAATATCATCTTGCGGCATTGAAGAAAACTGTGTGGGTGCATTATACTCAGTTTTATAGTAGCAGTATGATTCCCAAATAACTCCAGCGCACGGATTCTGTGAGAAACCCTCAGATTTTTATAGAAAAAGTGTAACTCCCAAACGGACAGGGGCTGGATCATGACGAATCATGAACCGTCCAGACGGTAGTCTGGCTGAAAGAAAGGCAGGTACCATTATGAAAACAAACAGCATATGGAACGCAGACTTAGGAAACGGCAATTACCGGAACCCGATCCTCTACGCGGATTATTCGGATCCCGATGCGATCCGTGTCGGTGAGGATTACTTTATGATCGCGTCAAGCTTCTGCAACGCGCCCGGACTTCCGCTTTTGCACTCCAGGGATCTCGTCAACTGGAAGGTTATCAACTACATCATCAGCGAAATACCGGAGGAGCGCTACAGCGAGCCCATACACGGCTGCGGCGTGTGGGCGCCGGCGATCCGCTACCACGAGGGGACTTATTTCGTCTGCTTTCCGATGCCGGACGAGGGCATCTACATGAGCACTGCGACAGATCCCTTCGGCGCATGGTCCAAACCAGTCAATATCAGACCGGGTGCAGGCTGGATCGATCCCTGCCCGTTCTGGGATGATGATGGAAAGGCGTATCTTGTCGCAGGTGTGGCAAAGAGCCGCATCGGATATAAGAGCGTCCTCCATATGGTGGAGATGCAGCCTGACGGTATGGGGCTGATCGGCGGGGAAGTGAAGATCTTCGACGGAAATGAAAATGACCAGGAGACGATCGAAGGTCCCAAGATGTACAAACGAAACGGCTGGTACTATATCTTTGCCCCGGCGGGCGGCGTAAAGACCGGATGGCAGACAGTGCTCCGCTCGCGTAATGTATTTGGACCATACGAATACAAAGTCGTGATGCGCCAGGGGGACAGCGCCGTGAACGGACCGCATCAGGGCGCGTGGGTCGACACCGTCACAGGTGAGGACTGGTTCCTGCATTTCCAGGACGTCTATGCGGCAGGGCGCATCATTCACCTGCAGCCCATGAGCTGGCATGAGGACTGGCCGGTCATCGGGATCGCAAAGGACGGAATCGACGGAAGCCGTCGTGACTACGGTGAACCGGTGACGGAATACAGAAAACCGGATGTCGGCAGTGCGGCAGCCAATCTATGCGAACCGGAGACTTCCGATGATTTTACCGGCGGCAAGCTGGGACTGCAGTGGCAGTGGAATGCGAATCCGCGGCAGGAGTGGTATGAACTGACAGGAAGCGGTATGAGATTAAACGCAGTCAGGCGCTCGACCGTATATGGAGACATGCCGAACCTTTTGCTGCAGAAGTGGCCGGCGCCGGAGTTTACCTGCGTCACCAGGCTGGACGTTTCCAATCTCGCAGACAGGGAAGAGGCTGGTGTGATATCGATGGGGATGCGCTATGGACTGGTTACATTCCGCAAAGAAAAAGAGATACTCAGGCCATTTTTTGTCACCGGCGTGCAGAAGTATGGAAAGATCCTGCCGGACACAACGGAGGAGACGGAACATGCGCTGCCGGAAATGAACTGCGCACAGGCAAAGGAGATCTATGTGCGCTACACAGTAAGACAGACAGGTACGCAGGATCTGAGCAGTACCGAAAAGGGATTTCCGCTGGAGCTGGTGACGTTCGAGTACGGGACGGACGGCACTAGCTACGTCAAAGCAGGGGAGATGAACGCGGTGCCAGGGCGCTGGGTGGGCGTCAAAAACGGCGTGTTCTGCTGTTCTGCGGGGGATGGCATTGCAAAAAACAGCGGATACGCAGTGGTAGATTTTGTTGAATACTGCAGTGCAGAATAAATTATCATTCAATGGAGGATTCACATATGGGCAACAAATATCAAAACCCGGTACAGAGAGGTTTTTTTCCCGATCCGTCCGTCGTGCGCGTCGGGGAGGACTATTACATGGTCAATTCCACATTTCAGTATTTTCCGGCGATCGCCATCAGCCACTCCAGGGATATGGTGCACTGGCAGGTGATCGGACATGCCATTACAGATCCCGACGAACTCGACCTGCAGGATATTAAGGATTCGCATGGCATCTGGGCGCCGGATATCTCATACCACGATGGCAGGTTCATCATCATGGCGACACTCCGCCTCAACGCGGACGGCAGGCGGGACAATAACGTCATGCGCAGACAGCTTGTCGTCTCCTCGGACAGGCCGGAGGGACCGTACAGCAAGCCGGGCTGGCTCGAGGTGGACAGCATCGACCCGTCGCATTTTATAGATGATGACGGAAAGCATTACATGGTGATCAGCCCCGGCATCAATCTCGTGCCGCTGAGCGACGACTGCACGAAGGTGACCGGCGATACGATCCCCGTGTGGCCGGGAACCGGTGAGCGGTGTCCGGAAGGGCCGCATATCTTAAAGCGCGGGAAATATTACTACGCGATCCTTGCGGAGGGCGGAACCGGCTACGGGCACGGTATCAATGTAGGACGCTCCGAGAACCTGTTCGGACCGTATGAGCCATCGCCCTACAATCCGCTGATGCGCCAGTTTGATCCCGACGCGCCGATCCAGCGCACCGGACACGGCAAGCTGATCCAGACGCAGAACGGCGACTGGTGGGTATATTACCTCATGGGCAGGCCAAACCAGGGGCATTACACGACGATCGGAAGGGAATCCGGCATGGATCCTGTCACCTGGCTTGACGACGACTGGTTTGTCATCAACGACAGAAAGGGACCAAGCACAGAGCAGACAGCGCCCGACCTGCCGCAGCACCCGTATGAAAAGTGGACGCGCGATGATTTTGACAGTGACAAACTGAACTTAAACTGGGAGTTTGTGCGCAATCCGGCGAAAGGAAGCTATTCGCTCACGGAGCGGCCCGGGTATTTCCGCATCTGGACAAGGGATGGGCAGCTCTCGGAGATCCGCGCGAAAAATACGCTGGTGAGACGCGAGCAGGAACTGAGCTACACGGCCTCGACGAAGGTGGACTTTTATCCCGCGAGGAACGGCGAGCAGGCAGGGCTGACCTGCTACTACAGCACGGCCACTTACGCGCGTTTTTCCGTGTGCTATGAGGAGGGAAGGAAGCTTCAGCTCGTCATCAACCGCAATCACGGCGAGGAGCTGATCGCATCTGTTGACGATGTAAAAGAACAGAGCGTATACCTCAAAGTTGTCGTTGACAAACTCACCAGAAGCTTTTACTACAGCTATGACGGCGAGGCATGGACACTTGCCGGCGTGCTCGAAAACTGCATTTATCTCTGCGACGAGGGTGTTCCCGACGACCCTAAGCGCCACACAGGTACACTGGTCGGGATCTACGCAAACAACGGCGGCTGCGGCACGCGCATCCCTGCGGATTTCGACTATTTCGAGTATATCGATTAAGGCGTTTTCCTGTTGTTTTCCAATCGTCTTAGACCGCCGGCGGCGAGCGGCTTTCGTGGATGCAGCTCAAAGAGCTTCCGCGCCATATTCAGGTTTGGCGCGGTGCCAAGCCCGTTGAGATAGCACGTGCCGAGCATATCCGAACACGAGGTATCCCCCTTGAAATACGCCTTGCTCAGCAGCAGGAAAGCCTGTTCGTAGTCCGGCTTGATCCCCTCGCCGCCGCGAAAATAGATCTCGCCGAGCAAATTGCAGAATCCAGCGTCGTCGGGGAGCTTTTCATACCCTTTTTCAAGGTAAAACAGCGCTTTTTTGAGGTCAGGCGGCAGTGCACCGTTATAGGTGTACAGTCTGCCGAGGCAATAGCAGGCGTAGTCGTCTTTGTGGGCGATCGCGCGCTCATACATTTCGACTGCTTTATCCAGTTCGTTGTCATCGCGGTACTCGTTGCCGACGATGCGCTCATATGCTCCGATCCCCATATCCGCGCCGATATGGATATAATTTTTTGCCCGCTGGCGCTGGACCGGCGCGCCATGCCTGCCGGTGCGCAGGATATCGACCAGATTGGGGATCGCGATGCCAAGCCCGCGGGCGACACACTCCTCATAGAGCCGCACCGCCGTGGCAGTCCACTCATACTGCATGCGCTCGTATCTTTTCTGCCCCACGCTCTTTGGCGTGACGCCCAGAAAATCGGCGGCAGTGCAGTAGTAATAGGCGTTGGCGATCATAAACTTACAGAAGATCTGTCCCTGTTCCGCCATCTGTGATACCGTATCCCAGACCTCTTTTCTGGAGTGGCTGGGCATGCCGTCAGGCGGCTGATACCCTTCCTGATACATCGTTCCAAACATACCGACAGCACTCTCGAAGATCAGACTCTGATGAAAACACTCAAAAGCAAAAGCCGTGTCCACCGGCATCTCCATGACCGGGTCGACATAGCTTTTTCCCAGATAACAGCGCCCGAGAAAATAAAAAGCATCCCCGTCGCCCAGATTGGCAGCCCCGCGCAGCAGGGCAAGCGCCTCCTCGCGTTTGTCCGGATCCCTGTCAAACCATATGATCTGGATCGCCCTGTCCACGCGCTCATCAAAAAGTACAGCCATAACCATCATGCCTTTCTATGATAATTATATTTGAAATGATAATTATATTTTATCACAGATCATATCGTTTCACCACTACAAATTTACCTAAAGCCAGTTCTAAAGCCAGTTCTAAAGCCGGTTCGTATACACGATACTCGTCCCAAACGGCATCAGAGCCAGCTTTGCCAGCTTAAACTGCTGCAGGCCAAACGGGATCCCGATGATCGTGACGCACAATAGACAGCCGATCACGAGATGTTCTACGGCGAGCGGGATCCCGGAGACCAGGATCCAGATCACATTTACGATGAAAGAGACCGCCCCGCCGCCATAGACGATCTCCTTGCCAAAAGGGAAGAAGGACATCGACGCAAACTTAAAACACTGGATGCCATAGGGGATCCCGATGATCGAGATGCACCACAGACACCCCGCGAGCATCCAGCTCAGCCCGCTGATACAGCCCCCAAAGATAAACCACAAAAGATTTCCAAGACAACTCATTTTCCTATTCTCTCCTATCACAGATGATTTTATGTATTCTGTCATATCATATCATGTTTTTACCGGCAGTACATTAAGGATAGATTAAAAATTCGTCATTGCCGCCATACTGGATCTTGTCAACATACCCTTGTTTTTTTGATGCAAAAATGTCATAATAAACTATGATGATCAAAGTGAAATGAGGAGGACACCATGTCATACACCGCATTATACCGAAAATTCCGCCCCGATATCTTCGAGGATGTCAAAGGACAGGATCATATCGTCACGACGCTCAGAAACCAGATCAAGGCGGACCGCATCGGACATGCCTACCTGTTCACCGGCACGCGCGGCACCGGCAAGACGACGATCGCCAAACTGTTTGCCAGGTCCGTCAACTGTGAGCATCCCATAGATGGAAGCCCCTGCGGACAGTGCAGGAGCTGTCAGACCATCGCGTCGGGAGCGAGCGTCAACGTGATCGAGATCGATGCCGCTTCAAACAACGGTGTCGACAATATCCGGGAGATCATCGATGAGGTCTCCTATTCGCCGGTGGAGGGCAGATTCAAGGTTTATATCATAGACGAGGTGCATATGCTTTCCATAGGAGCGTTCAACGCACTGCTAAAGACGCTGGAGGAGCCGCCTTCCTATGTGATCTTTATCCTGGCGACCACCGAAGTGCACAAGATACCGGTCACGATCCTCTCGCGGTGCCAGCGCTATGATTTCAAGCGGATCACCATAGAAACCATCGCGGACCGACTGCGCGAGCTCATGGACAAGGAACAGGTTCATGTCGAGGAAAAGGCGCTCAGATACATCGCAAAGACTGCAGATGGATCCATGCGTGATGCCCTGAGCCTGTTAGACCAGTGCATCGCGTTCCATTTCGGTGAAGAACTGACCTATGACAAGGTGCTCGATGTGCTGGGGGCGGTAGATACGGAAGTGTTCGCCCGCCTGCTGGAAATGGTCCTGGCGCGCGACATTACGGGCTGCATCTCACTGCTCGAGGAAGTCGTCATGCAGGGGCGCGAACTCACCCAGTTCGTCGCAGATATCACATGGTATCTCAGAAACCTGCTGTTAGTCAGGACTTCCGGGAGCGACATCGAGGATGTCATCGACGTGTCCAGCGATAACCTTGCGCGCCTGAGAGCGGAGGCAGAGCGGATGGACGCGGAGGAGATCATGCGCCAGATCCGGATCTTTTCAGAGCTGTCCAGCCAGATCAAATACGCCACGCAGAAGCGCATTCTGATCGAAATGACGCTGATCAAGCTGTGCAGGCCCGCCATGGAGACGACAAACGACGCTGTCGTGGCGCGCGTGAAAGACCTGGAAGAAAAAATGGAAAAGAGTATCGTACAGGCAGTTCCGGCTGCAGTACACGCAACAGAGACAGCCGAGGCAGCCGCGCCCGGACCGGAACTCCCCCGGGCGATTCCAGATGACATCAAACAGATCGTGGGCAATTGGCACAGCATCGTGGCAGAGACGAGCCAGCCGCTCAAAACGCACCTCAAAAATGCGCGCCTGAGCCTTGGCGGGGATAACAGGCTGCTGATCGTGGTGGAGGACGGCGTGGCATACGATTACCTCAGCGGTGAAGAAAATCATAAGCATGTGGAGGATATGATATCCGGTTTTCTGCAGAAGGAGGTATCTGTGCAGGTCCGTAACCTGGATCCCGGCAGACATTTTGAGGAGAGCTATGTTGATCTCAGCAAAGTGATCAATATGGACATAGAAATTGAAGAAGAGTAGTAAAGGAGAATGATACAATGGCAAAAAGAGGAGGATTTCCGGGAGGAATGCCTGGAAATATGAACAATCTCATGAAACAGGCACAGCGCATGCAAAGGCAGATGGAAGAGGGACAGAAAGAGCTTGAGACCAAAGAGTTTTCTGCAAAGGCAGGCGGCGGGGCAGTCGAAGTCGTTGTCACAGGCAGGAAGGAAGTGGTGAGAGTCACGCTCTCGGAGGAGGCGGTGGATCCCGATGATATCGAGACGCTTCAGGACATGATCGTGGCAGCTGCAAATGAAGCGCTCCGTCAGGCAGAGGAGGCGAACAGCGAGCTCATGGGCAAGATGGCAGGCGGTCTGGGCGGACTTGGGGGAGGACTGCCATTCTGATGGAACTTTACAGCGGATATATCAATAAGTTGATCGAGCAGTTTGCCAGGCTTCCCGGCGTGGGAAACAAATCTGCACAGAGGCTTGCGCTCCACGTGATCAACATGCCGCCTGAGCATGTAGAGCGGTTTGCGCAGATCATGGTCGACGCGCGGAAAAACATTCATTACTGCAGGAATTGTTATACCCTTGCGGACCAGGAGATCTGCCCGATCTGTGCGAACCCGAAACGCGATCACAGGACGATCATGGTCGTGGAGAATATCAGGGATCTCGCGGCGTACGAGAAGACAGGAAAATACGAGGGCGTATACCATGTACTCCACGGTGCGATCTCCCCCATGCTCGGGATCGGCCCCAATGATATCAGACTCAGGGAGCTGGTAAAACGGCTGGAAGATGACATCGATGAGGTCATCATAGCGACCAACTCCAGCCTCGAGGGAGAGACCACGGCCATGTATATCTCGAAGCTCATCAAGCCGATCGGGGTGAAGGTGACGCGCATCGCCAGCGGCGTGCCTGTGGGCGGAGACCTGGAGTGCATTGATGAGATGACGCTGCTGCGTGCACTTGAGGGCAGGACAGAATTATAAATAGATTTTTCTGACAAGATCTATAAAAAGTAGTGTAGTTAAGAACATTCGGATAAAGTATAATGAGATAAGATTATAGAAAGAAAGAGGGAAAGCAAATGGCAATCACAACAAAAAGCTTCGGAAAAACACCCGACGGCACGGAAGTCAGCCTGTACACCATCCAAAATGACAATGGATTTACCGCGGAGGTGACGGATCTTGGCGCGATCCTTGTCAGACTCTTCGTGCCCGACAAGGCAGGGCAGACAGCGGATGTCGTGCTCGGATATGACAGTGCGGAGGAATATATCAAAAAAGGCGGCTTCTATGGGGCGACGGTCGGTCCGAGCGCAAACCGTATTGACAATGCTAGCTTTATCATTGACGGCGTGAAGTATCAGCTTGCGGTGAACGACGGCACCAACAATCTTCACAGCGATGCTCACAAAGGGTATCACAGGCGTATGTGGAACGCGCAGTTAAAGGACAGCAGTGTCGTGTTTACGATCGAGGATGCGGACGGATCTATGGGATTTCCGGGAAACAAGAAGGTGCAGGTGACCTACACTGTCACGGATGATAACGAACTGAGGATCGATTATGACGTGACGAGCGACCGGAAAACCGTGATCAACATGACCAACCATTCCTTCTTCAATCTGACAGGACACGGCAGCGGCAATATCGAGGCGCATAAGCTCTATATCCATGCGTCGAAGTACACGCCGGTCTTTGAGCGCCTGATCCCGACCGGAGAGCTTGCGGATGTGTCAGGCACACCGTTTGATTTCAGGACGATGAAGACTGTGGGCGATGACATCGATGCAGACGATGTACAGCTTGGATATGGACAAGGCTATGACCACAACTATGTGCTGGACGATTTTGACGGAACTCTCAAAAAGGCCGCTTCCGTGGAGGATCCGGCATCCGGCAGAAAGATGGACGTCTACACGGACCAGCCCGGACTGCAGTTCTATGCGGGCAACTGTATCGCGCCGGAGACTGGAAAGGGCGGCGCGGCATATGATAAGCGCAGCGGCCTCTGTCTGGAGACGCAGTGCTTCCCCAATTCAGTCAACCAGCCGGGTTTCCAGGATGTCATATACGGACCGGACAGACCGTACAGGACAACGACAGTCTATAGATTTTACAATTAAATGAGTTTACATAAAAGATTCTGCGAAAGCAGGATCTTTTTTTGTTCGGCACGACGTATTTCGACAGATTCCTCGACCGGAAAGTGTTAAGATAACTGTATCTCTCAAATCTTGATACGAAAGGATGCAAAGGTGATGCAAGATGGACAAGCAAACAGATATACGCACAAATACACAGAACATGATACCTGTCAATACACGGACGATCGGAACCCCGGAGGGGATCTATATCCTGTATCTCGAGGATTATGTACATACATTTCTCAAGAAGATCCTGTCGGATGCCCCGCAGGGTGAACTGCCGAAGAACAGACGGAAAAAGGAGGAAGACCAGGCATACCAGCAGGAATATCTGATAGAAAGAACACTCCCGCAGAAGATCGCACTCTACGGCAGATCGATCGAGGAAAACGGCAGATACCGGATCGTGGTATCCGGGGCAGCAGTCTCCGACGGCAGCAGTGAAAAACTCCTGCAGCTCAACAACACTTATTTTCCCTCAAGTGATTATATCGGAGATGCAGGCGTGAGCCTCAACAGGGAGTCCCGCCTCCGGATCGAGCTGACGCTGCGCAGCACGAAAGTTGTCCTGGATGATTTTTACATATACTATGATCAGAACGAAGAAATGCAGAATTATCTTGTTGAGTGGAATACCAGCAGAGAAGGGGACAAGGGCAAAGTGATTCTGGCGCCGGCAGAAAACGCCTATTACGCGAGGAGCCACATGACTGATGCGGCACAGCTTGGCAGGATCACGCAGGCGTACAACCGGGAGGAGGCAAAAGTCAGCTTTATGTGGAATGTCATGAACGTGCTCTGCCTCGGCTTTGTCGTGTGCGTCATGGCGTATGGCATCATATCCATGAACAATTACAATAAAATGCAGAACATGCAGGAAAACATCGATTACTGCATGGCATTTATCGAAGAGAACACATCATTTCTGATGAAGGATACAGGGGCGGACACAGAGCGGTCACAGCCAGTCTCCGCCATACAGCAGGCCGTGCAGGCTGAGAACGAAATGGCAAAACAAACCATCGATACGGATGCGCAAACTGTCACGGAGACAGAACAGGCTGTACAGGAGACGTCCGAAATGCAGGCTCTGGCACAGCCGGTGATACAGGATCTGGCACAGCCGCAGGAAACACCCGAGACAGCGCAGGCTTTGACGCAGGCATCAGCAGAACCGGACTCGCAGCCCGCACAGCCTGACAGCGCACAGCCTGACGCGGAACCGGATATATCATCTTCCGGAGAGCAGGCATCGACGCCACAGTACTATGTTGTCCGCAGGGGAGATACACTCCGGACCATCTGCTACGATATCTATGGGGACTATTCCCGCGTGGATGAGATCTGCAGGTGGAACAACATAGATGATCCCAATAATATTCTTTATGGACAAAAGCTTTTACTTCCGTGAAAATAATGTTATACTGTATCTGTTCAGCGATGTACATGCGGACATAGGCGGGCAGATACAGTATTTTTATGGGCAGTAAACGAGGTATGCTGATGGCGGAAATAAAGGATTTCAACAGAAACCAGTACCTTTTAAAAGGTGGCAAAGATAAGAACAATAAAGAAAAAGAGAGCGACAGTGACAAAAAATCGATGGATAACACGCTGGCAAGGTACAGACAGGTCAAACTCTATTCCGTCCTGTCGGTGCTGGCTCTGGCGGCAGTGGTTGTGGTCGGTTCCTACATCAACAACAAAAATAAGGTGTACATTGACTATGAAGTGATTCAGCAGAACGAATGGGTCAGATCCTCGGAGGCAAAAAGCATGAACCTCAAGGGAACGCTCTTTACATACAGTAATGATGGCATGAACTGCACCGACCTGAGAGGAAAGACGATCTGGAATCAGACGTATGAGATGCAGAATCCGGAAATAAGGACCTGTGGAAAAACAGTGGCAGTAGGTGACTATAATGGCAGAAAGATCTATGTCGCCAATGCGCAGGGAATGATAGGGACAGTGGAGACCACACTGCCGATCCGGGATTTCTGTGTGTCCGCCAACGGGGTGGTAGCGGTTGTTCTGGACGACTCGACAGTCACGTCGATCTATCTGTACAATGGCGCTACAGGGGAATCGTTTGCCGATTTTAAGACACGGATGAGCAATTCAGGATATCCGATCGCAGTTGATATCTCAAGTGATGGGAGTCTGGTCGCAGTTTCCTATATAAAAGTAGAAAAAGGAAAAATGGTATCGAACATCGGCTTCTACAATTTTTCTGCGGTTGGACAGAATTATACAGACAATTTTGTGAGCGGCTATGTGTATCCGGAAGCAGTCGTCCCAATGGTATATTTTATGGGAGACGATACAGTGTTTGCGGTCGCGGACAACCGGCAGATGTTTTTCAAAGGCAGGCAGAAACCGGAAAGCCTCTCAGAGACCATGATCTCAGAAGAAATACAAAGTGTATTCTGCGATGAGGACCATGTAGGACTAGTGTTTTACAATACTGCGGCAGAGACGACATACCGCGTCGAGATCTATGACACGAATGGCAGGAAAGTCAGTGAGATCGCGTTTGACATGGAATACAAAGAGATTTTGTTTGAGGCGTCGGGAATCATCATATACAATGACAGTGAGTGCCAGATCTATGACTGGGGTGAGAAGATGAAATATCATGGGATCTTTGAGGAAAGAGTCCTGTGCCTTATTCCGGGTAAGAACATATCGAGGCACACTCTTGTCACCGAGGATGCCATACAGACAGTACAGCTTCATTGACAGGATCGGAGGGAGCAGATTTGGAAATAAATATACTTTTTGTTATTGTTGTGCTCATACTGGCGGCAGGGGCAGCATGGGGGTGGAAAAGAGGACTGCTGGAGAGTGTTGTGCGTATAGTATCCTGCATATTGGGTATATTGGTGGTAATAGTGATAGCAAAGGGGATCGGCAGCTTTAGCCAGAAACGTTATGTACAGGTGATCATGGCACTGCTCCTGCTTGTTTTGATCCAGGTGATCCACAAGATCGTGAAATTCCTGGCGGACACCTTCAGACTGGTACGGGCCATTCCGGTCGGAAGGCTGGCGGACAAGCTTGCCGGGGCGCTGCTGGGGCTGGCAGAGTCTGTCCTTGTGATATGGAGCCTCTTGTTGCTCATCGGCGTCACGGATCTGCTGGGGCTGAATGACTGGATTAAAGAGCAGGTCGGGCAGAGCCGCTTCCTCATGCTGATCTACTACAATAATTATATGATCGAACTGCTGAAAAAAGTTTTGTACTAATATGATGTCATGCTTTATCCGCACAGAAAAAAATATGAAAAAAATTAAAAAAAGTTGTTGACAACTGCAAAGTAGCGTGATATTATAAAACACGTCGCTGACAACTGCAGAAATGCATAACAGGCGACAGAAAAAATATTCAAAAGCGAAAAAAGTGCTTGACAAAATATCCCAGCCTGTGTTAAACTAACTAGGCTGTCATAAATGAGGCAGGCAGAAAAGATCTGAACCTTGACAAATAAACAGTAATGCAACCCTGAAAATTCTAAAAAGAATTATTCAGAGAACGAGTCCCGTGATCTTTA
>VSNO01000133.1 GCA_009774375.1 Lachnospiraceae bacterium
CCATTTCAGAAGAAGATTTTCGGACTGTATCACTTAATAGCTTAAACCAGTGTATAATCGGATCGGGATTTTAGGATATATTTTTGACGAGGAAAGAAAAATAAGAAAAAGTGGAAAGGGTCGTTGAAGAGTATGATAATGAACACAAATGCGCCAAAAAATAAGAAAAAAATTCTTGTAGTTGATGATTCTGCACTTATGAGAAGAGTTATGTGTGATATAATTAATTCAGATGAACGGTTCCAGGTTGTGGAGCAGGCTTTTGATGGTCAGGCAGCATATGAACTTCTGCAAAAGAATCAGTATGACGGTGTCGTTCTCGATGTCAACATGCCGAAGATGAATGGGATCCAGTTCCTGCGTGCGCTGCAGAAAGACAAGATCCGGGCGCGCATCATGATGGCGAGCACGGATACCAAGGATGGTGCGAAGGTCACGATGGAAGCGCTGGATCTTGGTGCAATCGACTTCATAGAGAAGCCGGTGAACATCGTATATCTGAAAAGCAGCGGATTTAAGGATAAATTCTTAGAAACCCTTCAGGCGGTTGTTACAAGCCGCCAGACGAACATCTCTGCCGTGTCTGCGGTAACTGCGGTTTCGAGGGAGAAGCAGGATGAGACAACGCAGAAGCTGGTGAACATCGTCCGGAAGAGCCGGCCGGCCGTGGTCGGGCAGAAGATCGTGGCGCTTGCATGTTCGACAGGAGGACCCAAAGCGCTTCAGAGTGTCGTGCCGAGACTTCCAGCGGAGCTTGCGGCGCCTGTCCTGATCGTCCAGCATATGCCGAAAGGGTTTACACAGTCCCTTGCGGAGCGTCTTGATTCCATGAGCAGGATCAGGGTCAAGGAGGCTGCAGAGGGGGATGTGCTGGAGAACGGCGTGGTGTATATCTCCATGGGCGGCAAGCATATGAACGTGGCGACCAAAGGCGGCAGGGCGACGATCACCTATACGGACGAACCTCCGAGAGAGGGTGTGAAGCCGTGCGCAAACTATATGTATGAGTCCCTGAAAACGAGCAGCTTTGCACAGATCGTCTGTGTCGTGCTGACCGGGATGGGGGCAGATGGCACCAGAGGAATCGTGAATTTGGAAACTTCAAAAAAAATACACGTTATCGCACAGGATGAGGCATCATCGACGGTGTATGGAATGCCCAAGGCGATTGCTGCGACAGGACTGGTAAACCAAGTGGTCTCACTTGATAACGTGGCCCAGGAAATTATAATGAGTGTGGGGGTCAGGTAGAATGGATACAAGTCAATATCTTGATATTTTCCTTGATGAGTCAAAGGAGCATTTACAGAATCTGAGTGATCAGATCATGGAATTGGAACAGAGTCCTGAAAATATGGATACGATCAATGAGATCTTCAGGGCGGCGCATTCCTTAAAGGGTATGGCTGGTACGATGGGCTATAAGCGGATGCAGACGCTTACCCATGATATGGAGAACGTATTTTCGGAGGTCCGGAATGGGACTTTTAAGGTTCAGCCCGGAATGATCGATATCCTGTTCAAGAGTCTGGATGCGCTGGAGGAGTATGTCAACAATATCCAGCAGACGACAGAGGAAGGAACAAATGACAATCAGGATCTGATCGATGCGCTGAACAGCATCATGAAAAATAACGGCGAGGTGGTGCCGGCCGGGAGCGCACCGGCGTCCGATGCAGGAGCGGCGCCAGCCGCAGCTGCGCAGGCGCCAGCGGGCGATGGCGGAAAGGTGAAGAAGGAGAGATGGCAGGAGATCAAGATCACTGACACGGAGAAGATGCTCATTGACAAGGCACACAGTGAGGGACTGAAGGTCTACGGTGTGACCGTCTATGTCGAGGAGGCCTGTGTGCTGAAGGCAGCCAGGGCTTTTCTGGTATTCAAGGCATTGGAAAAGCTGGGTGAGATCATCGTGTCAGCACCGACCGCACAGGATATTGAAGATGAAAAATTCGAACTTACATTCAGTCTGATCTTTATATCGTCGAGCGCGGCCGATGAGATCAAGGATGCTGTCAAGGGTGTGTCTGAGATCGAGGAGGCGTTTTGCGCGGAGTATTCGGCGGCGGCAGCGCCCACAAAGCCGGCAGAGCCTGAGAAAGCGGTGGAGAGCAAGCCGGCGGAGGAAGCAAAAACGGCTGTGACAGCACCTGCTCCTAAGGCGGCACGGGCAGCAGCAGCGCCTGCACCGGCAGCAAAGACCGCTGCTGCGGCATCGGCGTCCTCCGGAAAGCCGGCTGCAAAGCCTGTGGTGAACAGGACTGTCAGGGTCGATATAGAGAAGCTCGATAATCTGATGAATCTGGTCAGCGAGCTCATCATCGCGAAAAACTCTTTGATATCGGCGACCGCTGCGGAGGACAGTAAAGATAACGGGTCTGTCAACGAGCAGATCGAGTATCTCGAGAGCGTGACGACAAACCTTCATGAGTCGGTCATGAAAGTGCGAATGGTTCCGATCGAGAGTGTTGTTGCGAAGTTCCCGCGCATGATCAGGGATCTGTCAAAGAAGCTCGACAAGAAGATGGAGCTGTACATGACAGGTGAGGATACGGAGCTTGACCGTACCGTGGTCGATGAGATCGGTGATCCGCTGATGCATATGCTCAGAAATTCTGCGGATCATGGCTTGGAGCCGAATGACGTGCGTGTTGCGAACGGCAAGCCGGAGGTTGGCTCGATCTTCTTGGATGCTTATCAGGATGGCAACAACGTCGTGATCGAAGTGCGTGACGACGGCGGCGGGATCAATGTGGACGCAGTCAGGAACAAAGCGATCGAACGTGGTACAGTGACGCCGGAACAGGCGGAGACAATGACGGAGAAGGAGATCATCGATCTTCTGTTCCTGCCGAGTTTCTCCACGGCAAAGAAGGTATCGGATGTATCTGGACGAGGCGTCGGACTCGATGTCGTGAAATCCAAGATCGAGTCGCTGAGCGGCGAAGTTGAAGTCAAGAACCGCTTTGGCGAGGGATCTTCGTGGATCATCAGACTGCCCCTCACGCTTGCCATCATCCAGGCGCTCATGGTTGTCATCGGAGATGAAAAATATGCGATCGCGCTGGGGTCGATCCAGACGATAGAGGATGTCCTGCCGGAAGATATCAAGCTTGTGCAGGCAAAGGAAGTCATTCATATTCGTGGAACAGTCATTCCTATCATCAGAATGGATAAGGTTCTTGAGATCCCTTCGAGAGGAGAAGAGAATCATAAGAACAAGAACCTCACTGTCATCATTGTAAAGAAGGGTGACAAGCAGGCCGGTCTGGTTGTGGACGAGCTGATCGGACAGCAGGAAGTGGTTATCAAGTCAATGGGCAAGTATATCAAGGTGCCAAAGATGATCAGCGGCGCTACGATCCTGGGTAACGGCGAAGTGGCACTGATCCTTGATACCAATGCGTTGATATGATCCTATTGATAATGAAAGGCAGGGCATAGAATATGGATGAAATTAAAATATTGGACGAACAGAAGCGGGATATGAGTCTCAACCGCCCCGCAAAGCGCGACACGACACAGTTTATCGTGACGCAGCTCGGTGGTGAGCAGTACGGCATAGATATTAAATATATATCAAATATTATCAGAATGTCAAAGATAACGAGGGTGCCCAAGGTGCCCGACTATATCAAGGGCGTGATCAATGTCCGTGGCGTAGTCATTCCGACGATCAGTCTCAGGCTGAAGATGGGACTGCCGGAGGATGAAGTCACGAAGAAGACGCGCATCATTATCCTTACGTTGGAACAGCATGAGTCGATCGGAGTGCTGGTGGATGAAGTCAAGGAAGTCGTAACACTTGACGAGGAACACATAGAGCGAATGGGGTATGAGAAGGATGAGAAGGAAAGATTTCTCTCTGGCGTAGGTAAGGCTGACGGAAAACTGATCTCGCTGCTGGATATCACATCAGTACTGGCAGAAGTGGTTGATGTGTAAGACTGCATTTATATATTGTAAAGTGACTTTTGAATAGGGAAAGGCTTAGGTTTTATCATGGCGGAGAATATGAGTTTCGAGAGAGTTACGACAGAATATTATGATGTGTTAAAGGAACTGGGAAACATCGGGGCAGGCAACGCGACAACGGCGCTTGCCCAGATGCTCCAGACAAAGGTGGATATGAAGGTTCCACAGGTCAGACTTTTGGATTTCAAGGATGTTGGCGTTGTCATGGGCGGAGAAGAGCAGCTTGTTGCGGGCATCTATCTGGCTGTTGAGGGGGATATCACAGGCAGTATCATGTTTATACTTGAACAGAATGCAGCCAAGTCGCTTGTGTCAAAGCTCATGGGAATGCCACCGTCGGAGGGTGGATTCACAGAGATCGAGATATCGGCAATGAAAGAGATCGGCAATATCATTACGGGGGCGTATCTCAATTCATTGGCGCAGATGACGAATCTCAAGATGATTCCGTCAGTTCCGGACTTAAATATTGACATGCTCAATGCGATACTGAGCGTACCGGCTATAGAATTTGGGATCATAGGGGATCAGATCCTGCTGATACAGACTGTGTTTACAGATGATGTGGATCTGAATGGTTATTTTATTCTGATGCCGGATCTTGAGTCATACTCAAAGATGCTGACAGGACTTGGGCTGTCAATATAACTATACATTCACAAATTAGCAGCACTAAATAGAGAAAGGGTATAGTGAGCGATGGCGAATATAGTTAAAGTAGGAATGGCAGACTTGAATGTGTGTAAGAGCCCAGAGAGTATAACTACGTTGGGACTCGGTTCTTGTGTGGGAATATGTATCAGGGATCCGGTTGCCAAGATTGGGGGATTGGCGCATGCTATGCTGCCAGACAGCAGACAGATAGAAAACAATGCAAACAGAGCAAAGTTTGCCGATACAGGAATAGAGGATCTTGTGAAAAAGATCGTGTCGATGGGCGGAAGAAAGACAAGACTGGAAGCGAAGATAGCAGGCGGGGCGCAGATGTTTGCTTTCCAGAACAAATCGGACATGGTGCGTGTCGGAGAGCGGAATGTGGAGGCAAGCAAGAGAAAACTGAGGGAACTGGGGATCCCGCTGAAGGCGCAGGATACAGGTCTTAATTATGGCCGTACGATCATATTTTATCCTGAGACAGGCGATCTGATCATCCGTTCTGCAGGAAAACCTGAAAAAAAGATTTAAAAATTTTATTAAGGGGATAATAGAATGGGAAACAAGACAGGTCTTATCACACCTTTTTTCATGCTGCTGGCAGGTGCGATAGCGTCTATAATAATGTATGTAAGGGGATTTGACTTGACAACGATGTTGTGGGGGCTGTTGATCGTGCTGGTGGTATTTTACATTATTGGAGATATAGCACGATATCTCTATGCGTCGATCAGACCCCGTATCATACCTACAGGTGACCTTGAGATGATGGTCCAGAAGGCAAAGCAGAACGGGGATCTCACCGGGAGCGTTGTTGCTTTTGAAAATGACGAGCAGAAAGATATGGAAGGGATGGACGCGGACGGTTTCATATCAGAAAACGGGGAGGAGACCTTTGTCAGAAACGATTCTATGAAAGGCGGCTTCGGGGAAGGGTATTCTGATGAGGAGCTTTCTGGATATTCTGCCGAGGATACCACTGCAGCGATGGAAGGTTATGAGGATAATTAAGCGTAACGGGGGATTGGAATGAACGACGCAGCACGCAAAAGACTTTGGGAGGATTATGCCAGACTGAAAACTTCGGAACTGAGGGAAAAACTTATATTGGAATATGCTCCGCTCGTGAAGGTAGTCGCAGGGCGGCTCAGCATGTACCTTGGCTATAACGTGGAATATGAGGATCTGGTCAGCTACGGGGTTTTCGGTCTTATTGATGCCATTGACAAGTTTGACAAGAATAAAGAAGTGAAGTTTGAGACTTATGCCAGTCTGCGTATCCGCGGCGCTATTTTGGATCAGATCCGCAAGATGGACTGGATACCGCGCACGATCAGACAGCGGCAGAAGCAGATCGACACGGCGATGAAGGAACTGGAACAGCGCAATGGGAGACCGGCGACAGACGCTGAGCTTGCGGCGTATATGGGGATCAGCGAAGATGAATTTCTGGACTGGCAGAACCAGGTCAAGGCGGACAACATTATCTCCCTGAATGAATATGTGGAACAGGGAAATGACATTTCATCGGAAAAGAGCGTCAGTTCGGGATTTGAGACGCCTGAGAGCGTTGTTGAGAAGGGTGAGCTCAAGCAGATGCTCGAGGAATCACTGGAATTGCTGACAGACAAGGAGAAGAAAGTGATCCTGCTGTATTATTACGAGGAGCTCACATTGAAGGAGATCAGCCGGGTGCTCGAGGTATCGGAGTCGAGGATCTCACAGCTGCATACCAAAGCGTTGCAGAAGATGAAAACGAAGATGGGAAGTTATATCGGGATCCTGGATTCGTAATTGTATCGGTTACTTGGAGGTTAGACTTATATGAATGGATATTTTCAGATACAAATGGATGAAAAAGGGGTAAGCCTTTTATTGTCTCCGCCGATCGGAGATGGGGAAAAGATACGTGTCGCAGAATTGAAAGAGTATCTAAATATAACAGGTGTACCCTATGATGTCATGGCGATCAACTCGGCGCTGGCAAATATGGGCGACGAGGAGGTTGTCCTTTTTTTGACTCCGATGAAGTTACCGCCAGTGAATGAGAAATGTTCGGTATATGTGGAGTCTGACAAGATGACGGCAGTATTGCGGATGTATCCGCCCAGCGCAGGCGGCCTGGTGATGGACAAGGCACACATTCTGGAACAGATCGCACGGATGAGGGTGCGGGCTGGGATTGACGAGGACGCGATATTGATGGCGCTGGAGGAGCGTCCGTACTGTACGGACATCATCGTTGCGCGGGGACAGCTTCCCACGCCCGGGCGCGATGGCTCGATCGTGTATCATTTTGATACGGACAACACGGTGCGGCCCGAACTGCGGGAGGATGGAACGGTAGATTTCTTTAAACTGAACAATCTGCACCAGTGTACGAAAGGGCAGGTTCTGGCAGAGCTCATTCCCGAGGAGAAAGGCGAGAACGGGTTTGATGTATACGGTTCGGTTCTGCTGGCGCGGGAGGTCAGGAAGGCGGTCTTTGACCATGGCAGGAATCTGGAGAAATCAAAGGACGGACTGAAGCTGATCAGCATGGTGGACGGACATGTATCGCTGGTCGAGAATGCGGTTTTCGTGTCGGATGTGTACAGTGTCGAGGATGTGGGTACGTCCACAGGAAATATAGAATATCACGGGGATGTGGAAGTCAGGGGAAACGTCTGTGAGAATTTCAATGTCAGGACCGACGGAAATGTCTTTGTGGGCGGCGTCGTGGAGGGTGCGGTCATAGAGGCGGGCGGAAATATCGTCATCGCGAGAGGCATGCACGGGCAGAATAAGGGCAGACTAAAGGCAGGCGGAAACATTGTCGCAAAGTTCATCTCCGCAGCCGAAGTCGAGGCGGTCGGTTTTGTGGAGGCGGAGCAGATCCTGAACGCCAGGGTGACAGCCGGCACCAATGTCAATGCTGATGCAGGGAAAGGGCTGATCACGGGAGGCAAGGTGGTTGCCAAGGGAATGATCAACGCCCGCAACATAGGTTCACCGATGGGCGCTTCGACAATCATTGAGATCGGAACGGATATCGAGTCAAAGAAGCGGCTGGCAGAGCTGCAGAAGAGCGTCGGGGAAAGGTCAAAGACGATACCGCAGATGAAGAAGGTTCTGGAGGATACGTCCAAAAAGCTGAAGGCGGGGGGCAGGCTGACGCAGGAACAGATCAAAAATGCCAGAATGCTGCAGGTCACACTGGCGGAGGCACAGGCAAAGATACAGGAGGAACTAAAAGAGATCGAAAAGCTTGACAAGCTGTTGAAAACTGAGGGACCGGCGCAGATCGTACTGCGGGGCACGATGTATCAGGGCGTGGTGGTGAGCATATCGGGCGCCACGATGACGGTTAAAAAAGAGTACACATATTGTCGTCTGATCAAAAAAGATGGTGATGTAGCTTCTGCAATTTTGTAGGAGCTATTGCCTTTTTTACAAAAATATATTAAAATATAGCGAAGTGGTCAAGAAACTGTTATCAGATGACATGTGCAGTCCGGGCAGGATATCTGCTGACAGTTCCTGAGAAGGGGGGATTCAATATGGCGATCAGTCCGATATTGCTCAATGGCAGTATCCAGCAGACAGACAATGTTCTGCACAATCAGCTGAAACAGGTAGAGAAGGGAATGGTAGATCAGGGCAATATACAGGTGCAGGAGGAGAAAAAACAGCAGCTTCAGGCAAAACAAGTTGTCCATGCCGATGAAACCCTGTTGAAGGATGAGCGTTTCGACGCCAAGGAGAAGGGACATAATGAGTATTCCGGTGATGGAGGAAAGCGCAGGAAAAAGCCGAAGGGAGACGGCAGGGTCGTCGCAAAATCTGCGGGTGGATTTGACATGAAGATATAGGGAATTCCTGGGGATTACATAATGAAAAAATAGAGAGGTTAGGTAGCAGATGAATTGGTTAGAGGTAGCGCTGTTGGTATTTGGAGTCGGTGCTTTTGCTGGCAGTTTTTTGATCAAAGAAAAGACAAAAGAGAGTGAGGAAGGGCAAAAGATCGATCCGGAACTCATTCGAAGCGTGATAGACAAGGAGATGCGGGATGCCAAAGAGCGCGTTACGGAGGTTGTCGACGAGACGCTGGAGTACGCGGTAGAAAAGACGGAACGTGCCTCCGAGCGTATTTCCAATGAGAAGATCATGGCGATCAACGAATATTCAGAGACAGTGCTGGCAGATATCAATAAATCCCATCAGGAAGTGATGTTTCTCTACGATATGCTGAATGATAAGCATAATAATCTGAAAGAGACCGTCAAGCATGTGGACAAGACGGCGAAGGAGGCAGAGGAAGCAGCCAATGCTGCGGCGATCGCCCTTGCAGCCAAGGCAAAGGAGGAGGCCGAGGCAAAGGAGCGTGAAAAGCAGGAGGAGGCCAATAGAAATAAGCTTGCGGAATCCGTATCGCTGGACAAGGATGCCCAGGAGAAAGAGTATGCGCGCCGCCAGATGGCAAGGCTCATACTGCCGATGCAGCAGGAAATGACAATGCACCGTCAGATGGACGCCCGCGCCCTGGATATGACTTCGTGGGCGCTGAATGCGGGGAACAGGACACAGGAGGAAAAGCCGGCAGAACTGCGCCCGCTCGTGGTGAAGAGCGTGGAGATCGTGCCGGCAGATATCGTCAATTCAAACGATATGCAGCCGGTTCCTGAGAGCAGCACCAGCGTCAATCCTGTGAGTGCAGTCGATCTGCAGACGCTTGGCTCGCGACCGGAGGATATGAAAGTGGTCGATGTGAAGCCGGCGGATATCCGGCCAGTCGAGGTATACTCCTTCGCGGAGCAGGCGCCTCACATTGAGCGGCCTGTCAGGAGGGAAGCGCAGGAACCCGTTCCGGAAACAACGGTGAGCATGATAAAACAGCCGGAAGAATACGTGGAACAGCCGGCTGCAGGTGACTTAAACGAAAACAATAATGACAGAATCTTACGGCTTCACAAGGAAGGCTATTCCAATGTGGATATCGCAAAAGAGCTTGGACTTGGAGTCGGGGAGGTAAAGCTGGTCATCAATCTGTTCAAGGGGGCTGTGTAAATGAAGTTGAAGTATATGCTCAGAGGCATGGGAATCGGCGTTGTCATCACAGCGGCAGTCATGGGAGCTTACAGCAGGAATGCGGTGGCAGATGCCAGGGTTGCAGTGCTGAGGGAATATGGTTTTGGGGATGAAAGCAGGCTGGTCGGGGAGACGCAGGACTCCAGCGAAGATTCCTCTGAGGATGGATCTGCTGTGGGACCCACAGAGCAGGTGATCGTCCGGGACGAGGAGAGAGAGGCGGAGATCGGTTCCGTGCTGGATGCGGCAAAAGAATCCGAGCAGGCGGATACGACGGAGCCGGGAACAGCCGCGGGAGAGCACGCGCCGGCACAGTCGGCTGACGGCGATGGCGCAGAGGGGGAAGCTTCCGGTGCCAGTGCTTCAGAACCGTCGTCAGCGATCGTCGTGACGCCCTCAGACGAGGGGAATGCAGCCGGTGATGTCGTAGAGATCGTGATCGTATCGGGCGATGACTCCGGGACGGTCGCAAGAAAGCTGTACAATGCAGGTCTGATCGAAAATGCGGATGAGTACAATTCTTTTTTGGTACAGCATAAGTACGACAGGCGGCTCAGCACAGGAACGAAGTCGATCGGTGTGTCGGACAGCTGGCAGGAGATCGCTGAAAAGATCACCAGATAGCGAGGATTAAATTTAGGAAAAGACCTCTTGCACAGGAGGTCTTTTTATGATATAGTATTACTGTTATGGTTGCGCCCGGGTATCGCAGCCATGACCGAAACAATACGATACAGATTTAGTATTCACGTCTGTGGATCTGCGGTCCATGCTGGGATGCGCGGACAGGTCCTGCCTGTCTGAAGGATGACAGTAGCCCGCGGAGGCGACACAGGCGGAAGCGCGGTGATCCCGCAGAAAATGGAGGTAAGACATGAGTGTTATTTCAATGAAACAGTTGTTGGAGGCAGGTGTTCATTTTGGACATCAGACCAGAAGATGGAACCCTAAGATGGCTCCCTATATCTTCACAGAGAGAAATGGTATCTATATCATCGACCTGCAGAAATCAGTGGGCAAGGTTGATGAGGCGTACAGGGCAGTTGCCGATATCGTTGCACAGGGCGGCACGATCCTTTTTGTCGGCACGAAGAAGCAGGCGCAGGATGCTGTCCGCACAGAGGCAGAGCGCTGCGGAATGTTCTATGTAAATGAGAGATGGCTGGGCGGCATGCTGACCAACTTCAAGACGATCAGGAGCAGGATCGAGAGATTAAAGGCGATCGAGACGATGTCTGAGGACGGAACATTTGACGTTCTTCCGAAGAAAGAGGTGATCAAGCTCAAGAAGGAGTGGGAGAAGCTCGAGCGGAACCTTGGCGGTATCAAGAACATGAAAAAGATCCCTGATGCGATCTTTGTCGTAGATCCGAAGAAAGAGCGCATCTGTGTACAGGAGGCTCACACGCTTGGCATTCCCCTGATCGGTATCGCGGATACAAACTGTGATCCGGAAGAACTCGACTATGTGATCCCGGGCAACGATGATGCGATCAGAGCTGTCAAGTTGATCGTATCTGCTATGGCAGATGCTGTGATCGAGGCGAACCAGGGCGAGATCATGACAGACGCGGAGGCGGAAGAAGCCGTGGAGGAAGAGGCAGAAGCATAAGAGTAGAAGATTTAGGAAGCAGGAGGAATATAGAAATGGCTATTACAGCAGCAATGGTAAAAGATCTGAGAGAGATGACAGGCGCTGGAATGATGGACTGCAAGAAGGCGCTGAATGAGACAGACGGAAATATGGATGAGGCTGTTGAATATCTGAGAAAAAAAGGACAGGCTAAGGCGGAGAAAAAGGCGAGCCGCATCGCGGCGGAGGGACTCTGCAGGGTGCTTACAGAGGGCGACCAGGTGGCAGCTGTCGTGGAGGTAAATTCCGAGACAGACTTTGTCGCAAAGAATGAACAGTTCCAGAATTATGTGACGGCAGTGGCGAAGCAGGCGCTCACGACAACGGCGGCTGATATCGATGCATTCCTTGCGGAGGCATGGAATGAGGAGCCTTCCAAGACTGTGAAGGACGCGTTGGTCGAGAAGATCGCTGTGATCGGCGAGAAGCTGAGCATCAGGAGGTTTGAGAAGGTTACTGCTGAGAACGGCTGCGTTGTGACATACACACACGGCGGCGGCAAGATCGGTGTTATCGTCGATGCGGAGACTGCGGTTGTGAACGATGCGGTAAAGGAAGCGCTCAATAACCTTGCAATGCAGGTTGCGGCACTCTATCCGAAGTACGTGTCTTCGGACGATGTTTCCGAGGAGTACAAGGCGCATGAGAAGGAGATCATCTCAGAGCAGATCAGGAATGATCCGAAGATGGCCGGGAAACCGGAGAAGGTCATCGAGGGGGCAGTGACCGGACGTCTCAACAAGGAACTCAAGGAGGTTTGTCTGCTCGAGCAGGTGTACGTGAAGGCAGAGGATGGAAAGCAGACTGTAAAGCAGTATCTTGAGGCTGTTTCCAAGGAGAATGGAACGGACATTAAGATCAGGAAGTTTGTTCGTTTCGAGACCGGAGAAGGAATCGAGAAGAAGGTTGACGATTTTGCGGCAGAGGTGGCTGCACAGGCTGGAATGAACTAACAGGAAAAGTTTCAATTCAATAGTCCTTGAAAATAAAGGGAAATCAAGTATTACAGCGTGTTTTGTGAAGTAAAAAAGGTATTATAAGCTATCATAAATTATCGCAAAATATCACTACAATTTTGGTAAGAATTTGGTATGGTTTTTGGTAATATATTTTACCAAAGTCATTCACGAAGAGTTTGCTTGTTTATTCACTTATTTGGAAGGAATGAAGCGTCAATTCAATATTCGGACATCTGAATAAGCCCACCATCGGTTATAGCA
>VSNO01000134.1 GCA_009774375.1 Lachnospiraceae bacterium
GAATATGGGAAAAAGTTCTTTCTTCAAAGTTTAAAAACCTTTCTGCTAAATTTTTAAGTTTTATATAAGCTTCCTCCAATGGCATTTCTCCAAGGCGTTTCGCTGTGATAATCTCATAAAGCCTCACGACCATCATATTTTCCCATATATCCAAATCAAGAGAATCCCTTAGTCTTTGGGTTGCTTCCCTGGCTTTCTGATACTCCCGGCGCATCAATAGGCCGTCAATACTTCTTTTCAGTTCCATGACTTCAAAGGAGTTTGTGATAACGCATCCATTGTATCTTCGCTTTTCCAGTCCCAGCTTATCCATCATTTTTTCAAAAGTCTTTTTACTTGGAGACACTTTTCCGGTCTCCACGCGGGAGAGGGACTCTGTGTTCTGATAGATGCCCTCTGCAAGCTGTGCCTGTGTCATGCTGTGCGCCTCCCGCTCAGAGCGGATCAGCTCATGATCCAGATGATAGTCCCTCTGGTAACAATTGTGAAATAATGAATCTGTCGGATACCACTTTTCTGCATACCCTTCCCATAAGAATGTCAGTATATCATAATACTGTACCCACTTGCTCTGCTCTGGTGCGATTCCAAGAGCCGCCTCTGATTTTACCATCAGCTTCAGCAAAGGCAGCATAAAATAGAGGATCGTGTTTTTCCGCAGTTCGTCGATTCCTTTTTTGCAGAATACCATGACCTGTACATAGTCTTTTTCCAGATAACAGATACCTCCGACCAGCCAGGCACATTTGCTGAGCAGCTTGGCATACTCCTCATCGCCGCGGAAATGTTTTTCGATATAATCCAGGCAGAGTTCAAGGTGGCGCTTCGATATTTCTCTGGTATGGCTGTCCCCGGTATTCCGCTCTATGTTCATCCGCTCCAGAGCAAGCAGGTTTTCCAGCTCCACCGCGGAAATAAGGTGATTTTCCATCTGTTCATAAAAATGCTCATAAGAATAATCTGGAAGAGTCAGGGCGATCGACTTTTGAAGATGTTTTGCGGCAAGAGCGCAGTCCTTATCCATATGATAGACCAGAAAGGCGTTCATGCGGCAACGGTACATCTCATCGACCTGTGTGCGTGATGGGTAAGATCGCAGCAACAGCTCCGCAAGATTTCGTTTTCTGCGGTAAACAGCTTCCGAGATCAGGTCACGCAGTCTGACCATATTGAACAGACTGCTGCCTAATACCATTTCAAATTTATCGGGCGACTGTCCCAGACGCTGCAGGAGTATATCCAGCATCAGCACATCCGCTGCATAGCGGTCTGCTTCCAGTTCCTGAAGCACATGCTCGGAGCACACTCCGTAAGACAATTCTTTCCTTGTGACATGTTTGGATCTCCGTATTTTCCTGATCAGACTTCCTATTGTCGTGAATTCCATCTCTTATCTCCTGTATGGTGCGGTATAGTTTTATCTTATCACAGCCTCCCATGGGATTCAATCGAAATCATGGTCCGGGCTGTGACCAAAACCGCCGTCTGTAACAGAAAGACTTTCTGATGAATAAGGGTGTCTGAAGGACCTCTTTATTTCTGTATCCGTGAAAAGGAACAAAAACAGGATCGTTTCGACGAAAGAAGGTGTACGGAGATTGAAAAAAAGTAATTATCTGATATAATAAAAAGCGGAATATAGATAAGGAGATACAGCAAATGATATTTGGCAGGAAAAATACACAGCAGATGAAGGACATGGTGGAGGAGGTTCTGACGGAGGCGCTCCGGCAGCAGTCGCGGGAGCTGGACGCACAGCAGGCCGGACAGGTGCGGCAGCTCAATGATATGATGGAAAAGAACCAGAAAGCGGTCAGGGGGCTTTCCGACACAGTGGAGGATTTTCTGGATACATTGCAGGAAGAAAATGAGGAGCGCCAGCGTTTAGGGGAGGAGTATGCAAGAGCAAAAGAACGGGAACAGGGTCTGTTGAGATTGCTGGGATTGTATCAGGAACAGGCAGAGCTGTTTGAACAGTGGTTATCCGCACAGAACCAGGAAAACGGCGATGCGGCACTGGAAGCCTGGAAACAGCAGCAAGTCATTCTCAAGGGAAAACTGGCGGCAGAGAGCAGGCTGTGCGCGGTCGAGCGGACCGGCCTGGCGGGAGAACTGGTTGATTACCGCATTCATGAGGTTCTGCAGGCAGTGGAACCAGATACAAAGGAACAGGAAGGAACAGTAGCGAAAGTGTACAGCCAGGGGATGCTCTATCAGGGAGCTGTCATCAGGAAAGCACGTGTAGCGGCATACCGAAAAGAATAGGAGAGATACAGATGGATACAATCATAGGAATCGACTTAGGTACATCAACCACGGAAGCGGCTGTATATCAGGACGGAAAGCCGGTCATCATGCTTAATTTTGATGGAAAGGAAGTGACGCCTTCCGTGGTAGGACTCGACGATTCAGGAAATGTGATCGTGGGAGAGAAGGCGGAGGCGCAGCTGCTTCTGGCGCCAGGACGCACTGTCAGGGAAGTGAAACGGCTGATCGGAACTGCGGAAGAGGTCGAGATGGGAAAAAGGCATTATTCCCCTGTCGAGATCTCTTCCATGATCTTGTCCTATGTCAGAAATTATGCAAGCAGCTATCTTGATACAGATGTCAGCAGAGCAGTGATCTCTGTGCCGGCATACTTTGACGAGCTGCAGCGGCAGGAGACGATGGAAGCCGGCAGGGGAGCAGGATTTATGGTGGACCGGATCATCAATGAACCGACGGCGGCAGCGCTGAGTTATGGTCTCGAACATATGGATGAGGAGAGCTATGTGCTGGTATATGATCTGGGGGGAGGCACGTTCGATGTGACGCTTCTGGAAATGTTCGAAGGCGTGCTTGAGGTGAAGGCGAGCAGCGGTGACAATCAACTGGGCGGAAAGGATTTTGACCAGAGACTGATACAATATCTCACAGGACAGTTTCGGGACAAAAATGGGATAGAGCTTACCGGGGATCCATATGCAATGGCGCGCGTGCGTGATGAGGCGCTTCGCTGTAAGATCGCGCTGAGTGTACAGGAGGAATACAAGGTGCAGATCCCTGTGCTTGTGACAAAGGATGATATTCCATATGCAATGGACGAGGTCATAACACGCGCTAAGTTTGAGGAGCTGATTCTGGATCTGGTGGCGCGCACGCATGAGCCGATCGATGTGGTGCTTTCAGACAGTGGTATTTCTGCGCAGCAGCTGGACAAGATCCTTTTGGTAGGAGGCTCCACGCGCGTTCCGCTGGTGCGCAGGGACATCGAGGCGTATTTCGGAAAGAAACCGGAGGCAGCCATAGATCCGGATTACGCGGTGGCACAGGGGGCGGCGATTCAGGCGGCGATTATTTCGGGCCAGATTGATGAGAGCAGCGAGATCGTGATGACAGATGTCAATCCGTACACGCTGGGGGTACGCGCACTCCGCGGGTATGACGATGATTACATGAGTGTGATCATTCCAAGAAACAAGACAATACCGACTACAAAGAAACAGAAATATTATACCTCATGGGACGGGCAGACAACGGCAGTGATCGAGGTTTATCAGGGTGAATCATCGTCTACACGGTATAATCACTGCATTGGTGAATTTACATTGAGCGGGATTCCTTCGGAGCGGGCGGGAAAAGAGGCGATCGATATCTCTTTCTCATACAATCAGAATGGTATGCTGCAGGTGACAGGCGTGATCGTCAGCACGGGTGAGGAGGCCTCTATTGACATCGATATGCTGAACACAAAGGAAAAACGGATCGATGTCAGCGGCTGGAAAGCATCAGAACTCGCAGGGGATTACAGGGCGGTGATCAGACGGGCAGAAAAGTGGATGAAGGCGCACGAGGGAGATCAAAAGGTAGACGAGCTGCTGTACCGGCTGAAAAAGGCGATTTTGGAAGAGGATGATCCACAGGCGGAGGAGCTTGGGGACCAATTACAATACTACACAGGAGCGTAAGAATGAGAAAAGATTATGAGATACTGGGGATCGATGAAAATGCGGACGAGAAAGCCATCAAAAGAGCATATTTTAAATTGATCAGGACGCATTCTCCAGAAAAAGACCCGGAACGGTTTCAGGAGATCAGGGCGGCATATGAGCGTCTGACAGAGGAAAAAGATCAGCCCGAAAATAGTATTTCGATCGAGGTTCCGGCTGATGATAAATTTGCGGAGAGTATGTATGAACAGATCCATCAGCTGATGCAGGAGCGGGAGTATGGCAAAGCCGCCCAGACGGCAAAGGAGGGAATGAAATACTATCAGGAGGTTGAGTGTTTCCTGTATCTGTATGCGAGATGCAGCATTCTGGACGGTAAACCGGGCAACGCTGTCAAATCGTATGAGAAGCTGGTGAAACGCTTTCCGGATAAGCTCTATTATCAAAGCGAACTGGCAAAGGCATATCATCTGAGAGGGTACACGCGAAGAGCATATACTGTATTTCGCCAGGTCTATGATCAGGGATGGCGCGAGATCGATTTTCTGAATCTGTTCAGTCTGTGCTGCTACGCACAAAAAAAATGTGATGAGGCAGTGCAGGTGCTCGAAAACCTGATCGCTTCCATCCCGCCTGAGAAGATGGCGGGATGGATACCAGAGCTGCTGGAGGCATATACCGGGCTGCTGGCGCTTTATCTGGACAAGCCATATCCGATCAGGAAAGTGGTGGATGAGTGCAGCGCTTTTCTGGATCAGGTGGGCAGCAGGATCCATGATTACGATGATCTGTTGATACAGCTGTATCTGCTTGTCAAGACAGCAGCCGTGACCGACGAAGGTGAAGAGATCGATGCGCTTGCGGAGAAAATGAGCGTTTTTGTGCCGGACATCTTTGATGAGAAAGAGCCGAGGGAGGTTACTGAGGCATATCACCTGCTGGAGGACGAGCGGTTCAGCGATCTGATGAAACTGACGATGGAAGCATTCATACTGCAGGATGACGAAGGTTATTCGGAGGAGGAGTATGAGAACTTTATGCAGGATGATGCGATTCTCTGTCAGCTGGAAGCGTGGCCGAAGCAGCGTGACGAGATAGCGCTCATGCAGCAGGAATATCCCTGCGCATACGATTGCATGAAAGATGTCTGGGATATCATCACAAAAAGCAAGGGCAGAAGGTCCTTACTGAAAGATGCGATATTGGAAGAGTATGGAAAGAAGGAGCGAAAATACCAGAGCGGGCATTATTATGAGCTCTACCCTGAGAAGCGCCAGGGTATGGGGCAGGTGCATTGGGATAGTCAGGAGGACGGACAATATGTCCGACAGGGCAAAAAAGTGGGGCGCAATGATCCATGTCCCTGCGGGAGTGGCAAGAAATATAAGAATTGCTGTGGAAAAAATGGGTGATCAGCGTATCATTTATTAGTATGGAGGAAAGAGATGGCCTTTGATTACAAGAAGGAGTATAAAGAATTTTATCTGCCGAAGAATAAACCGGGACTCGTCGAAGTGCCTGCGATGAATTATATCGCGGTCCGCGGAAAGGGCGATCCGAACATCGAGGGCGGCGAGTACAAGCAGTCGATCGGACTGCTGTATGCGGTCGCTTTTACGATCAAGATGAGCAGGAAGGGCAGTCACCAGATCGAAGGGTATTTTGATTATGTGGTCCCGCCGCTGGAGGGATTCTGGTGGCAGGATGGCGTACAGGGGATCGATTATGCGCATAAGGAGACCTTCGAGTTTCTCTCTGTGATCAGACTGCCGGATTTTGTGACAAAGGACGATTTTGACTGGGCAGTCCATGAGGCGGAGACGAAGAAGAAGGAGGATTTCTCCAGGGTGATGTACTGGACTTATCATGAGGGTTTGTGCGTGCAGAGCATGCATATCGGCCCTTATGACAATGAGCCGGAGACCGTCAGCCGGATGCATGATTTTATGACAGAACAGGGGTATCGGCTCGACATCACTGACAAGAGGATGCACCATGAGATTTATCTGAGCGATGCGAGACGGACGGCTCCCGAGCGGTTAAAAACCGTGATCAGGCACCCGGTCCGGAAAATCTGATTCAAAAATTCCCGGATTTAACTATACCGTCAATGACAAGAACATATTTTTGTGATATGATAAGGTTGATGGAGAACATATGGTTTGACCATGCTCTGTGCAGCAGAGTATGACATATGATTTCACAGATCGTAAAATCAGCGGTATAGACAGGGAGGAAAAACGATTGATCGACAGAACAGATTATGATGCAAGATGGATCGGGCGCAATCTGAAGCGTTTACGAATACAGAAAAAGCTCACAGTGGACGAGGTGAGGAGATATCTTGGCGTGGGCTCTGTGCAGGCGGTTTACAAATACGAATCGGGCAAGAGCTATCCGCCCTCAGATGCGATGTTTGCGCTTATGCAGCTGTATGAGGCTGATCTCTTTGATATTCTCTGCGGGCGTGAGAACAGGCCAGTTATCACGGAAGCGGAGGTGCCAGGGAAATGGAGACGGATCAGAGCGAAGCAGTGTCTGTCTTTTTACAGGGGATATATTGGCAGGAGGGCAGGGTAGTATTTTCCTATAACTCCTAAATTCAAGGGAAGGTGAGATACAAAATGATCGGCACGATCAGAAAATGGAAACTGTCGGACGCGGGGGATCTGGCGGCGGCGCTTTCCAACAAAAAGGTACAGGACAATCTCAGGGACGGGCTGCCGTACCCATATACGGAGCAGGACGGGGCGGATTTCATCGCCGCCATGCTTGCCGCAGATGAAAACGATACCTTTGCCTTTGCGGTCACGGTGGACGATAAGGCCATCGGCAGCATCGGCGTATTCCGTCAGGAAAACATTCACAGGCAGACCGCGGAGATGGGGTATTATATCGCGGAAGAATATTGGGGCAGGGGGATCATGACGGAGGTAGTGCGGCAGACCTGTGCGTATGTCTTTGCCAGGAGTGATATCATTCGCATCTATGCGGAGCCGTTTGCATATAATACAGCGTCGTGCAGGGTGCTTGAGAAGGCAGGATTCCAGTATGAGGGCACCTTGAGGAGCAATGCGGTCAAGAATGGCAGGGTCACGGATATGAAGATGTACGCTCTCCTGAAATGACTGTGATCAGCCTGCAGGAGTGCATGGATCAGACTGTGTATGAAACGAAAGGACATCGATCAGGAATATGGAACAATTTCGGTTTATCTGGCAGTACATAAAGCGGCATAAGTGGCAGTACCTTGGCGGGATCATCACGCTGTTCATACTGGATTTTGCCAATCTCTACATTCCAAAGGTGACGGGCGTCATCACGGACGGGCTCGCCGCCCGCACGATGGATATGGACGGCGTCCTGCGAAATATCGGCATCATACTCGGGATCGGTCTGACGCTGGCGGTGGGGCGCTTTTTGTGGCGTTATTTTATCTTTGGGGCATCGCGCGCCATTGAGCATGAGATCCGCGATAACATGTTTGCACATCTGGAAACGCTCGATGTGGAATATTACAACGAGCACAAGACGGGCGATCTCATGACGCGGTTTACAAGCGACCTGAACGCGGTGCGCATGGCGATCGGACCGGCTGTCATCGCGGCGTTTGACGCGGTGGTCATGACCGTGATGGTGATCGGGCAGATGATGGTCTACGTCAATGTGAAGCTCACGCTCATCGCCATCATTCCGATGATCTTTATCGCGTTCGGGGAGCTGTATTTCGGGAAGATCATGCAAAAGCGCTTTCTGGAGCGCCAGGAGGCGGTGTCCGATCTCACGGACTTTGTGCAGGAGAGTTTTTCCGGCGTTCGCGTCGTGAAGGCGTTCGTGCGTGAGCAGTCGCAGATCAGGGCGTTTGCCCGCGCAAACGCCAATGCGAAAAAGAAAAATTTAAGGATCGCCCAGATGGAATCGATCGTCATTCCGCTGCTTGATGTGGTCATCGGCATCAGCAGCCTGCTCACCCTGCTGTACGGCGGCTATCTTGCGCTTGCCGGGGAGATCACGATCGGCCGTTTTGTCGCGTTCAACCAGTATATCACGATGCTCGTGTGGCCGATGCTCGCCTGCGGTGAGGCGATCAACATGTTTTCGCAGGGCGGTGCGGGCATCAGGCGTATACAGGAAGTGTTTGAGGAAAAGCCTGAGATCGCGGACACGGAACAGGTGGCGAATGTCAGCTCGATCAGGGGGGACATCAGCCTGAAGCACCTTACGTTTATCCACAGGGGGCACAGTGAGCCGACCTTAAAGGATATCAGCCTGGAGGTCAAGGCAGGAACGACGCTCGCCGTGATCGGGCGCACAGGAAACGGCAAATCGACGCTCGTCAATCTGCTGCTGCATCTCTATAATACAAAGCCGGGCATGATATTGATCGACGGCAGGGATATCAACAGCATTCCGCTGAAAACACTGCGCGAAAATATCGCCTATGTGCCGCAGGACAATTTCCTGTTTTCGGACACGTTAAAGTCTAACATCGCGTTTGGAACGGACAACGAGGAGATGGACGAGATCATCAGGGCGACCAAGACCGCGTGCATTCATGACAATATCATCGCGTTTCCCGACGGATACGACACGATCGTGGGGGAGCGGGGCGTCACGTTATCCGGCGGTCAGAAGCAGAGGAGTTCGATCGCGCGCGCCCTGAAGAAGGACGCGCCGATCCTGATCCTCGACGATGCACTCTCCGCCGTGGACACGGACACAGAGGAAAAAATACTGCGGAATCTGAAGGAAAACAGGCGTGGAAAGACGACGATCCTGATCGCGCACCGTATCTCTACCATACAGAATGCCGATACCATTCTCGTGCTGGAGGACGGGGAGGCGAAGGAGTGCGGCAATCACAGGGAATTGATGGCGCTCGGCGGCATATATAAGGATATGTTCGAAAAACAGCAGCTCGAAGCCGCGAAAAATCTGGCAATGGCGGAGGTGGAATAAAATGAAACGGCTATTAGGCTATTTAAAACCGCATAAGTGGCTGATGCTCCTCTCCTCAGTGCTTGTCATCGCGCTGATCGGCGTGGAGCTCTACAAGCCGATCATCATCGGAAATGCCATCGACGAGTACATTGGCAGTTATGGACAGCCGGGTGTGGAGCTCGGAATGGAGGAGGCATTCCGCGGGATCCTGCGCGCCGGGGGGCTGTATGCCCTGATGCTCCTTTTGGGCTTTGTGTTCAACGCCTCCAACACCTGGATCCTGCAGAATATCGGGCAGTCCATCATCTACAGGATGCGCGAGGAAGTCTTTGCGCACATTCACAGCCTCTCCGTCAACTTTTTCAACACACAGCCGGTCGGAAAACTCGTGACCAGGGTGTCGAATGACACGGAGGCGGTCAATGAGCTGTTTTCGCAGATCCTGGCAAAGCTTTTCAAGAATTCGGTGAAGATCATCGGTTTTGCGGTCGTGATGCTCTCGATCGATGTGCGGATGGCACTGTATTCCTTTATACTGATCCCGTTTGTGACGGGGCTGACGTTCTTTTTCCGCTATATGTCGAGGAAGGCGTATCGCCTGACAAGGACGCGGATCACGGAGCTGAACACGTTTCTGTCCGAGCATATCTCGGGCATGAAGCTGATACAGATCTTTGCGCGGGAGCGGGAGAAGTATCAGGAATTTGAGGATAAGAGTGAGCAGCTTTTCCGCGCGAACTGGCGCGAGGTCATGACCTTTGCCGTTTTCCGCCCGTCGATCTACATGCTGTCCGTCTTTGCGATGGTCATCGTGATCGGGCAGGGCAGCGCCTCCGTGCTGGCGGGGACAGTCTCGCTGGGAACGCTGTTTGTGTTCATCAACTATATCAGTTCCTTTTTCGAGCCGATCCAGGAGCTGGCAGAGCAGTTCGGCACGCTGCAGTCCTCCCTCGCGTCGGCGGAGAAGATCTTCTCGATCCTGGACGAGAAGCCGGAGATCGTCAATCCCGCGGAGCCGAGGGAGATCACGATCCAGGGCAGGATCGAGTTCAGGCATGTCTGGTTTGCCTATGAGAAGGATGACTATATATTGAAGGACGTGAGCTTTTGCATTGAGCCGGGCGAGAAGGTGGCGTTTGTCGGGGCGACCGGTGCCGGAAAGTCCTCGATACTGAATCTGATCGGGCGCTATTACGATGTGCAGCGCGGGGAGATCCTGATCGACGGCGTGGATATCCGGGAGATCGACAAAGATACGCTGCGGCGGGCGATCGGCCAGGTGCAGCAGGACGTGTTCATCTTTACCGGGGATGTCAAGGGCAATATCTCGCTGGACAATGAGGAGATCACGCGGGAGGAGATCGAGCGCGCCGCCCGCATCGTGAACGCGGACTCTTTCATCAATAAGATGCCAGACGGCTATGACGAGCCGGTGACGGAGCGCGGCAGCACGCTCTCTGCGGGGCAGCGCCAGCTTCTCTCCTTTGCGCGGACGCTCGCCTACCAGCCGACGATCCTCGTGCTGGACGAGGCGACGGCGAATATCGATACCGAGACGGAGAGCCTGATCACACAGGCGCTCGAAAAGCTGATGGAGGGGCGCACGACCATCATGGTGGCACACCGTCTCTCCACGATCCAGCACGCCGACAAGATCATCGTCATGCACAAGGGCGAGATCCGCGAGAGCGGCTCGCACCAGGAGCTGCTGCAGTTAGGCGGCATGTACAAGAAGCTGTATGACCTGCAGCTGGTGGAGGCGTAGCGATTTAAGGATCTGTCTGTATTGACCGATATATTTAGCAGGGAGTGATCATATGAAAATAGGCGAAGCGCAGAAGCTGTACCGCGCACAGCGTGCCACACTGCTCATAAGGGACGAAGATTAGATCGGGGCTTCGTCCTTCTTTTTTATGCGCAGACCCGTGCAGAGGAAAAATGTCAGCATGCGTTGACATGAGAAAGACATTTTACTGTTTGAGTATACATCAATGGGAAGATAAGGAGATGGCAGATAGATGCAGAATACGATGTTGAGGGATTTATCGGTTTTATGGGCAATGTTCCATGTGATCTTTTTGTTTGTGATGCTGTTCCGGTCACGATATACCAGACGAAAGACCTTATTGGCGGCAGGAGCCGGGATGGGGATCCTGATGATATTGAATATGGTCCTGGGCTGGGTCTTTGGATTTGGGTTCCTGGGGAAGATTTTTTTCTTTACCTGCTC
Organism: Lachnospiraceae bacterium; assembly: GCA_009774375.1. Classification (GTDB taxonomy): domain Bacteria; phylum Bacillota; class Clostridia; order Lachnospirales; family Lachnospiraceae; genus COE1. Next base: position 11,101 of record VSNO01000134.1, read on the forward strand.
GATCCCCAGCTTTGTGTTTTTTTATATCTTCTCTGCCGACAAGAAGTTCCGATTTCTGTTCACCTTCTGTCTGGCGGATACGACATGTCTGTGGATCATGGCAGTTACGAACCTGCTGGATTTTTATCTCGGAGGAGGTAAGTTCGTACTGATGTTTTTCAGCAGACTGATAGCATTTCCGCTGGTCGAATATCTGGCATACCGGTTTCTGAGAAAGCCCTATCTGGAATTGCAGGCCGCAGTCGCAAAGGGATGGGGCATTTTCTCGGGAACGACGATGCTGTACTATATCCTGCTGACGATGGTGGTCCAGTATCCGGTCAATATTGTGGAGAGACCCGGGGATGTTCCTGTCTGTGTCCTGATCCTGATGCTGATGCTCTGCAACTATGGTATGATATTTTCCTCGCTGTACGGACAGCTCATGCTCTACCGCAAGCAGCAGAATGAGCGGATCCTGCAGGAACAGCTCGAAAGCCAGCAGCACATCCGCAAGCTGAAGCATGATATGAAAGGCTATACGGTTACGATCGCAGGGCTTCTGGCGACAGGGAAAGTAGATGAGGCGCTGGATTATCTGAAAAATGTGCAGGGCGAGATGGATGCGTGCATGGGACAGTACTGTCCCAATCCGTACATCAATGCTGTGCTGTGCAGTTATTTTCAGAAGTTTGAGCGGATCGGCGCGACGTTGGAGTCTGACATCCTGATCGGTGATGAGCAGCTCCCCTATATGGAGCTGTGCCAGATCCTCTCGAACGGATTGGAAAATGCAGCCGATGCGCTTCGGAAACTGCCGCAGGAGCAGCGGGAAATATTTGTCCGGATGAAATACAACAAAAACCGTCTGATCATCCGGATCAAAAATGCCTGCAGCAGTGACCTGGTCGTGGAGAAAGGGACGATACCCAGAACTGGCAAGGAAGGCGCCGATCACGGTTTTGGATTGCCGACGATGCTGGAAGCGGCACAGAAGATCGGCGGTGATCTGATGTGCTATACAGAGGATGGAAGTTTTGTGGTGGATGTCATGGTGACGATGAAAAACAGTGCAAAAAATCCATAAAAAACAGCATCATAAAACGTATCAATAGTAGAATCCATTTTATGGGCACTGTCAATGTTTTTATAAGGGAAATGATCGCGAAAGGGAAGGGATGATTATGAAAAGAAAATGGACAAAACTTTTACCGGTATTGGTGGTTACCGCAGGTCTGCTGACAGGATGCGGCGGTGCGT
>VSNO01000135.1 GCA_009774375.1 Lachnospiraceae bacterium
TAACATTCCGACTTATAAACTGCTGGAACACTGGGGCATCAATGCCCTGATCGATATCAATGGCAGGTCTAAGTCTTGTGTCGGTGCCACGGATGACATTACTTTTAATAAGGAAGGACATCCCCTGTGCAGGGCCGGGCATGAAATGTGTTCCCGGGGCAGCGATCCCATAAAAGATGCACATAAGTACCGCTGTCCCCTCAGATGCGGGCGTATCGGGAAGTGTCCGTATGAAACGGAATGTTCTCCCGGCCGCTATGGGCGCACTGTCTATATTAAGAACAACAGCAGCCTGCGTTTCCAGACCCGTATTCCCAGGGATTCACAGCTTTAGGCCAATCATTTTCTCCCTCTCCCTAATGCAATTAAAATTTTGCAGCTAAAGTTTTTTCATTTTTGGGGTGCGTTTCCGAGACCACTCATTCTAATTTATTTCTTTGATTATAAAGTCTTTATCTGCTCTTTACAATGTATATTTATATGTTATCTCACAATGGATACACAATTCTATTACGTTTCCTCAAGTTTTTTCAGCGAATACTTTTCCGTATATTCTTCAAGCAGTTCCTTATACAGCCCGTTGCTCTCTTTGACATCCCGTGCATACTGGTGTAATGCGTGCCGGTCTGTCCCGGATGCCATCTGCTCCTCCGCTATGTTGGAACAATGCTTCGCAATGCGCTCCAGGGAGGTGGCCATATCTGTAAGCGCCATGCCAAGCTCCACGGAACACTTCCCCTTTTCCAGCCGCTTGCCATGATTCTTCCTGATATCTTTTTTTACCAGACTGATCACGTCGGCAAGCGGATCAATGCGGAACGCCATCTCCTCGTCCCCGTGTATAAAGCCGGAAACCGTACATTCCACGATCTCGAGAGCTGCCTCATAGATCAGCCCTGCTTCGGCAGCCGCTTTCCTTGAAAATTTTTCTTTACTCTTATGCAGCTTCTTCTGTGCAAATGCGATGCCCTTCGTATAATCGGATATCCTCTCAAAATCCGTGATGCACCTGCCAAACTGACTGATGGTTTTGCTGTCCTGCTCAGAAAGAGGCTTTGCGGAAAGTTTTGCCAGATAGGACGATAACTCATCTTCCCTGGCATCTACCTCCTGCTCAATTTCCATAACTGTCTGCACCGCATTTTCATCATACTTTTCCTGCACGGATACACATAAATTCATTGCCTTCAAGATAAGCTGCGCCATATCACACACCGCATTTTTACATTGTGCTACTGCAAAGGCAGGATTTTCCAGAAATCTTTCGTCCAGCACTCTTTCTGATATTTCCAGTGTCTCGTCCCCTGACTGCGGAATGGTAAAATATGCGAGCTTTACCAGCAGCCTGGAAGCGGGAAGCAGCACGACTGTCGCGACAATATTAAATACGCTGTGTATCACCGCAATGACTGCGCCGTTTGCCGTATTGAAAGGCTCAGAACCCACGAGGTAACTGTCGTACCGATATTTGCACCCATGATCACGCCGACCGCCTGTGACAGCTTCATGATACCGGAATTGACAAACCCCACTACCATAACCGTTGTCGCGGAAGAGGACTGGATCACCGCCGTCACACCCGCCCCCAGCAGGACAGCCTTCACAGGATTGTCCGTCATGCGCTCCAGTACCTGTTCCAGCCTGCCGCCAGCCATTTTTGACAGGGCGTCTCCCATCGTTTTCATTCCATATAAAAATAATGCCAGCCCGCCAACCATTGTCAGCAATCCGAAGAAATCCATCTGACCATAATCCTCCCTCAAAAATTTTCTTATAGTCAAATGATATCTGGTCCAAGTAAAATCTAAAAGATAGTTTCTGTAAAATCTGTGTAAAATTTTACAGGTCATTGTGATCTAATTCTCTTTACTTGTTTTTTCAATATCCTGCCAATTTGCGTTTTCCAGAATTTACACATTCCCGCCGATAAATACCCTGCCAGCTTCTTCATCGCCCTGTAACTGATACAGCATCCATGCAGTCATATATCCATCCGTCTTTCGCTGCATTTCCTCATGTTCGGCTCCGACAACCCTTGCTCGGACCTTAAATATGTCATCGGCTGCGTTATTGTAGTTTTCGATCAAAGAGGAAAGCGGGGCAACACCACCCCACTCCAGACTCAGGTCAGGCACTCCTGCGTCATCGGATGTCCCTGTTCCAGCCGTCATAAACCACGGAACCGACACTTTAGAAGCATCATATCCTCCCCACATCTGCGAAAGATAGGCATGGGCGGCACTGCCTGTAAACAATACTTTATACTGGTTGCCATTTTCATATTCCGTGACAGCCCGGAGCGCACCCGCCCCGCCCTGGGAATAACCGGCAATACCGATATTTTCTACGTCGATTCTGTCATGGAACAGGCTGTTCGAATGATCATTTTGCCCTAATATATAGTCCAGCGTTTGGGAAGCGGACGCTCCTGTACCAGTCTGCCTGTCATCATTACCGATTACAACAAACCCCCCAGGACGCGAGTCTTTCAAAGTAGGGCTCGTAGTTTAACGCTGCCATATTGCTGGCGTTTGTGACGATGATGAGAGGATATCTTTCTGCCGTGTTCTCCAGTTCTGCCGGATACCAGATCCGGATATTTTTAACCGTGTCATCATCCGATCTGATTACCGTGTTTGATACATCATAGCTCCCACGCCCTGCATACCTTTTTTCCAGAGCCGAATCCGATTGAAACGTTGTGTAATAATCCTTTTCCAGCCAGGGCTTTTGAGAATCAATATAGTTTTTCGTCAGCAGGAAGCCTGCCGCAAGGACGGTTACACTAACAATGCCTAAAATCACAAATCCCACTATTTTGAGGCCTCTTTTCATTATTTTCATAAAATAAGTCTCCTTCTGCTTGACAGTGCCATCTGCTTTCACTACAATAATCATGAAACATACGTCGCTATTTGGCACATCTGTTCCGTGTAAATCACATTATATGGAAGGACGCGTTCAGTGTCAATGTGAAACAGGCAGAATATTATAGCCACTGCTCTATGCGGTACAAAAAGGGGGATTTTGTTCCTTCATGAAAAAGAATCAGACAGCGTTTATGAAACTGTGTCTTGCAGATGCACTGATCAAACTCATGAAAACCCAGGACTTTGATACAATCAGTGTAAACTCGATCTGCAAAGAAGCCGGCATCGGCAGGACTACTTTTTACAGATATTTTGAAAATAAAAACGGCAAAGAAGAAATACTCCTTTTTAAGATAAAATACGAGTGGGAGCTGTATTCTTCCAAACACGAAAATGATAAACAGGAACAGGTGTCGGATCTGACCGCATTTATTTATGAAAACAGGCATCTGTTTTCAATGCTTTACCACTGCAATCTTATTTCTGTCATTATGCGCGCGCTTGAGGATCTGATACCATCGGGGGAAACATATGATAAGCAATCCTCATATCTTATGTCCTTTTTTATTTATGGATACTTCGGAATCATCTATCAGTGGATAAAGTATGATTTTGACGAAACGCCCAAACAAGTGCAAAGACATATTGACGATATGATTTCTGTCGCTTTGCGTTAATTTTGCAAAGGTTTCCACACTTTTACGTTGTTCCTTTATTGAATAAATCATTTCAATATGATTGCATTGACTGCCTCGACCAGACCAACCACTATCATCTTTCACGAGATAGGCATTTCCGTCTCCAATAGCTACATAACGCTCCGAGTTCATGTCACTGTAATCGCCCAGCAGGATTTCATACGTGTCTTCCTCCGTTTCCATATGGATCGTGCAGACAGGCGTATCCAGTCCGTACTGTCCCCAATCCTCCACTTTTTCTGTCATGAAGGAAACACCAAACTCCCGAAGCTGCACAAGCAGGGCTGCAATCTTTTTCCCCGTCCACGGGAAACGCTTCGTCCTCATCGTAGCGCCAGTTTCCACTTTCGTCCATATCTGGTCACGCCAAATGCCGCAAGACTGATACAGACAAGCACTATCAGCAGAATCCCTATTTTTTTATTGCGCTTCCTCCTTCATATACCGCACCAAGATCGAGGAAGCAAAACAGCTGCTGTTGTACACAAACAAATCCCTTCTGGAAATCAGCAAATTTTAGTTAATTATTTCATGTTACCTCTTATGACAAAAAAATAGAACATATAGATTTTCAGATTCTATATGCTCTAACGCTGTTACTGTATTTGATTTTGATCGATCTGAATAAAATGAAGGAACATCACGATACCATAATGATCCGTCCATTCCCGCACAGTTCCAATGCATGGTTCAGCGAACGGATGCCTTCCCCGATATCACCCGCCGCATCTGTGCAAATGACAACCATGTCATATTTTTGCAGATCATAAATATAGGTCGTCCGCCCGCTGTCATACAGGCTTCTGAGTTCGTACCTCACATGAAACGGATATTCATCCTCCGTGCTCACCGCGATCGGGCTTCTGGTCGTCGCATGGAACCGGACGTCTTTTCCCTGTGCTTCAAACCGGCTGGCTGCATACAGCGCCGGATACATGTACTCCTCGGTTCCAAGCACGAGCAGACGTTGTACATTGTCCAGATCCATCTGACTGACAATCTCCTGATACAGCGATCCGCAGTACTCCGCATACCCGGCGGCGCCGACGATCCGGCGGGCGTCCATGTGCGCCTTTATCCGGATGGATCCTGCCGGGCTTGCCTGTTCCGCGCGATCCCCGGCGCCGCCTGTGTCCTCTGGGCGCGGATATTGAACCGCTTCCCCGCTTTGAAATGCAGCCTCCTCGCTGCACCGGATATAGCTGCCGTCGCCCCTGTAAGCTTCCGCGATCTCCGTGTAAGCGGCGTGGTCTGTCTTTACAAGCCAGAAAAGCTCAATATTCAGTCCGCGGTACGCCTCCAGTGCCGCCTCGTCCATTCCATTCAATATGGAAACGACCGTGAAATGGATCTGTTCTGAATACTGTTTTCTCAGGATCCCGATAAGATTCAATATGGTTTTTCCCGTCGTGACCTCGTCCTCCACAAAGACGATCCTGTCCGTCGTGCCGATCACGCGGTCGATCTCCTCCTTGACCAGCTTCTGCTGCATCGCGTGGCTGTGCTCCTCCGAGAAATACAGATATCCGGCTCCCGGCACGCTCTCCCTTGTCGTATGCATGTAGTCCGCGCCAAGCTCTGCCGCAACTGCCGCGCCGATCGCCGTCGCTGTCTCCGCAAAGCCGATCACCAGCAGTTTCTCACGCCCGTATCTGTCTCTTATGGTGTCCGCCAGAGCCCGGAACATCGCGAGCGCCTCACAGGGTCTCACCGGAATGTGCTTTCCCTGCAGCCTGTTGACTACCAGATAGTTTCTCTTGTTGTTGTTCTCGCGTCTGGCGATCCGCACCAGCTCCTTTTCTGTGTACATGATCCGATCCTCCTGCTTTTTGCTTTTCATTATACAACGCTGCGCGCTGCAGTACAACCGGATCTTATGGCGGAAGCCAGGTTTAATTGGAATATTGTTCCAATCCCGAGAACGTCACAATATTGTCATTGGCAAACAGCCTGACTGGTTTTCCACTCACACCGTACAATCGGACTGTCAAAGCTGCCATGTCATCAAGATAAAAAATCCCCACAGAGCCTTCCTGTATATAAGTGAATGAATAATTTTCTCCAGGCTCAAGATGAATCTCTGTCTCCGCGATCGGCGTAGTTCCTTTATTAAAAAGAAACTGGAGCTTATTCTCATTCGGACTGACAGATATCAGCTTGTATTTGTCCTCTTCTCCATTATAATCAAAACATAACCCAAAGGAACCCTCTCCCGAATACGTAAATACTCCTTTGATCATATATCTCTCATAACAGCTGCATAGATCCACATACCGATGCGACGGACCCGCTTCGATCAGAACCTGGTCATCATCAGCCAACAGCTTCCGTCTGTTCTGAAACTGCTGTATGACCGAGTCTGCCGGAGCCAGCGCCAGATCGCCGTTTTCCTTCTGGACGATCTTCTGTACGACCAGATTTCCTGCCCATGCCGCAACACTCCGCGTGGACGCAGGCGATTCGGATCTTCTTGCCCATCCCGCCATATACACATTTTCGCCATCCTCGATATGCTTTGCCGCGTAAAACAGTTTTCCCTCCAGGCGCTTTGCCTCGGAATAAGGTCCAAACTGTTGATCGGCAGAAGCGTACCAGAGCGTATCGTCCTGTGCCGAGTACGTCAGATACCATTTATCGCCCAGTCTGAACGTATCGCTGCATTCCAGATTCCAGAAATCTCCAGCGGTATTGGTAAAAATGATGCCATCGTAGTTCGTTTTCTGCAGATCGGCGCTGACCGTATACTTTAAAATCCTTGCCACATTATCCTTGGACGCCGTGATCGTCAGGGAAATGGTGTCCGTATCCGGATCGTAATATGCCTGCGGATCCCTGAAATCATTCTTCTGTCCAAGCTCATCAGGGGGCGTGATCTCCCAGCCAGCGATCTTATGGAAAGCTGTCAGATCATCGCTCTCGGCGACCATGATCTTTTCCTTGTATTCTATATCGGCAGAGTCCGCATGACCTGTATAAAAGAAATAATACCTGTCGCCAGCCTTCACAACAGACCCTGTCCCGATCCAGTTATCCTGCCCGCTGTCGGACGCTTCGAGCACCGCCTCGTCCTGTTCCGTATAGGTCACAAAATCCTTTGTCGTCGCCAGATATATGGAATGATTATAGGAGTCCCCGCCCTCCTTAAGATAGTAAATATAATACACCCCGTCCTCGTAATACGGCATTGTGTCCCCGACATACGGCTGGATCGGGCCATCCTTGGCAGGCAGGAAATACGTGCGATACTCATACGCATCCTCCTGCTGCCCCGGCGTTGTCAGCTCTGAGAAATCCTTGTCCTTCGCCCCGGACTGCCCGCAGCTGCAAAACAGCAAACTCATAGACAGGAAGATCATGCCATAAAACTTTTTCATTACCTGTTTCATTGCCCCATAAACGCCTCCGCTCTGTCCGCCAGCTCATACATGGTAATATCCATCCGCACAGCGCCGTCTGCCATAAAAGAAATGCCGTCTGCCTCCTGCTCTGTATAGACAGTCGCCGTCATCACCTGTTCCCCGTCATTGACAAAGATCTCCGCGCTGAAACGGTCCAGGATCACTCGAAGCTTCAGCACACCGTTCTCACTGTTGACAAGACTTCTGCGCTGGTGTATGATCGCCCTCCTCGAACCGGAGAACTTTCTGTCGATCTTTAAGATGGCATTTCTGGTATGGAAGCTCAGCGTGGTGTGGCACTTGTCGTCCTCAGCAAAATTCAGGGCAAACTCATGATAGATTTCCTTCCCTTCCTCGGGCCTGATGGTCAACTCCATATCGGCTTTCCGCCCTCTGATGCCATTGAGCGTAATCTTGTCGCTGATCTTGTCCCCCACCAGCACATTCCGGTAATCCACCCTGCTGCGCCGCATCTGATCCAGTTCCCGTATCGGAGTCTGGTACAGCCTTCCGTGTCTGACATGCAGCTCCCGTGGGAGACTCATCTGCCCGTACCATGACACATGCTGTGACCGAAAATTACAGGTATCCCAGTTCTGCATCCAACCGATCATAATGCGGCGCCCATCCGGCGTCAGCACCGTCTGGGGCGCATAGAAATCAATACCGTAGTCGACCGACTGGTCATACCGCTCCGTGAAGGTGTCTGTCTTTTCGTCGTAATCTCCGATCAGACAGAGCGTCCCGTTTCCGTTGTGATACTCGAAGCCGACTGGAAGCATATCCTGCGGACTGACAAGCAGTACCGCACTGCCGTCGAGCAGAAAGAAATCTGGGCATTCCCACATCAATCCGAAACGATTGTTGTTCGCCGCAAATACTTTCTCATATTTCCACTCAAAACAGTCCGGGCTGGAAAACAGCAGGATCTGACCGCTTCCGTCAGCAGGCCTGTTTCCAACAATGCACCGGTACGTTCCGTCGGATTTCTGCCACAGTTTCGGATCGCGGAAATCCTGTCTGCTGAATCCCTCCGGCAGATCCTTTGCATCAATCACAGGATTGTTCTCATATTTCTCATAATCCACGCCGTCACCCACTGCGATGCACTGATTCTGCCAGTCAACGACCGCTTTATTTTTCTGCCGCTCCTGGACGACGCCGGTATACATCAACAGCTGCCTGCCGTCAGGCAGTGTCATTGCATTTCCTGAGAAACATCCGTCCCTGTCATACGACTCGTCCGGTGCAAGCGCCGCCGGAAGGTATTCCCAATGCAGCAGGTCATCGCTCACCGCATGCCCCCAATGCATGGAATTCCAGTTGGAATCATAGGGATAATACTGATAAAACATGTGGTACTTTCCTTTGTAATAAGAAAATCCATTCGGATCATTCATCCACCCGGTACGCACAGACAAATGAAATGACGGTCTGTAGTCGGCAGGTATCATTTTTTCTGAAGCTTCCTCGTACTTGCGCGCTTCGCGCAATGTCTGACTGTTCATAACGAATCACCTGTTTAGAAATTATTCCTTACCTTTCATATTCATATTTTATTTTCTAAAAAGAGCTGGCTGTTCAGCCAGCTCTTTTTATCCTCAGCGCTTATTCAATGTTATTCATAGTAAGCGTCAAGATACTTCTGGAAGATCGCAAGCATATCCTCGAGACCGTATGCGTCAAGGCTCTTGAGATACTCGTCCCAGTCCGCATCCGTAAAACCGTTCATGATCCAGTCAGACCGCTTTGCATTGATCGTCTTTGTGATATCAGTCTGCAGGTTTGAAAGCTCCTCTGTATCCTCCTGGCTCATAAACACATTCGGATAGACATACTTAGTGTTCATGTCCGGCGTGAAGTAATCCTTGATCCAGTCCAGACGGTACTGCGCGTCATCCGGACATGTGACATACACACCGTAGTATTCATCCAGGATTGCCAACGGCCCGTTTACACTCTCAGCCTCCCTTACTTCTACAGGAGAAGCGTCCCCAAGCGGCGCATGCTGCAGCATATCATCCCCGTTTTCATTCTTTCCAAGCTCGAAGATATCAAAGTCATCATCCTCACCATACGTACCCCAGTTATTCTGCGGAGACTGGAACGGATCGTACATCTGGTCGAGCCATGCACATACAAGCGCGGGATTCTTTGCGACAGCCGTCACAACACAGCGACCACGGTCATAGCCACTGGTAAAGGAACCATTCTCAGGCGTAATGTTTCTGACATCGGCAGTCAGCGCCGGAAGCGGCACCCATCCGTTGAAATCATCAATAATGTTGGCATTATCCCAGCTGAAGCATACGCCGTAACGTCCTGACTTACCCTTTGACACGTAGGTAGACCACTCCTGCGTAAATGCTTCCGGATCGATCAGGCCTTCCTCGTAAAGCTTATGCAGCCATGCGATACCATCCTTAAATCCTGGCTGTGTGGCTGTACAGATCACCTTTTTGTCGTCCGTAACCGCAATATGCCTGCCCTGATCACAGTCCCCATAGCCTTCACCAAATCCGTTGATCAAGATAGCGGGATCCTGGTTTCCGTCATTTACAATGCAAGACATTGGAATAATACTTCCGTCAATATGAAATTCTGCCTGCAGCTCAGAGGCATGGTCCCGGAATGCAATCAAAACCTGCTCAAACTCGTCAACAGTTGTTGGAATATCCAGTCCAAGAAAATCAAGCCATTTTTTATTGATAAAACTCATATCGCCTACAGTCTGGATTGCCGTCTTCTCTGATCCGAGCTGCTCAATCCACGGAAGCGCCCAGATGTGGCCGTTCGCATCCGTACTCATTTTCCTGTATTCAGGGTACTTGTCGAATACAGCTTTCAGGTTTGGCATGTAAGCGTCAATATAATCCTCCAACGGAATAATGACGCCCTGGTCAGCGTACCGCAGCAGATCATTATCGCCAAAACCTGCCGAGAAAATGAAATCTGTCAATGTGTTCGTATCCGCCATTGCCAGCGTGATTTTTTCACCCCACTGATCCCCCTGAATCGCCTTCCACTCAATCTCCACATTGGTTTTTTCCTGCAGCCGCTTAAAGATGGTGCGGTTGTTTGGATCCGACTCCGTATTTGCCGGATACTGGGTCATTCCGGTCAGGGTCGCTTTCTCAGCCAGCGGGAATTGCAGGTCCGCCACATCCACTTCCTGCATTTCCCCGCTACCCAGTGTATTATCAGACTTGTTTCCGCCGCATGCTGCCAGGGAAGCGAGCATACTTGCCGCCAGTGCAAGAACTATTATTCGTTTTGCCAACTTATTTTTCATAACTGCTCTCCTTTTCTTTTATCAATTTTTATATTCACACTAACCTTTTACAGAACCTGCCATAATTCCGCTGTCAAAATACTTCTGGAAAAACGGGTACATGACAAGCAGCGGGAGGCTCGAAATGATAATTGTTGCATATTTGAGCAGCTCACTGAGCTGTGCGCGCTCCGCGGTACTCTGCATGTCCGAAATCATTCCCTCGTCAGGTTTGCTCTGAATCAGGATTGCGCGGAGTACGAGCTGCAGGGGCTGTTTGGATGACTCATCCAGGTAAATCATCGCATCAAAATAGCTGTTCCACATGCCTACAAACTGCCACAGAGACAGCGTCGCAATGATCGGCGTACATACCGGGAGCAGAATCCTGAAGAAAAAGGTCAGCTCATTTGCGCCGTCCACATCAGCGGCTTCCCTGAGTTCTCCCGGAATCCCCTGATAATAAGTTCTTGCAATAATCATGTTCCAGACGCTGAACGCTCCCGGAAGGATGATCGCCCACATACTGTTTTTCAAACCCATATCGCTGATCAACAGGTAAGTCGGTATCAGACCGCCGCCAAAGAACATGGTAATCACAAAGATGACGTTAAAGAACTTCTTTCCCCTGAAATCCGGCCTTGACATGGGATAGGCAGCCAGCATGGTAATCAGTACCGAAACAAAAGTAAATACCACAGAATAGATGACTGCATTTTTAAAGCCAATCCATATCTGGTCATTGGTCATGACACGCTCGTAGGCAGTCAGCGTCCATTTGCTGAAATCAAAGGTAATTCCCTTGTTCTGCAAGGTAACAGGGTCAATAAAGGATGCAACGATAATATAAATCATAGGAACAATGATTGCAACGACAAACAATCCAAGCAGTATATAGCCTACTGTCAGCAATGCCTTATCCTGTAAAGAATATCTGGCAAATTTACTTTTCTTTTTCATGCTATCCCTCCTTATATTCCCTGACCGTCATTCATTTTTGCAACAATCTTGTTCACGGCAACCAGCAGGATGACATTGATGACTGTGTTAAATAATCCCACCGCGGTCGAAAAGCTGTAGTCACCGTTGATAAGACCTTTCTTATATACATAGGTCGCAATGATTTCTGATGATGCGAGGTTCAAATCGGTCTGCAGTGCATAAGCCTTCTCAAAGCCGACGCTCATAATGTTGCCGGCCTGCATGATAAACTGGATGACTACCGTGCTCTTGATGGCAGGCCACTCCACCGCCTTGATCTGCTGGAAGATGTTTGCCCCGTCGATTACTGCGGCTTCTTTTAATTCCGTGCTTGCGTTTGACAGCGCCGCTGTATAAATGATAGACCCCCAGCCTGCGCCCTGCCAGATTCCGCTGGCGATGTAGATTGTGCGCCATGCCTCCGGCATGGTCATAAAGTTGATCTGTGTGCCAAGCAGCAGATTGACCGGACCTGTGACGGATAAGAAGATCCTGACAATACCGCAAAGCACAATGACAGAAATGAAGTTCGGCATGTACAATGCCAACTGGATCTTCTTCTTGACACCTGTACGCTCGATCCTGTTCAGCAGAAATGCCAGAAGGATCGGAACCGGAAATCCCCAAAGCATACCGAATACACTCAGCTTAATGGTATTTCCCAGATAGCTCAGGAAATCGGGCGAAGACAGAAAACGCTGGAAATGCTTGAATCCTACCCACTCGCTTCCCAGAATGCCTTTGATTGGATTATACTTCTCAAAAGCGATCAGAATACCGCCCATTGGTATGTACCGAAAGATAATTGTCAATGCCAGCGCCGGGAGCAGGAAGAATACATACAGCTGCCAGTGTTGGACAACATAGACAAGCGAGTTGTGCAGTCCTGCATCTTTCTTGTTTGCAGTGACAGTTTTTGTTTTGCCCATCGTTATGCTCCTTTCACATTTTTATTTTTTGGTTTGCTCTGGTTCTGAATTTTTATCTTCAGTCCCTGTAGCAGGTTTCATTTGTGCATTTGTAAAAATCGCGATTTAACTTTGTAAATACAAGTTATCATATTTTTTACATTTGGTCAATATTATTTTTACAATTTTGCATCATTTTTTTAAATAT
>VSNO01000136.1 GCA_009774375.1 Lachnospiraceae bacterium
GGTTGGAGGACTGCGGGATCACGAAATAATACAGCAGGATAAAGCCGCCGATCCCGCCCGCCGCGACATCCATTCCCAGCCCCAGCCGAAAGCTTTTCCAGTCCCTGTTGCACGCTGCCATCACGAGCACACTGATCCCAAACGGCGCCACGACAAACGCCGCGCCGTAATGCGTATACACTGACAGGACACAGAGCAGCGTGAACAGAAAGATCCGCCTGCCGTCCATCCGCTCACAGATGAGCAGCCAGACATAGACCAGCCAGAACAGCAGCATGATCAGCAGGGAATACTCGGAGGCTTCCTTGATATAATACATCAGGATATAGATACTGGAGTAGATCACAACACAAAAAGCCGCCATACAGCGGTCGCAAAGCTTCCTTATGACAGCATACAGCCCTATGGCAGCGATAAAACCAAACACGGCACTCGAAAAGCGGTACCACCACTCTCCCTCACTGACCTGGAGCCACAGGCACATCACCCAGTTGTACAGCGGGGGCTGCTGCTGGATATAAGCCATCCGCTCATACATGGTGGCGTACTCCGTCACGCCCCTGATCGCCCCCCTGACAGGGATCGAGCAGTAAAACTCCATCGCCTCATCCTGCCAGATCGGCGCCTCAGTGAGCTTATACAATGCCATGACCCAATAGTAGATAAATGCCGCGCCTGCCGTCACCCATTCCGGCAGGCGCAATCTCTGAGTTCTCTTCATACAAAAACATTTCCTAACTGATTCAATACATCGCCGACACGATCAGGCACTGGTACAGCTGCTGCAGCGGCATGGACGGATCCACCTCGAAACCCGGCTTGCTCACGATCACCTGGCCGTTAGGCATGACAAAGTTTCCATCGCTGATCAGCGCGGGCAGCGCCGCAGTCTCGAACACCATGTCGTTGATCTCCGTGTATGCCGGCACGTATGCCGTAAGGTCCTGCATGATAAACTGATAGATCTTGCGCGCGAGCAGGTTGTAGCCCGCATCATTCAGATGACAGCCGTCACACAGATAATTTCCATACTTCTCAAGCGCCTCCCTGTTGTCGACCGTGTTGAGCTCATAATCCATATACAGATCAAGCACCGGAATGCCATAATACTCACATCTGTCCAGCATCGCGATGCGGTACTGGTTCAGCGTGCCCGTACCAAAATTACCGTACGTGCTCCGCTTGTATGGGTGCGTCTCATCAGCGTCCTTGCTCTGCTGATACGGCACCACGAAGACGATATCCGCGTTCGGATGGGCATTCTTCAGATACGGGATCATCGTGTTGAGCGCCCCGTAAAAGGTACTGGCACTCTTGTCCGTGCGCTTTCCGATCGGACAGTCGCCATACCAGAAATCATTGGTACCGCCAAATACCACGACAAGGTCCGCTGTCTTGTCCATCGCGTACATCCTGTCGATGAACGAAGCCGGGTTGTATGATGCCTCCAGCGGAATGTCCGTGATCCTCGAGCACCCCAGCCCGTAATTGTTGACCTTCGCGCCCGTGAGCTTTGACAGGATCACAGGATACGCCTTGTCGGGCGTTCTCGCACCTGTCCCCGCTGTGATCGAATCGCCCAGCACATTGATGTTGTGGTACTTCACGAGTGGCAGCCCCTGCATCACGATCTGTGCCTGCGCCGCCTGGATCAATGCGGTCTCGTGATCAACCGGCTGCGTCATCATGGCCGTCAGCATCGCCATCTCTGCCTCTGACGGCACCGTCGCAGGAACCGCCTCGGCCGGAACAGTTTCCGGCGTCACAGCTTCCACACCGGCCTCCGGAAGCTCCGCAGCCGACACGGGAACAGAACCCATGAGCATCATCGCCGCACAGACCGCTATCACACTCTTTTTCACAGTATCATGTCTCATCATTCGTCTACATTCCTTTCTTATTATACTTACTTATCATGATTATAAACTTCTAATTTTCACTTTTCGGATAAAACCCATCCCCGACCGAATCACCCCTGAAGAGCACCGGCACCTGCCGCGGGATCGACGGGAAATGATCATATCCAGTACGGTCGCCATCTGCCGGGTAATAAAATGTCACGCCCCCCGCCTCATAACGCTCCAGTGCATACCTTCCATAGTCCTGCTGCCATACGTAAGCTTTTTTCCCTGATTCGCCATACATATAGCGCGCCAGCGATACCAGCTTGACTGCGGAGAACCCCCACAGCACGACCATGCCAAAAACTACTGTCTTTCTTATCATATCCTTTTTTTGCCGTTTGTCAAAGGATTTTATCAAATAATCGCATAAAATACCAGATGTTATCATAACTACAAGCAGTATGTAGGCATATCCATACCGCAGAAGCGGCGCCGAAAACTGCCAGAAGCCATAGGAGGCGAGCACTGTGGCAAGCACCAGAAGCTGCCCTGTCCTCAGCCTTCCGGCAGGCGTCCGGTCCGCCCTGTGAAACTGCCTCACGAGAAGTATGACAAATATCGGCAGGCATACGGCATCCGCCGCGACGAGCGCTTTGCCAACCGCGGGGAGCATTTCCTGAAACCATTCCCCGAACCACGCCGACACGGGCAGATCCACAAGCGCCGCGTTGTTGATCCCCCTGCCCCACGTCCTGATCTCCGCCGCGTCAAGCGCCGCCTCCGCGGCAGGGATCTTCCAGTCCACGTCAAACAGATCCAGTGCCGGAAACGGATAGAGCAGGTACCCCGACAGGATCACTGTCCTCGCAAGCCACGGAACGACTGTCACGATCCCCAGCCCGAGGTAAAAGACAGTCTCCTTCCAGCGCCGTCTCATGACAAGCATGGAGACCGGCCTGGCCAGCAGGATCAGGATCAGTCCCGCCGTCAGTTTGAGGGTTACGGCATACACCCCCGCCACACACAAAAGCGCGTACGGCGCAGCGGCCTCCTCACCGCGCTCCAACAGCTCCAGCCATTTGATGATGATAAAAAACACCACGCACATGATCGCATAATCGGATGCGGGCGCCACGATATCGCTGTAGATAACAGTCAGATAGTAAAACGCGCCGAGCCGGGCAAGATCCGTCACAACCGTCTTTTTGGAGCGTCCGTGCACATCAAAAACAGAAAGTACCTGCGTCCAGAGCAAAAACGCCATGAACCCATTCACCGCATGGAGCGAGCGCCCTGTCAGAAACTTCATACTGTAAAGCGCCGACAGCGCAAAAAAAGAACTGTTGTAGGCAAACCGCACATGGATATTTCCCAGTCCCTTCACAGCCCTGTACTCCTCGATCCACCGGATACTCTGCGCATGGTACAGGTCGGAATCGTAATGCATATATCCTCTGGAGGTACAGAAGCACCACACCGCGGCACTCAGCACCAGAACGATTTTCCATAACATGCGCTTTCCGCTCCAGGTCTCCCGCAGCAGCTCCGCGATCTGGCGCCTCCCCGCCACCGCGGTCACAAGACACGCGGCCGTGAGCACGAGATTCGCGGCGGCACCGACCCTGTAGAACAGACTGAAGAACTGCGCGTACACCGTCACCGCCACAAGTCCCGTTCCCACGATACTGCTGACATCCGTCATACGGTACCCTGATATCCTGTGCACGGATGCGCGCAGGGCAAAGCCGGTCAGGAAAGCCGTGACTGCGATATAGAACCAATTGAAAAGGACTGAAACCATTTTTTTCCCACCTTGTTCATAAAATATTCTATTATTGGCAAAAATGTGATAGACTGGCTATAAGGCAAACTACAAAACTGATTCAGACAGGAGACAGCCATGGACAAAAAACTGCGATCGATCGACATCATAAAGGGGATCGGCATCATCATGATCATCATCACCCACAACCGGCATTTTATCATGCAGGATATGTCCGTGATCTGGTTCCTCATCAATTTCGGCCAGATGGGCTGCCAGCTCTTCTTTTTCGCGTCGGGATTTTCACTCTGCTACGCATGGGAACATATGGATCCATCCCGACCCAGGGCGCTCCGCTTCATCCTGCGCCGCTATCTCAGACTGGCGCCGGGTTTCCTGATCTTTATGATGGTCAACCTCGCACTCAATATACTGCTCATGGATATTTTGCACTTTCCGCCTGGATTTATCATGAACAGGGAACCGCGCGCCATGCTCACAAACGCATTATTCCTGCATGGCCTGTTCCCGGACTATGTCAACAATGGCTTTCCGGGAGGATGGTACATCGGAACGGCTTTCCTGCTCTACATCACCTTTCCGCTCCTGTACGGGATCCTCCGCAGACTGCACGCCATACATCCGCTGTGCATGACAGCCGTTCCGGCGCTGCTGTTTGTATCCAATCTTATCCTCCAGTACCGGATATCAGGTCTGTCAGGCAACAGCCTGCCGGTCGGCAACAGCACCTTTCTGTATTACTTATTTACGAACCAGCTCCCGTGTTTCTGCCTTGGCATCCTGCTGTTTTTCAGGAAAGAGAGAACGCAGACGCCTCCCGCGCTGTCCACAGCCCTGTTCATCACATTCACCGGGATCTGTGTCTGCCTGTACGTCTATCCGCCAACGCCTTATATATTCACCGCACTGCCGACCATTGCCGGCCTGGCCGCATACTGGCTTGCCGCAGCGCTCCTGCGCATCGAGCAGAGACGGCCGCCTGATTCCCCCGCAAGCCGCTTTCTGGCAGACTGCGGCAGGAATTCCTATGGCATGTACCTCTGCCATTCGCTCGTCTGCTGGTACGGCATGAAGGCTGTGACACATCTGCTCACGCAGAACGGTATCGCCTACAATGACCTGCTGCTCTACGGGCTGATGTTTCCGCCTTCCGTCTTTGCCGTGTATATCATGGGATCGCGTATCGAAAAGCTGCTCACACGGATCGACCGCAGGCTCCGGCGGATCTGACAGCCTCATCCTGCATCCACGCCTGGAACATCAGGATATACCAGATCTGTATCCGCCAGTTGCCGTTTTCCACAAAGTCTCTCCATATCCGGTCAACCTCCGCAGCATTTAAGATCCCCTGCTGCCTGATCAGGCGGCTGTCGAGCAGCGACTCTGCCCACTCCCGCAGTCCCGGCTCCCTGAGCCACTGCCTGATCGGGATCGCAAACCCTTTTTTGGGCCTGTCCATCATCTCTTTGGGAACATATCTGTACAGCACATCCTTCAGGATCAGCTTGCCCTCCGTCCCCTGCTTTTTGTACTCCATGGGGATCGTCCATGCAAACTCGACGACATCCCGGTCCAGCATCGGCACCCTCGTCTCCAGCGATACCGCCATCGCAGTGCGGTCAACCTTGACCAGGATGTCATCCGGGTGGTAAACCTCCATATCCATCAGCATGATGCTGTTCTGCGGATCCTTCAGAAGCCCGCAGGGATAGCTGTTATGCTTGTACGGGTACGTTTCTTTTTCCAGGGCGATCTGGAGATTGGACGCCTCCTGCGCATTGGACAGCTCATACAGATGCTCCGGACTTTTCGCCCCCAGCAGATATGCCTTGGTCTGCAGCAGCTGGTTATTCCGGATCAGCGGGTTCCCGATCAGGAGACGGCTGGCAAGCTTGCGCATGCCGTACGGATACTTCCCCATCTTGCCCCAGATCCTGCCTATGGAAGAGTAGGAAAGATATCCGCAGAACAGCTCGTCCCCCGCGTCACCGCTCAGGGATACCGTCACATGCTCCCTCGTCATCCTGCTCACGAGATACGTCGGGATCTGCGAGGAGTCCGCAAACGGTTCGCCAAATATCCAGGAGAGCTTCGGGATCACATCCTTCGCGTCGTCCGCCGTGATGTAGAGCTCCGTGTGCTCCGTGCCGAGATGCTGTGCGATCTCCCTGGCATATGCCGCTTCATTGTAGGCAGGATCCTCCATCCCGATGGTAAAGCTCCGGACCCTGCGCTCCGACTGTGCCTGCATGAGCGCCACGATCGTGCTGCTGTCGATCCCCGCCGACAGAAATGCCCCGACCGGGACATCCGCCGCCATCTGCTCCCTGATGGAAGCCTTCAGGAGACGTTCCAGCTCGTCTGCCGCCTCCTGCCTGCTTCCCTGGAACGGATGCGCCTGACCGTATCTCGCCGCCTCACGCACAGACCAGTATGTGCTGATCCCCGGCTCTTTGTAGGGAGCGTCCAGCTCCAGCATACAGCCCGCATCGAGCTTGTAGATGTCTTTATATATGGAATACGGTGCCGGAATATATCCATGGATGAAATACAGCTGAAGCACCTTTGTGTCGATCGGATTGTCAAAACCGTCCAGCACGCGGAGGCAGCCGATATCCGAGGCAAACGCGAAGTGCCCGTTCACAAACCCATAATACAGCGGTTTCTCGCCGATCCTGTCCCGGATGAGCGTCAGCTTCCCTGTCTGCCTGTCAAAGAGCGCGATGGCAAACATTCCCTTGCAGTGCCTGATCGTCTCCGCCACACCGTATGCCTCGACCGCCTCGACCAGCACCTCGGTGTCGGATGTCCCGCGAAAAGCCGTAACCTTCTTCTCTCTCAGCAGCTTGTCCCGGAGTCTGCGGTAATTGTAGATCTCCCCGTTGAACACGCAGACATACCTGCCGGATGCCGAGTGCATCGGCTGTGCGCCGGTCTCCGACAGATCCACGATCGACAGTCTGCGATGCCCGAGCACCACGTTGGCATCTTCATCCGCCCAGACATCCCCGGCATCAGGACCCCTGTGATACATCCGCTGGTTCATCCGCTCTATATTTTCTCTCCAGTTCGCAGGACTGCTGCAAAAACCTGCTATTCCACACATACGTTCAACCCCATTCCTGTACCTGTCTAATCTCGTCCTCAACAAATGATATCATAATTTTTTGCCAATTCCTAGTATATGTAGAAAAAAATAGCGTATTCATGGGGAAACATTGACATCGATTTCCGTGATTGTTACAATAGAAAGAAGGTATGAGTGCTGCAAAATCTGAATCACACAAAATCCATGGGAGGTTTTCACATGTACCATTGTCATATAAATTTCTTTTTTCTTGGCAGTCAGCGCAAACTATTTAAGCAGATCGAGAAGATGACACCACTTGAGCATTTTACGCATGAGTACTTTGAGAGCAGGATCCCTTACGAAACAATGATCTCAAAGGCGGATGTCATCATCGCGGATATGCAGAACATGGATGTATCTGCCACAATACAGATCCTGCTCTCGGAAAAAAGGCAGGACACAGAACTCATCGTACTCGCGGACAAGAAACAGATCGCATGTCTCGCGGATCTGCCCGGCTGCATGCCCGCGATCCATGATATCTGGACACTCCCGCTGTCCGACGCCGAACTGGGTTTTCATTTCGCAAAATGGCAGCAGCATTATAAGATGCGCAAGGACTACTGGCAGACAAACCAGTATCTGGAAACCACGATCAACAGTGTGCCGTCTCTGATCTGGTACAAAACCAAAGACGGCATCCACGAGAAGGTCAATGACAGCTTCTGTATCACCGTCAACAAGACCAAAGCCAATGTGGAAGGGCGTGGACACGCCTACATCTGGGACGTCGAGCACGATGACCCCGCCTGCATCGAATCCGAGCGCGAGGTCATGGAGCAGAGAAAGACCTGCATCTCCGAGGAGACTGTCCAGACCAGGGACGGGACAAAACTGCTCACTACATACAAATCCCCGCTGTATGACCTTGACGGGAGCGTCATGGGCACGGTGGGCGTCGGCATCGATATCACACTGGAAAACGAGTACAAGCAGCAGCTCATCTCCAAGACAAAGGCACTGGAAGCACTGTTCACTACGATGGACTGCGGTATCCTGTGTCACTCTGTCGACGGCTCCAGGATCCTCAGCGTGAACAGCGCCGCACTCAAGATCCTCGGCTATGAGACCCAGGAAGACCTTGTCAATGCCGGTTTTGACATGATCGCTTCGTCCGTTGCCGCAGAGGACCGCGATAACCTCCGCAGGAGCATCCTGTCCCTGCAGAATGTGGGTGACAGCATCAATGTCGCATACCGCGTGCAGCACGACAATGGAGATCTGCTGCACATCATGGGAAATATCAAGCTCATGCAGGAAAACGGGGAACTGTTCTACCAGCGCTTCCTCCTTGACTGTACGACGCAGCGGCTTCACGAGGAAGCCGAGCGGCAGGAAAGTGAAAAGCGCCAGCTGGAGCTGGTTCATGCGCTGAGTATCGATTACAACCTCGTCTGCTTCTTTGACCTGGACACCGGAAGAGGAAACGCCCTGCGGATCAACGAGTGTAAATACAAGATACTTGATGAGCTTTTTGCGGGGGAACTGTCCATGGAAGACAACCTCGCCTGCTACATAGACAGATGTGTCTACGAGGAGGATAAGGATATGATGCGGCAGGCCCTCTCGCGCGAAAACCTGATGCAGCGGCTCGCCGAGAAGAAGACCTACTTCGTCAATTACCGCACCAACTGCAACAATGAGCTCCGCTATTTCCAGATGAAGGCCGTCTGCGCCGGAGACTGGAGCCAGTACTGCGGGATCGTCCTCGGCTTCCACAGCATCGACGAGGAGATCCGCAGCGAGATGGAGAAAAATACCATCCTGGAGGATGCACTGATCCAGGCAAACCGCGCCAACAAGGCCAAGAGCGTCTTCCTCTCCAATATGTCGCACGACATCCGGACACCGATGAACGCGATCATCGGCTTCACGACACTGGCGCTCAGCCGCATCGAGCACACGGACCAGGTGGAGGGTTACCTCAAGAAGATCATGACCTCCGGGAACCATCTGCTGAACCTGATCAACAATGTGCTGGACATGAGCCATATCGAGAGCGGCAAGATGCAGCTGTCGGAACAGCTCTGCAGCCTTCCCGAGATCCTGCACGGACTGCGCAATATCATACAGGCGGACATTCACTCCAAACAGCTCGAGCTGTACATGGATGCCATCGATGTGCAGAACGAAAATATCTACTGCGACAGGCTGCGTCTGAACCAGGTGCTGCTGAACCTGCTGAACAACGCCATCAAATACACGACTGCCGGCGGGATCGTCAGCATCAAGGTCACCGAGCGGGCTGTGGCGCAGGAGGGATACGCCACATACGAATTCCAGATCAAGGATACCGGCATCGGCATGAGTGAAGAATTCGTCGCCCACATCTTTGAACCGTTTGAGCGGGAGCGCAACTCCACGATCAGCGGCATACAGGGCACAGGGCTTGGCATGGCGATCACAAAGAACATCGTGACGATGATGAACGGCACGATCAGCGTCACGAGCAAACAGAATATCGGCTCGGAATTTACCGTGTCCTTCACCTTCCGCGTCAGCTCAGAGGGTAAGATATCCCCCCTGATCCCGAAATTGCAGGGGTGCCGCGCCCTTGTCGTCGACGACGACTTTAACACCTGTGACAGCGTCTCGTACATGCTGCAGCAGATCGGAATGCGCGCGGAATGGACCCTGTCGGGAAAAGAGGCAGTCCTTCGCACCCACCAGGCAGTCACCCGCAAGGACTTCTACTCTGTCTACATCATCGACTGGATGCTTCCTGACATGAACGGCGTCGAAGTCGCACGCCGCATCCAGAAGGAGACTGGCGGCAATGTGCCGATCATCGTGCTGACCGCATACAACTGGGAGGATATCGAGGACGAGGCAAAGGAAGCCGGCGTCACGGCTTTCTGCAGCAAACCGCTGTTTTTGTCCGAACTCCGAGAATGCCTGTACAACATTACAAACGCGGATCAGGAACAGAGATCAGACAGTCTCATAGAATCCGTGTCTTTCCATGCGGAACGTCTTCTGCTGGTGGAGGACAATGAGCTGAATCAGGAGATCGCGGCAGAGATCCTCGAGGAGGCCGGATTCTCGGTGGAGATCGCCAACAACGGCCAGGTCGCTGTCGATAAGCTGAAATCTTCCAGACCAGGATATTACCAGCTGATCCTGATGGACGTGCAGATGCCTGTCATGAACGGTTACGAGGCGACCCGGGCGATCCGCAGCCTCGATGAGCCAAAGCTCGCATCGATCCCGATCCTCGCCATGACAGCCAACGCATTTGAGGAAGACAAACAGGAGGCATTGAGAAGCGGCATGAACGGCCATATCGCAAAGCCGATCAATATCGACAATCTGATGAAAACTTTAAAAAGTATTCTTAAATAAAATAAAAGGGCAATGCCCTTTTATTTTATTTATCACCATCCAGTTTGCAACACATAATCAATAAGATTTTCATCCGTCAATTCGTCATTCTGATAAGCTTCTATAATTGCATCCGACTGCTCCGGCGTGATTGCGTAATAATCTATTTCTTTAAGTTCTCTGATCCACTGGTTAAACCTTTCCTTATTAAAAAACTCATTCCATTTCTGCATTAAGATGGCGCCTCTTCCTTTTCCGGAAAAATTATGATCATAATTGACATAGATCACACCATCAATCGTTTTATCTGTATAGTCAAAGTCTTTCATCGCATATGCATTTAGATACAACTCGTCCCCCCTCATCTCTATCAAACGCTCCAGATCACGGGTTCCGCATACATAATGCCTTGTTTGCTCCCCTGTCGCAATCCACGAATTCCCGTTTGTCTGTGCGTGATTACTGCATATTACCGCACCCGAATAAATCACAAGGAAATTATTATTATCCCGTATTTCCTGGTTCACAGCCATTTCATCCCGGATCTGCAATTGCTGGTAATTACTCTTTTCCCATACCAGATATACATTATTAAAATAAATGATTCCAGACACAATCAAAAGAACCATGACCGTTCTACGCAGTTCTCCTCTCACAAATAAGTGAAGAGAATAATATATGATCATTGCTGTGCCAATTCCTAAAAGCAGGGCATCCCGCCCCGCGCAATATATCACATTAATTGAATCGCCTCTTTTTACAATATAGGGAAATATACCTAAGTAAAAAACCAATACTCCTAAGAGCAAATATAATATATCTGTTTCCAAAGTACTTTTTTCATAAAAATATGGAATTCCCCGCGATTTGCTGACATAATAAATTATCATACACATCATCAGAGTCCCAAACAGAACGATCTGTCCAGGTTTATCCATCACAATATCTTTCCAGTTGGAGAAAATCAACTTAAATGTTTGCCATGTATATTGGGGGGAATTTTTGACTCTATCTGCCAATGAGTCCCATGGAATATAACTGTGCCCACCATATACGCCATAGGCAGGAAAAAATATTTTGGTCAGAATATAGTTAGCGATGGGTAATAGCAAAAAATCCATATAATGCAGCACTGAATAAAATAATTTCCTGATATTGACCCTGACTTCTCTCCAATTCCAATCTGTTTTGAGATCCTCATAGTACATATAAAGCAGCATCAAAACAACCATCAGCATAATAGATTCAGCATTAAAGGCAAGCAAAAGAATCAGAAGGGAAAACGCTCTCATAAAATATCTTCTTTTTCCAGATTGACGAAGCCATTTTGTGATCAGAAAAAAAGATAACAGATAACAAAATAATCCCAGGCTATAGTTAAAACATATATAGAGAATCCTTGCATCATTTATCGGAATGATCAGGAATAGAGCGCTTATCCAAAAAACAGCATCATCCGAAAAAAAATCAATCTGTTGAAGGATCCTGTACAGCAGGATCCCTCCTGCATAAAACATAACAAATACGAACAATTTATATGGAATATACCAAATAATGATATTAACGACTCCTGCCAGTGGCAGGCTGCTCTGCTTAAACGCTTCCATCACATATTCAGCATTATGATCCGCGTATACCCAGTCATCCCACCATCGGCCAGTAGAGATCAATATCATCCAGTGTGCCAATATATAGATAACCGTCAGCCAAAAAACATGTCTGAAATCTGCGCTTTCTCTATATTTCTTTGCCATAACTTTTACTCCATTCGCAATCAACATCTTTTATCCTTTCAGCATCTACCCTATTCCTGTCTATTCTGACAAGATCTTCTGCTTTTTTATCCTTTTTTAATCTAATTTGTATTTGCACTATTATAACATATATTCTTTTTCCTTCAAGACTTTTAAATTAAATTAATATAAATTAGCATTACTGCACAAACCGGTATCATTGACACCTGCATTGTACACTAAAAAGTCAAAAAAGATTGCGAATATATGCACAAGATGATATACTATACTTGAGAGTTGAAAGTTCTATCAAAAAAATAACTCTTCCAT
>VSNO01000137.1 GCA_009774375.1 Lachnospiraceae bacterium
GTGTCTTCTCGATATTGACAACGGGTTCTGTCGCCTGCCTGAGATCACGTCCGACGGTGCGCATAAATTCCGTGCTGTCGTTGAGCTGGTTTTCCATCTCAGCCATGGAGCTGCTGATCTCCTCGCTCACAGAGGCCATGGAGCTGATGGAGTCGTTGATCTGGGAAATGTCCCTCTGGCTTCTGTCGTTGAGCTCCCACACATTCGCGATCCTGTCCGCCATGGAGTTGAGCGACTGGATCGTGCTGTCGGAACTCTGCCTGCTCTTCTTTGAAGCATGTTTCATGTTCTCCACAAAGGTACCCATATCCTTTGTCAGCTTCTGGGTTTCCTCCGCGAGCTCCCTGATCTCACCTGCGACGACGGCAAATCCTTTTCCGGCTTCCCCGGCTCTTGCAGCCTCCACTGAGGCGTTGAGCGCCAGCAGGTTTGTCTGGAGCGATATCGTATCGATCCCTGACAGGATGGAGCTGATATGATTGATGATGTCCATCAGCTCGTCCATATCGGTCTGCATCTCGCCTGCAGCGCTGATCGTCTGTGATGAGAGATCCTTGATGGCGGTCAGCTCATTCTGGCCTTCCTCGATCTTCTTGTAGACTTCGTCCGTTTTTCCGGAAATCTGGATGATCGTGTTGGTCAGCTCTTCCTGCGGATTGTTCGTGCTCCCGGATGTCGCCCCGAAGATTGTCTCAGTAGCTTTCGCTATTTTATTGGATATATCAACAATCTTCTGTGTCTGGTGATGCATCGTCAGGTCCAGGGAACTGATCTGCATGACTGCGTTGATATTTTTGTCAAACACCTCTGCGAACTGTTCTCTTCCAGCGGATAATCTGTCGTACATTTTACCCAGTTCCGGTTCTCTGGAGTAGTCAGTCTGTTTCAATTCTGAGATTGCCTTCATTAGTACTGTTTTTCTTTTGCCGTTTATCATTGATACATCTCCGTTTCTTAAATTTATTGATAATGAATGATACCACTACTTATATCTTACGTGATTTTCAACTTTTTTCAAGTACTTTCTTGAATTTAGGTTGATAGAGTTTTCAATCACAGATATCCGGCAGAAAATTCTGAGGAAGGCGTGGTCTCACGCCTTCCCCATATTGCGCTCCGCGAGCCGCAACGTGGAAATGACCGGCATGATCAATATTCCACAGAAAAAATTGCTGACGCCGTGGATACAGTCGAAGGGAAGTCCGGCAATGATCCACGCGACCATCTTCTGGAAGCTCAGGCCGTACAGGAGAGCCTGTGCGGGCGCGTAGAGTGTTCCGTACAGGAAGCCGTGTGCGGCGCAGACGAGCATGTACACTACCGGCTGTATCCTTTTTGGAATGTTCACGGGAAGGAGCATGACAGTGCCCCACAGGACAGTCCACAGGTACAGATACGGTATCCACCATGTCGCAAAGCCGTTGAAGATACCGGTCATGAGGACATAGATATAGATGGGATACAGCGCTTTTTTCCGGTATACCACTGTGAAGGCGATCGTAAAGACGCCGATCAGGTGGATATTGGGTGCAAATTCCATGATGAGCTTGGAGGCGTACATGACGGAGCCGAGCATGGCAAAGACGACGATCTCCCTGGTTGCGGGTTTCATGCCTATTCAGCCTTGAAGGCGTAGCTGGAGCCGTCTGTGATCTGCGTGGAGTCCACACCGGAAGAAGCATACGCCTCATCAATGTAGAAGGCCCAGTATTTTCCATCCTTGTCGTAGTCGAGCGTGATGCCGTTGACCGTCTTGACAAACAGACCGTACTCGCTGTCATCTCCGGCGATCAGCCCGAGTTCCAGCAGGGCTTCGCCGACCGTCGCTTTGTCTGTGTGGATCTCGAACGGGCTCGTATTGCCGTCCTGATCTGTCACGGAAAAGGCAAAACTTGTGCTGCCCTCACCCAGCACGGTGGTATCAGCCGTTGTATCTGTGGACGGGGTATCATTGTTCTTGCTGCCATTACAACCGGTTGCAGAGAGTGCTATAGCCACAATAAGCACCATACAAAGGATGAACGACATTGTTTTTTTCTGACAATTTGTCTTCATGCTTGAAATCTCCTTTGAATTGTATTTGGTCTGGTTTTCACCGAAAACCGGCGCCCGCGGTCTGGATCGGTGATGAACGTCTCGATATTCCGACTCGGCGTTTCACGGACCGGCCTTCTCAGAAATTTGAATTTCCAATGGCTTTTCCCGGAATTGTGGCATTCCGGTGAGGACAGTGACAAGCTGGTATCATCCACGCTAAATACGCCTTACGGCGACGGGCTCGTACAGGGATCACACCTGTTTCCCGAGACAGTTCGTTCCTTATCATAATATTCTTTCAACATTCTGTCAAGATGCACATGGTATTCAGAGGAAATATGTGTGACAGTTCAGCAGGATCCCCGCCTGATCCTGGAAATACGATACAGCGCGGCTGTCGCCATGATACATACGATGGAGACGATGACGCCCGGGACAAAACCCTTCGGGAAATACCGCAGCGCGATCGTGTGCTGTCCTTCATCGAGATAGGTGCTGATGAAGGTGTCCTCAAACAGATCCATTTCCGTCCGGACGCCGTCCACGTACAGAGTCCAGCCGGGATCGTATGGAACAGAGAGGACGAGCTGGCCGGCGGAAGTGACATCGATATGCCCGTCCAGTGAGGTCTCGTCGTAGTCGTCCACAGTCAGGGTCTGCTGATTCAAATGACTGACAAAACGTCCCAGGACAGGTTCGTCCACCCTGTATGCGGTCAGCTTCAGGCTTTCGCCGTTCTCGGATCTGAGGGACAGGAGGTCGCCGGCCTCATGCCAGCCAAGATCCAGGATATATTTTTTCTTGATCTGGCTGAAGCTTTTGGACTCCTCCTCGTAGTCCATCGTGATCGTGTCGATCCTGGTATTCGGGGTGTATGCGTAATAATGTGCGTCCTCCTCGATATAGAGATCCGCCTCGCTCCCGTAGGAGTTGACGATCACCTCCAGAAATACATCATCACTGATGCCGAGGCGGTGGACCAGCTTGTTCTGGCGCTGCAGCGGATCCAGATTTTTGCCGTCTGTGTCGTCTTCGTGGATATTTTCCTCGACCTCCTCGGCGTCGTTAAAGGGTGCGTTTGCGGATGTGACCATATACCCGAGGGGAAGCGCGTAATTGTTCCTGTACAGGTACACTTTGCCCTCCTGGTCAGCCAGTTCAAAGAGGTTGTCGTATCCCCTGTCCAGCGTATACAGCATATACCGGGTGGACAGGAGCGCGGCGGTCACAGGGGTGGCGCCCTCGAAGCAGTAGTTGACGCGGCTGCCCCGCATGCCGTACTTTTCATAGAAGTCTGATACCAGCGAGTTCAGGGTGGAAGAGAAGTAGGAACCGCCCTGAAATCCGATCAGCATCGCGTCATTCTGCGTTCTGCGCGCAAATTTTTCAAAGCGGAAGAAATCGCCGTTCTCACGCGCGATTGTCCTGTCTGTCAGCGTCTGGTAGGATTCATAGTTGGACAGGTAGGTGGTCCTTGACACTGTGGGCACGCTTGTGAGGTAAGTGTTGACGCCGGATTCCGCCACGGTCACGAGGATCGCGCAGACGCACATCAGCCTGGGCACGCTGCCGTGTCTTTTCAGACAGTTCCTGTAATAGTAGAACAGGCCGCCGTAGATCAGCAGGAAGACGCCTGTCACCAGGAAGCAGGCGTCTGTGAAGGCGTCATCTGTCGCGATCTTTTCACAGAGCAGCAGGAAAAAGAGCACGCCCGCAAACACTGCCCCGATCACGTTCATGGAGGCTTCATCTAAGTGCAGGAAGGCTTCATAACAGACAATGAGCAGCAGGAAGATATATAAAAAGGACTGACGCGCAGGCAGGGAGTCGGGATAGTTCAATCCGTGCCATATAAAGTTCAGCACATTCGTCGAAAAGCTGACCAGCATGAAGGCGAGCAGCAGCAGCTTTGGTACTTTCTGCCGCAGGGGAACCTGTTTCTGCAGTACATACAGCGGCAGAAATACAAAGACAAGGACACCGCAGTAAATGTTTGGCCAGTGGTCCAGTCCGGTCTCGACAGTCACGTTGAAGCAGTGCCTTGCGAGCATGTCGATGACTGGAAAATAGGTTTTGAGCTTACTCGGAAAATTGATGTCGCTGAATTCGGTAAAGCGCAGTGCGGCAAGCTCGGGCAGGAGCAGAACAGCCGCCATGCCGCCCGCGAGCAGTGAAAACACACTGAAGCGGATCAGCGCTTTCCCGTAAAAGTTTTTGATCCCGCCAAGCTTTGGAAAGGCGAGGGGGGCGGAGTCCTGATCCGCGGAGGGTTCCCTGGCGATCAGGAGCACGGCAAAGTAGAGCACAAGGAATATGCACAGCATGATGGAGAGGTAGTAGTTTGACAGGATGGACAGTCCCAGCGTTATACAGTACATATAACATTTTCCTTCATTTACAAGCCTCTCGGCGCCGAGAATGATGACCGGCGCGAGCACGATCACGTCAAGCCACATGACATCCCAGTTGTAGGCAGCCATAAAACCGGACAGCGCGTAAAAAAGTGAGAACCCCAGGATCCCCCACGGGCTGCTCTGGAAATGCTTCCTTATATAATAGGTAAACGTCAGACCGCAGAGTCCGGTCTTAATGACGACCATGTAGGACAGAAATTCCATCAGGAACCGCTCGGGAACCAGGATGCAGAGCCAGTTTGCAGGGCTTGCCAGGTAGTACACATAGAGGGCGAGAAAGTTGGAGCCGATTCCGGTGTTCCACGAGTAAAAGAGGCTCTCCCCGTTCCTGAGCTTGTGGTAAAACTCCACCAGAAAGGGAAAGTACTGATGGTACATATCAATGTGGAGAAAGGAGCGCTCTCCAAACGGGTAGATCTGCTGGATCACAAAGATGACAAGCATGATCAGTGCCGGGACGAGGAACGAAAGCAGATACAGCGGATCGTATTTTATATTCGGTTTTCTGAGTTGGATTGATTTCAAAGCGTTTCACCTCCGGTTTTTTGTTGGAAAAGGCATCCGGCCTCATTTTCCAAAGATGCAGTCGTACTGTAAAATGGCATAGTCGTTCAACCCGTCCATCACGTTTGCAGTGTCAGTGCTCTGTCCCTGGGCATTTTCAGTGCGTATGGATGTGATGACAGGGTAGTCCTTTGACAGTTCCATGAGATAGTTCTCATATGCAGTCATGGGGATGCCCGCAGTTTCCAGGAGCTTTGCCGCGAGAAAATTCGAACTGGTGTCCGCGCCTGTCTCCGTTTCGATCTCAAAATTACACCAGATAAAATAGGGAACCTTGTACCGGCAGGCCTCATCATCCGCTGACAGTGCACTGCCGTTCTTTCCATTTAATTTCCATATATTCGAGACGACAGAGTTGGTCGGCTGGTGATCCCCGAAAAAGACGATCATCGTATCCTCGTCGGCGTCTGAAAAATAATCTGTCAGATACTGGATGGAGCTGTCGGATATCTTCATCAGCGACAGGTAGTTGTTGAGTGCCCCGGAACTGCTCCCTGACACCTCGATGTCGGGATGAAAGTTGTCAAATTCGTCCGTGTACGATGAGTGGTTCTGCATCGTGACGTTGAACATGAAGAGCGGTGTGCCGTCAGGCTTGGACTCATACAGCTCGATGATCTTATCATAGCATGCCCTGTCACTGACATATTTTCGGATCTTTTCCGGGTTTTTATAATCTTTTATGAAATACATCTCGTCGAAACCGAGCAGTGGATACACTTTGTTCCTGTCCCAGCCTGTGCTGTTGTAAGGGTGTGCGGCGACCGTCTCGTAGCCCAGGGATCTCAGGTGCGACGCGAGGGAGGGCATCTCCCGCTTGAGGTACTGCTGGTAAGGCACGCTTCCCTGCGGGAGAAACGCCATCGTATTGCCGGTGAGGAACTCAAACTCCGTGTTCGCTGTATTGCCGCCGAGCACAGATACGTTCAGAAAGCCGGATATGGTATTGTCGGTATTTCCCCTGAGTATGGAATGGATATAGGGCATGTAGTCCATATTGGTTTCGAAAGCACCGAGCACAGCCGGATCAGAGAATGCCTCGTTCATGATGACGATGATATTGGGTAGTGTGTCGGGAGCCTCCTGCGCCGTGGCCTCCCCGCCATAAGGGGCGAGGATCTCCTCTGCTGCGGCTGCGCTGTAGCCTGCGGGCTTGTCCACAGAAACATATCTCAGCTCCATCAGAAATGCGACGGCGGTGCCGTCACGCTTGCTCATGACTGTCGGCGTGAACAGCTTGTCGTACATGCCGTATTTGAGGATCGTGCTGTCCAGGTGGAGCATATGCGTGAAGCTGCAGAGGAGTGCGGCAAAGACAGAGGCGCCTGCAATGCGTATGCCCCAGATGCGTCTGCGCCATTTTCCTGCGCCTTTTAGCTCCAGATCGACGACGGATTCCGCGAGGATCAGCAGGACGAATCCGATCAGGACGAGCACCGTCCGCCTTTCGAGTGTGTACTGAAAATCACCGGCGACGCTCATGGCAGTGCCGACGGAGTAGACATCCCACGGCATGATCGGGGCGGAGCGGAAACTGAGGACATAGTAGTTTGCCAGACCTACGACCATGAAGAAGATGCTCTGCAGGCGAAGGGACCATCTTAACTTGCCGAAGACAAACAGAAACAGCACCATGAGCAGCTCAAAAAAGTAGATGTTGAGAAACTGTATGGGAACCTTCATCGTCTCCCACGGATCATTTGTGTACCACTCGAACAGATAAAAGTCTGCGATGGGAAACAGGATCATCGGAACCAGATTTCTCAGACACCATATGGTTTTCGGGTATTTAGACAGCCACTTTTTCATTTTAACCTTTTTAAACCTCCACATTGCTATAACTTAATTACAATAGCACTTTTTTGGGGGGTTTTCAAGGTTGTTTTGATTTTAGGGGCTGCGGAGACAAAAAAGAGATCCAAATCATCGGATCTCTTTGAAAAAAATCAGTCGTTGATATAATCGGTGTCAAACAGCAGTTCTTCGAGACCGGTAATATCCTCTGTGTTCGGAAGATAGATGCCGTTGACCGGTTCGACAGAGACTGTCGCGAGTGCAGGAGCGGCATAAGCGGCATTCTCGAGACAGACGTTCATACTGCTGCAGAGCGCAGCCAATATCTGGATCATCATATCCTCCTCGCTGGGAGCAGCGGCCGGATCTGAGAGCCATGTCGTGGCGAGATCCGTGAGGATCGCTGTGTACAGGTTCATCAAAGGCTCAAAAAAGAACATTTTTTCGTAGACGATCGTGATCCTGTACGAGCCGTCTGCCTGCAGGTCACAGCCTGCCACCGCGAAACGCGCGTGGGCAAGAACCTGTGCCATGGCATTCCGGAAATCATTTTTGAGGGATTCCGGGCATTCTGTGCCAAGGATTGAGTCGAGATCCAGACTGTTCATCTCCGTGTCGAGAATCGCATTGTATACCGC
Source organism: Lachnospiraceae bacterium (assembly GCA_009774375.1). GTDB lineage: Bacteria > Bacillota > Clostridia > Lachnospirales > Lachnospiraceae > COE1. The sequence continues at coordinate 7,448 of VSNO01000137.1, forward strand.
GGCAGCGTCTTCCTCGGAGCCAAGCCCCAGGGCGACAAAGGCGCGGGCATCGTTTCTGAAACAGACATCTAACAGGGCGCCCAGATACTGGTCGTACGGCAGATCGGGTCCGGCGGCATCGTACACACCCGGTGCAGGACCGTTTCCGGGTACCGTGCTTTCTGCGGCGCTGACGGTCAGACCCATTGACAGCACGCTGACAGCCATTAGGGCGGCAGCGCATCTTTTTAGAAAATTGATCTTCATGGTGAAACCTCCTTGCGAATATTTTACTTTATTATAGTACCTGCGTACAGAGATTTCAAGAACATGACAGGATTTATCGCGGGACGGATTTCAGAAAATTTTAGATGATCATTTTAGATAGAAAATTAGGTTGACGTTCGGGAAGGTTTATTCTATAATACATTAAATAAGCTTTTATACGAATTAGCAATCATCAGTCAGGAGGATCGACATGATCAAAAGCATGACAGGCTTTGGGCGGTGCGAGGTCACGGAGGGAGACCGCAGATATACGGTCGAGATGAAGTCCGTCAACCACAGATATCTCGATGCCAACATCAAGATGCCCAAGAAACTCAGTTTTTTTGAGAGTTCCATCAGAAATGAACTGAAAAATTATGTGCAGCGCGGAAAGATCGATATCTTTATCACGTACGAGGATTTTTCCGAGAGCAATGTCTGCATCAAGTACAATAAAGATATAGCGGCGGAGTATCTCGGATACCTTAGGACCATGTCGGAGGACTTTGGTCTGGACAACGATATCAGGGTCTCGACGCTCTCGCGCTATCCCGAAGTCTTCTCGATGGAGGAACAGACCATAGACGAGGAGGAGATCTGGAAAGGGCTTGTAAAGGCCATACAGGGCGCGGCAAAAGGGCTGGAGGAGACAAGGATCAGAGAAGGGCAGAACCTTGCGGAGGATCTGACCGCAAAGCTCGACGGCATGCTTGAGCACGTCGCTTTCATCGAGGAACGCTCGCCGCAGATCATCGGGGAGTACAGGAAAAAGCTCGATGAGCGGGTCCGCGAGCTGCTGGGCGATGCCGCCGTGGATGAGGCGAGGCTTCTGACCGAGGTCACGATCTACGCCGACAAGGTGTGCGTCGACGAGGAGCTCGTCCGGCTGAGAAGCCATATCGAGACGATGAAGCAGGCGCTGACAGACGGCGGGAGCATCGGCAGGAAACTGGACTTCATCGCGCAGGAGATGAACCGAGAGGCGAATACGATCCTCTCGAAGGCAAATGACCTTGCGGTCTCCAACCGCGGGATCGACTTAAAGACCGAGATAGAAAAAGTGCGGGAACAGATACAGAATATTGAGTAAAATGTACAACAGCGAGGTGCCATGTGAACAGACTGATCCATATCGGCTTCGGAAATATCGTGAATACATCAAAGATCATCGCGATCGTAAGCCCCGACTCCGCGCCGGTGAAGAGACTTGTCCAGAAGGCAAAGGAGAGCGGTACGGTCATAGACGCCACACAGGGGCGCAAGACAAAGTCGGTGCTGGTCATGGAGAGCAGCCAGATCGTGCTCTCGGCGCTCCTGCCCGAGACGATCGCCGGAAGGGCGCAGGGGGCGTTGTCAGATGAGGACGCCGATGAAGGGATATAGGGCAGCATAGTAAAAATATTATAAAAAGCGAGGAAAAAATATGTTACATCCATCTTACACAGATCTGATGAAGGTAGTGAACAATGAGGTAGAGCAGGGTGAGGCGCCAGTGGTAAACAGCCGTTATTCGATCGTGATGGCGACGGCCAAGCGCGCGCGGCAGATCATCGGCGGCGAGGAGACACTGGTCGACACGAAGCAGACAAAACCGCTGTCGATCGCTATCGAGGAACTGAACCAGGGCAAGATCAAGATCACACATGAAGAGTAGTGCGATCGTTCATTTGAGGACAGAGCTTTGAAGATTTTATTTATTTCCCTCGGCTGCGACAAGAATCTGGTGGATACGGAAATGATGCTTGGTATGTTGGTGCAGAGGGGATTTTCTATTACAGATGATGAGACAGAGGCGGAGGCGGTCGTCGTCAACACATGCTGTTTTATCAACGATGCCAAGCAGGAGAGCATCAACACGCTCCTTGAGATGGCGGAGCTTCGCAGGAGCGGTGATATCCGCGCACTGATCGCTGCGGGATGCCTCGCGCAGCGTTATCAGGACGAGATCCGGAAGGAGATCCCGGAGGTGGACGCCATCGTGGGTACGACGGCGATCGATGCGATCGCGGAGGCACTCGAACAGGTGCTGTCAGGAGACAGCCGCAATTATCTCGAGGATATCAACCGCACGCCTGCGTGTGCTGGTACGAACAGGATCGTCACGACCGGCGGGCATTATGCGTATCTGAAGATCGCGGAGGGCTGTGACAAGCACTGCAGTTACTGTATCATTCCCAAGGTGCGGGGAAACTACAGGAGCATTCCGATCGACAGCCTGATCCAGGAGGCGGAGCGTCTCGCCGCGTCCGGCGCGAAGGAGATCATCCTGGTGGCACAGGAGACGACACTGTACGGGGCAGATCTGTACGGGGAAAAGCGTCTTCCGGAGCTGCTCCGCAGGCTGTGTGCAATCCGGGGGATCTGCTGGATACGGCTCCTTTACTGTTACCCTGAGGAGATCACGGATGAACTGATCGAGACGATCCGGAGCGAACAGAAAGTCTGCAATTATCTGGATATTCCGATACAGCATGCATCTGACAGGATCTTAAAACGCATGGGACGGCGGACTGACCGGCAGCAGCTTGCGGACATGATCGCAAAGCTGCGGGACAGGATACCGGACATCTGCCTTCGGACGACGCTCATCACCGGATTCCCGGGAGAGACGCAGGAGGATCACGAATCCCTGCTGGAGTTTGTCGACGAGATGGAATTTGACCGGCTCGGCGTGTTTCCCTATTCACCGGAAGAAGGCACCCCCGCGGCGCTGTTTGATGACCAGATCGACGAGGAAGTGAAGCTTGACCGGCAGGCGGACATCATGGAACTGCAGCAGGAGATCGCATTCGAGAAGGCGCAGGAGACTGTGGGAAGCACGCTGTCTGTCATGGTGGAGGGCAGGCTGCCGGATGAGCATGCTTACGTGGCGAGAAGCTACAAGGATGCCCCGAACGTCGATGGCTTTGTGTTCATCCAGACATCGAGAGAGCTGATGACGGGCGATCTTGTGCGGGTGCGCATCACTGGAGCGCACGAGTATGATCTGATAGGAGAGATTGAAGATGAATTTACCAAATAAACTGACTGTTTTCAGGGTGATCCTGATCGTGCCGTTTGTGCTGGTCATGCTCGGCAGCTATGCCCGGTGGGGGTGGTTCATGGCGGTGTTCGGGGGGATCGCGGACTATGCGGACTATATTGCGCTCGGGATCTTTATCATCGCGAGCCTGACAGATCTGCTGGATGGCAGGATCGCAAGAAAGTATAACCTTGTCACAAATTTTGGGAAGTTTATGGATCCGCTGGCGGACAAGCTGCTCGTGTGCGCCGCGATGATCTGCCTGGTCGAGATGGACAGGATACCGGCGTGGATTGTCATCATCATTATCAGCAGGGAATTTATCATCAGCGGATTCCGGCTGGTGGCGGCAGACAACCGTGTGGTCATCGCAGCAAATTACTGGGGAAAGTTCAAGACAACTTTCCAGATGGTCATGGTCTGCCTGATGATCGCGAACATTGAGGCGCTTGCGCTGCTCACGCAGATCGTCATGTGGATCGCGGTCGCACTCACGATCATCTCCCTAGTGGATTATCTGGCGAAAAATAAAGGCGTGCTGCTGGACGGAAAGATTTAAGAGCAAAAAATGAAGCCATCTGTGAAATGTAGTTTTCAGATGGCTTTTGGCGTTTTAATAGTTAAATTCCGTTGAATCGATCACTTCCCATGTCTTGTCGGAGATCTTGAAGGCAAGCTCGTCCAGCTTCTCCACAGGTACGTAGAGAATCCCTGTGATCAGCTCCTCATAGAACTTGGCGATCTGTGGCGTGGCGTCCCCGTCCTCGAATTTGAGAAGGGCTTTGCCGAGTGCGGCTATGATAAATGGCGGATAACCGACCGCTTTGCAGATCTCCTTCAGGTCTTTGGATTTCGTTGCCTTTGTCACGACATCATGCGCGACAAGCCTGGCCCTGTCCCAGCCGCTGTCGATGTTGTCCTGCATGGCTTTCATGAAGGCGCTGTGCTTCAGTCCGGCTAAGTAGCCTGCCCTGAAGGTGATGGGATCCGGGTAGCAGATGCAGGGGATCCGCTTGCAGATGCCGTTGCCCGGCGCCTTGGAAAACTGTTTGCGCCAGTCGTCAAACAACTTATGCAGATCCGTATGCTGCCAGGATTGGATCGGACAGCAGGTGTAATCAGGAGCGCTGTCATACTCCGCGGCTTTCTCGGGCAGCATTGCGACCTGCTTGACGATGAAATTTTGTTTTTGATAAATTATTTTACCGTATGGTCTCCAGTCATTCGGTTCAACATTCATTGCGTGTCCTCCGTTGATAAAAATGTATTCTAATATGTATCGGCATGAACTGAATAAAAATTTAGCCCATATTTTTATAATAATATGTTTTGGCTTAATAGTAAAGAAAATATTAGTATGAAATTTAGGCTTTATTTT
>VSNO01000138.1 GCA_009774375.1 Lachnospiraceae bacterium
AAAAATATCGGTTGACATTATGGAGGAAAACATTGATAATATAACTATGGAAAATTTATCTATGGGTATGACAGGTGACTACACGGTAGCGGTGTCAGAGGGCGCTACGTATGTCAGAGTAGGAACCGGTATCTTCGGAGTGAGGCAGTATATGCCGTAGAGAAAGGAAAAACTATGGGAGTAATGGACAAGTTTTTAGACGCATTGCATTTGAACAACGAGGAAGAGTACTATGATGACGATGATTTCTATGATGAGGGGGAGATCATAGACAACACAGTCAGAAAACCAATGAGAGTTGTCCGTGAAGAGGAAGACTTTGATGAACCGGTAGAGAAGCCCAGGAAACAGTCACAGAAGGTAACGCCGATCAGGGCTGTCAAGCGTGCACCCGGAAATGGTATGGAGGTATGTGTGATCAGGCCGAACAGCATCGAAGATGCCAGGGAGATCACAGAGACACTTCTCGCAAACCGGACTGTTGTGTTAAATCTGGAAGGGCTTGATGTAGCGATCGCACAGAGGATCATTGACTTTTCGTCGGGATCTACATATGCGATCAATGGAAATCTTCAGAAGATTTCCAATTACATCTTCATCATCACACCCGCTTCTGTGGATATATCAGGAGATTTTCAGGAGATTCTTTCAGGAACGTTTGATGTTCCTATCTCACGTGGTGTAATTTAAGATTTGATTGGGGATATGAATGGATAGACTTCCCGTCTGTTATTAGATGGGGAGTTTTCCTTTTATGCACAGACCCGTGCAGAGGAAATATGCCGCTAAGGCGCGGTGCACGGGTCGCGCGAGCAGGGCTTTTAGACGAAAGGAGAAAAATGTCACAGCGATTAACGATCAATATGAACAACAAGCCGATCTATGATATTGTATATGAACAGGATTTTGGCAGTCTGGTCAAAGAACTTGAGCCGTTCGAGATCAGCGGAAAGAAACTGTGTATCATCACGGATTCAAGGGTGAAGGGCTTTTATGCGGACGAAGTGTACGGGGTGCTGAAGGATCATTGCAAGGAAGTTTTTGTATATGACTTTCCGAATGGAGAGCCGAGCAAAAATTTAGATACAGTCAGGAATATTTATGAGTTTTTGATACAAAATAAGTTTGGGCGCAAAGATATGCTTCTCGCGCTCGGAGGCGGTGTGGTAGGCGACACGACAGGGTTTGTGGCGGCAACCTACCTGAGAGGTGTGGATTTCGTGCAGATACCGACGACACTGCTGGCACAGGTGGACAGCAGCATTGGCGGAAAGACGGGCGTGGATCTGGACCAGTACAAGAATATGGTCGGCGCGTTCTACATGCCCAGGCTTGTGTACATGAATATAGCAACGCTCAGGACGCTTGACGACCGACAGTACTATTCCGGAATGGGAGAGGTGTTGAAACATGGACTGATCAAGAGTGCCCCGTTCTATGAGTGGATCATTGAAAATATGTACGAGATACATGACAGAAATCTGGACATCCTGGAGGATATGGTCTATAAAAGCTGCACCTGCAAAAAGATCGTTGTTGAGAAGGATCCGACAGAGAAGGGTGAACGTGCGATCCTGAACTTTGGGCACACGATCGGACACGCGATCGAGAAGGCAAAGAATTTTGAGCTGATGCACGGGGAGTGCGTGGCACTTGGCTGTGTTGCGGCTGCCTACATCTCGTGGAAAAGAAATCTGCTCTCCAAGGACGAGTATTACGAGATACGGGATATGTTCGTGCCCTTTAACCTGCCGATCTCCATAGAAGATATCAACCCGGAGGAGATCTGCGAGCTGACATCCTCTGACAAAAAGGTGGAGGGCGATAAGCTCAAATTTATCCTTCTGAAGAAGGTTGGGAAGGCTATGATCGACACGACCGTCACCAGGGAAGAGATGATAGCCGGGATCAATGAGATCTATTTTACGGACGAAGATTGGGATCAATAGAATGAATAAGAAGAAAAAAATACAGTTAGCAGTGGACATATTATTGGCACTTCTGCTGATTGCAGTGGATCAGACAACAAAATATTTTGCCGTTTCAAATCTGATGAACCAGAAGCCGCGGATCCTCTGGGAAGGTGTATTTGAACTGCATTATCTGGAAAACCGCGGTGCGGCGTTTGGCATGCTGCAGGATCAAAAGATGTTTTTTGTGCTCATTGCAGCGATTATCCTTGCGGTCATCGTGTATGTCCTGATCAAAGTGCCCTATCAGAAGATGTACACGAAGCTTCATATCACTCTTGTCTTTATCGCGAGCGGAGCGATCGGAAACCTGATCGACAGGATACGAAATGATTATGTTGTCGACTTTTTATATTTCAGCCTGATCGATTTTCCGATCTTTAATGTTGCCGATATCTATGTAACCCTGTCATCTGTCTTTCTGGTGATCTTGTTATTGTTTGTCTATAAAGAGACGGATCTGGAGTTTTTGTCATTTCGTACAAAGAAATTCCGCGACATAAAATAATGGTGTATGTATGAATGAAGTGGTTTTCGAGATCCTTCCCGAGATGGCGGAGGAGCGTATTGATAAATGCATCAGCAGTTATATGGAAGATCTGTCGCGGAGCTATATCCAGAAAGTGATAAAAGAAGGCCATGTTTTTGTAAATGACACGGTAGTCAGGGCAAACTACAGGGTAAAGGTCGATGACCAGGTAAAATTTGTCATTCCGGATTCCATAGAACCAGATATCCCGGCGCAAGATATCCCGTTGGATATTCTGTATGAGGACAAAGATATCCTGATCATAAACAAGCCCAAAGACATGGTGGTGCACCCGGCTCCCGGACATTATGAAGGAACGCTCGTCAACGCCATAATGTATCACTGTAAGGACAGTCTGTCCGGCATTAACGGGGTCATGCGCCCGGGGATCGTTCATCGGATCGACAAGGATACCACAGGATCCATCATTGTCTGCAAGAACGACGAGGCGCACAATGCGATCGCGGAGCAGCTCAGGACACATGACATTACCAGAATATACAGGGCAGTCGTGTACGGAAATGTGAAGGACGAGCAGGGAACGGTGGACGCGCCGATCGGACGGCATCCCGGCGACCGGAAAAAAATGGCAGTCAATGAAAAAAATGGAAAACGCGCCGTGACACATTACACTGTGTTGGAACGTTTTGGCCAATATACATATATTGAGTGCCGGCTGGAGACTGGCAGAACACACCAGATCAGGGTTCACATGGCAAGTATCGGACATCCTCTGTTGGGGGACACTGTGTATTCAGGGCGAAAGCCGCCATGTCATCTGGAAGGACAGGTTCTGCATGCCATGACGATCGGTTTTGTCCATCCCGGAAGCGGGGAGTATGTCGAATTTGAGACGCCGCTGCCGGATTATTTCGAAAAACTGCTGGATCGACTCAGAGGAAAGATGTAGGAATTTTTTTCGAAAAACAAAGTGATTGAAAAATCGGCATCCACGAGATATAATATCAGTAATAGATAAGAAACTGTTAAGGCGACAAGTCAGTTCTTGACAGTTCCTGACAGTCAGAATGGAGGGTTACTATGAATACTATAATTACAATCGGACGTCAGTTTGGATCCGGCGGGCATGAGATCGGGGAGAAGCTTGCAGCCCATTACGGGATCCAGTGCTTTGACAAGGAGCTACTTTCAAGGGCCGCGAAGGAGAGCGGGTTCTGTGAGGAGATGCTCAGAAATCACGATGAGAGGCCGACCAATTCCTTTCTTTACAACCTGGTCATGGATACATACACGTTTGGCTACAATTCTTCCTCATTTGTGGATATGCCGATCAGCCACAAAGTCTTTATGGCGCAGTTTGACACGATCAAGAAGATCGCAGAGGAGGAGCCATGCGTTATTGTCGGGCGCTGTGCAGATTATGCCCTGCAGGAGTACAAGAACTGCCTGCACATCTTTATCCATGCCAATGAGGACGCCAAGGTCGAGCGCATCATGAGAAAATATGAGATTGATGCGGATAAGGCGCGCGAGATGATGATCAAGAAGGACAAACAGCGTCAGAGCTATTACAATTATTATTCCACCAAGAAGTGGGGACGCTCTGACAGCTACGACCTGTCGATCAACAGCAGCATTCTCGGTGTGGATGGGACAGTGAAGCTCATCATTCAGTACATTGAGGATTTCGAGTCAAAGAACCAGCAGGCAAAATAAACAAAATCATAAATACTATTTATCAATATCTTGAGAGCATTTCGACGGCGGGATCCGTGCGAAGTGCTCTTTTTGTCGTGTAGATAGACTGTTAGTTTATACCACAGGTATATTGTTTTATTGCTGACTGCATGATATAGTAAATACATGGAGCGGCTGGGAGACGCGTGCCTTGACAAAGGCACACACAGCAATCTTACATAATGGATATAATGGTTCACAATTCCGCTATATAAGAATCTCCTGGCCGTTCCTGTTAAGATCAATATAGGGCTATAGCTCAGTTGGTAGAGCAGGAAAAAAGGAGCTTTGTCAAAAGCTCATGCAGCAATCTTTAATTGGACTGTTAATCCCCTTGCCGCCGGTTCGAGTCCGGCTAGCCCTGTTTGGTGATGTATGAAATCATGGAACCGTAACTCAGTCTGCAATTAAATATTTTCAGAGGGAGGGAATCAAAATGGGATTCATGCAGAATATCAAGAACATATTGAATAATGAATACAATACTTCTGTGACTGAGAACGGCACAGTCGGATACAGAACATCTGGAAAGGAGCTGCTGGATCTGAATTTTGCAGTTTCCTCGTTCCGAAATGCTTCACCGGAAGTGATCACAGGCCACTTTGTGAAGGCGTATTATGAAAATCCGGCGCTCGCGGTGCGGTGGCTCTTCTATGCGGGCGATGTGCGCCAGGGGCTCGGGGAGCGCAGACTGTTCAGGACGATCATGGGCTATCTGGCGCAGAGCCACATCGAGATCGGAAAGGTTTTGCTGCCGTTAATCCCGGAATATTCGCGGTGGGATATTGTGGTGGACTTGATGGACACTCCGCTTGCAGATGAGGCTGTCAAGCTGATCCAGCAGCAGCTGCAGGAGGACAGCGTCAACAGGGAGAAGGGGATCTCGATCAGCCTGTGCGCGAAATGGCTTCCTTCAGAGAACGCGTCATCAGACCATACAAAGCAGATGGCGCGCAGACTGGCAAAAAAGCTGTCCATGACAAGCAGGCAGTACCGCCGGATGTTGTCCGCATACAGGCAGTACATGGATGTGGTGGAAGTGAAGATGAGCAGTGGACGATGGACTGACATCAATTATGAGGCTGTTCCATCAAGGGCAAATCTGGTATACAACACTGCATTTCTGCGGAATGACGAGGATCGGCGCAGGGAATTTCTGGGCGCTGTAAAAAAGGGAGAGCAGACGATCCATGCGGGAGTGCTCTATCCGCACGACATCGTTCATTCGTATGTTGACACGGAGCGGAAACCGGGCTGGTGGTATCTGAACTCTCCTGATGACACGCTGGAAGCACTGTGGAAGGCACTGCCTGATTATGTGCAGGGCAACGGAAATACGCTCTGTGTCGCGGACGGTTCTGGAAGCATGTTTTCCAGGGTGGGAAATACGAAAGTGACTTGTCTTGACGTGGCAAATGCGCTTGCGATCTATTTCGCGGAGCACTGTACAGGGCAGTTCAGGGATACCTACATCACGTTCAGCCAGACGCCGCAGTTTGTAGACCTGTCAAAGGGAAAAACGCTTCACGACAAGCTGGAGATCGCCATGAGCCACAACGAGGTGTCCAATACCAACATCGAGGCGGTGTTCAGCCTGATACTGGACGCTGCAGTCAAGTATCGAATGCCGCAGCGGGAACTTCCGTCCAACCTGCTGATCCTGTCAGATATGGAATTTGACACAGCGACAAGAAGCAGTGTCAACGGCAGGTGGGTGTCGCCTGACGAAAAGCTGTTTGATACGTTTTCCAGAGAGTATGCAGCACGCGGTTACCGTCTGCCAAGGCTGGTCTTCTGGAATATCTCCAGCAGGACGATGACGATCCCGCTCAGGGAAAACGTACTTGGCGTCGCTCTGGTAAGCGGTTTCTCACCCACGATCGCAAAGATGGTGCTCAGCAATGAGATCGATCCATACAAGGCGCTCGTAGAACAGCTTATGGTACCGCGTTATGACGCAGTGGATCACGCAGATCGATCTAGACAGGCTGGAATACTGCGAAGTGATAGGGCGCACCTTGCTGTTTCACATGGCAAACGGCAAAGTCCTGGAAGGAACCGGCAGTCTGGACGAGCTGTGCGGACAGCTGACCCGGTATGATAATTTCCTGCGCCCGTACCGTTCGTTTTTGATCAATATGGAATACATCCAGAAGATCTCGTACAAGACGATCACGATGAGGAGCCTGGCGGAGATCCCTATCCCGCACGGAAAGTGTTCTGAGATCAAAAATACATATCTCAAGTATGCGTTTGACAAAAAGCAGGTATTTATATCATGATCAATACCCATAGGGCAACCTCCTCCCAGTCGGTTTCAGCAGCGTCGATTGAATGCAATTTCAAGTCGATTCGTGTCATAATATTGATTTTTGCCGATGGATACGGTACACTGTACTATATGTCACTGAAATATGAAAATGGATGTCTGTTCGAGGAAGATTACCTTAGAAAGGAGTTTTTAATATGGGATTGATCAAAGCCGGAATGGGTGCATTAGGCGGGACGCTCGCAGATCAGTGGAAGGAATTTTTCTACTGTGAGGCGATGGATAAGGATGTCATGGTCACAAAGGGAAAGAAACGCACGGGTTCCCGTTCTTCCAACACGAAAGGAAACGATAACATCATTTCCAACGGCAGCGTGATCGCTGTGGCGGACGGCCAGTGCATGATCATTGTGGAGCAGGGAAAGATCGTGGAAGTGTGTGCTGAGCCAGGCGAATTCAAGTATGACACCTCCACGGAGCCGAGTATCTTCACAGGAAGTCTTGACACAGGCATCAAAGAGACCTTCAGGACGATCGGAAAGCGTTTTGCTTTTGGCGGCGACACGGGGAAGGATCAGCGTGTGTATTATTTTAACACGAAGGAGCTGGTGGACAATAAATTCGGAACACCGAACCCGATCCCTTTCCGTGTAGTGGATTCCAGGATCGGTCTGGACGTGGACGTCTCTGTCCGCTGTTCAGGTGTCTACTCATACAAAATAGCCGATCCACTGCTGTTTTACGCAAATGTCTGCGGCAATGTGGAGCAGGACTATGAGCGCAGTGAGCTGGACAGCCAGCTGAAAACGGAGTTTATCAGCGCGCTTCAGCCGGCGTTTGGAAGGCTCTCTGATCTGGAACTGCGTCCGAACCAGATCGTCTCCCACAATGCAGAGCTTGAGGAGGCGATGAACACAGTCCTCTCAGCGAAATGGGGCGAGCTGCGCGGATTGAAGGTTGTCAGCATCGCGCTTGGATCTGTCACCCTCCCGAAGGAAGATGCGGAGATGATCAAGCAGTTACAGCGCACAGCTGTTTTGCAGAATCCAAACATGGCAGGCGCGACGCTGGCGGGAGCACAGGCGGATGCCATGAAAGCGGCGGCGTCCAACGCCGCAGGCGCGATGACCGGTTTTATGGGCATGGGAATGGCCATGAATGCCGGAGGCGGCATGAACGCGCAGAACCTGTTTGCGATGGGACAGCAGCAACAGGCAGCACAGCAGCAGATGCCGCAGCAGCGCCCTGCCGCGAAACCAGGCGTCTGGAAATGTTCCTGCGGAACGGAGGCGACAGGAAAGTTCTGTCCGGAATGCGGTGCGGCAAAACCGCTGACAGACAATGGATGGGTATGCGCCTGCGGCGCGACCAACAAAGGAAAATTCTGTTCGGAATGCGGTGCGAAGAAACCGCAGGGATCACCGCTTTACCGATGCGACAAGTGCGGATGGGAACCGGACGATCCCTCACATCCGCCCAGATTCTGTCCAGAGTGCGGTGATCCGTTTGACGAGAATGACGTGCGATGACAGGAGTATCCGGCAATGAAATTTTACTGATCAAATGCCGCTTTATGTATATAAAGCGGCATTTGACATCATCTGACATACGAAAGGAAGATAAGGTGGAATACGATGGCGGCAATACAAGAATATAAATGTCCGTGCTGCGGCGGCGCGATCGCCTTCGACAGTACGATACAGAAGATGAAATGTCCTTACTGCGATACGGAGTTCAAGATGGAAACGCTGGCAGGCTATGACAGCGAGCTGAGAAACGACCAGGCGGACGATATGCGCTGGGAGATGGCCTCCGGGGAGGCGTGGCAGGCGGATGAGCTTGGCGGGATCAACGCGTATGTCTGTCAGTCCTGCGGCGGTGAGATCGCGTGTGATGAAAATACAGCGGCGACTGCCTGTCCATTCTGCGGAAATCCGGTAGTCCTGATGGGGCAGTTTTCGGGTGAACTGAGACCTGATTTTGTGATTCCGTTTAAGATCGACAAAAGGGCTGCGAAAGAGGCTCTCAGGAAACATTATGAGGGAAAGCGCCTGCTCCCGAAAGTGTTTAAAGACCAAAATCACATCAACGAGATCAAAGGCGTGTATGTTCCGTTCTGGCTGTTCGATACCGCTGCGGATGTCCAGATGCGCTATAAGGCGACCAAAGTGCGGACATGGAGCGACAGCAAATATGATTATACAGAGACAAAATTTTATGCGGTAGGCAGAGGCGGAAAGCTCAGATTTGAACATGTTCCAGTGGACGGTTCTGCTAAAATGCCGGATGATCTGATGGAATCTATCGAGCCGTTTGACTTCTCGGAAGTGGTGGATTTCCAGACCGCATATCTGGCAGGCTATCTGGCGGACAAATATGATGTGGACGCAGAGCGGAGCGTGGAGCGTGCCAATGAGCGGATCCGCCGCAGTGCCGAGGATGCCTTTTCCGAGACGGTAAAGGGCTACACGACAGTTACAAAGGAAACTGGCAGCATCCAGCTGCAGAACGGGAAGGTATCCTATGCCCTTTTTCCGGTATGGCTTCTGAGCACCACGTGGAATGGACAGAACTATCTGTTTGCCATGAACGGTCAGACAGGCAGGATGGTCGGAGATCTGCCTCTGGACAAAGCTGCATACAAAAAATGGCTGTTTGGCCTGACAGGGATCCTGGGAATGGCATTGTTTGCCGTTTCCTGCCTGTTCTGGCTTTTGTGAGGGGGTGTAGGTGATGAGAACATTGAATCAGAGAATTCGGACTGTATTTCTCGTTTTCGTTTTTTTTTGTGCATTTTTCCTTTTCGGGATCCCCTCGTCTGCGGCAGATCTGCCGAGGCTTGTGGATCAGGCGGATCTGCTCACGGACAGCGAAGAATCTGCTCTGTCAGACAGGCTGGATGAGATCAGTGAACGGCATCAGTTCGATGTCGTTGTGGTCACTGTCGATTCCTTGGAAGGAGAGACCGCTGTTGTATATGCTGATGATTTTTATGACTATAACGGCTACGGTTTCGGGGATGAGCGGGACGGTATCCTTCTTTTGATCAGCATGGAAGAAAGAGACTGGTGCATATCGACGACTGGATACGGCATAACCGCATTCACAGACGCAGGACAGGCCTATATATCCGAAAGATTTGTGACCGATCTGAGTGTGGGCGACTACGCGGCAGCATTTACGAATTTTGCAGTGCTGTGTGATGCTTTCATAACACAGGCAGATACGGGAGAACCCTATGACATCGATCATCTTCCGCAGGAACCGTTTGATCTTGTCTGGAATCTCGCAGTGGCATTGATCATAGCGTTCGTTATATCACTGATCGTGACGGGAATCATGAGAGGACAGCTGAAAACAGTGCACAGCCAGTCGGAGGCGGACAATTATATCAAACAGGGGAGCATGCATCTGACGAGAAAAAATGACCTGTATCTCTACAGACATGTCGATCGCAGGAAAAAAGCTGAGAATAACAGCTCGACCAGATCTGGAAACCCGGGCGGTTCACAGACGCACAAGTCGTCCTCCGGTACGACACATGGCGGCAGCAGTGGAAAATTCTGACCAAAAATGCAAGAAATAGCAACAGATAGTTTGCTAATTTTTATGGTATTTAGCCAGTTTTTATGGTATAGTGTTCGTAAATATCTCGTAAATGAACAATTATGAGAAAAACAGGCTTATCAGTACAAAAGCATTAGAAGGGGAAATATGCATACAGTTTTTCAGTCAGAAACGGCAGGCAGCAGTGAAAACCAAAGATTAATGGAACTCGAGACAACAAAACAGGATCTGGAATATCGGCTGCAGGAAATGACAAAGACTGTTGAAAAACAGCAGGAGATGCTCGCCATGGCGAAGCGGGATCCGCTCACGGGGCTGAGAAACCGTCAGGGATTTCCGGAACTGGTCAATGCCAGTCTGCGCGCACGGTGCGAAGGGATCTTTTTCATTATGGATCTGGATAATTTTAAGAGTATCAACGATACATACGGCCATATGGAAGGAGACCGTGTGCTGGTCAGATTTGCGAAAGCGCTGAAGGCAGTCATGGATCTGGCGGATATCATCGCAAGGCTTGGAGGCGACGAATTTGTAGTCTTTTCTCCGGAGTGTTATGACAAATACGAGGTAAAAGCAAAGGCTCAGCGTTTTATCCGGCAGATCGAGCGCAGTATTGTCACTCCGGACAGGCCGATGCAGGTGACGATATCCATGGGTATCGCCGCTGCGCCGCACGACGGTGTGACTTATGAGGCGTTGTACAGAAATGCGGATAAGGCGCTTTACAGTGTAAAGAACGAGGGGAAGGATGGATATCGCTTTTATGCCGATCTGGATGACAAACAGATCAGCAATGTGGTCTATACCAGACCGCATAGTTCGATCGAGGAAATAACAGGAAAGCTGAGGGAGCGGAAAATGGAAGGCTCTCTCGAGGTGGAGTACGATCATTTTGAGAAGATCTATCGTTTTTTATCGAGAAACCTGGTCCGCAGCTCCAGGGATGTACAGTGTATTCTTTTTACATTGGAGACTGATACAGATGCCGATGAAATGACGATCCAGAGACAACTGGAACATTTACAGCATGCGATCGTGTCCTCGCTGCGGAAAAGTGATGTGACAGCCAGGTACGGTCCGTCACAGATACTGGTACTGCTGATGGACGTGAACACGGAAAATGCCGGTATGGTCGTGAAACGGATCCTCCAGAAGTACCACATGGAAGCCGGAAGGGGTATGATGAATCCTTTGTATGATATCCGGCAGCTTGCGACAGACTAAGATCGAGCAGGGGAATGTCCTTCTCCAAAACTCGCGCGCGGACCCGTGCGGCGCCTTAGCGGCATTTTTCCTCTGCACGGGTCTGCGCATAAAAGGGTGTGCTGTACAGCACCCTTTTATTTTTTTTGAAAAAAATGAATTGTATGGATCTTTTTGGACAGATACAAAGTCTTATATAGTGTATACAGATATGAGGCGCCAATTTTCCTTGCAGGGGTGACAAATGATCGATCAAAGAGACAGACGGTCTGCCGCCGAGACGGCAGTTGAGAATTATTATGATGATGTCTACCGTTTCTGCCGGTATTACACGGGAAACGAGGAGGATTCCTATGACATTACGCAGGAAGTATTTCTGAGGTACCTGAAATATGCAGACGGCTGTAAGCATAGAAATCTGAAAGCGTATCTCATCATGATCGCACGCAACCTGTGCTGTGATCATTTCCGCAGACAGGCGGTTCAGAGGGAGAATACCATTTCCCTCGAGTCAATGACTGACGGGGTCAATAGTAACATAGACACTGTGATGGGAGAACCCGCAAATTATGGCAGGTCGATCGAGGACTGTGACAATGAACTTTTTCTGCGGGAGCTGCTGCAGGGCATTCCGCAGGAGCAGCGGGAGGTTGTGATCATGAGGATCCATGACGGGTTGAAGTTCCGCGAGATCGCCAGGATCACGGGCTGCAGCCTGCCGACGGCAAAAACACGGTTTCGGCTGGGGATCGCGGGCATCAGAAAGAAAATGTAAAAGAGAGGTGGTATTATGGCTGAAAAATATGATGATATCAGAGAAATTTTCTGCAAATATGACGCGTCTC
>VSNO01000139.1 GCA_009774375.1 Lachnospiraceae bacterium
TCCCGCGCGAGATAATAACCTCGGAGCTGTGCCAGAAAGTCTATAAATACCTGATTGTTTCCCGCGCTGTCAACCTCGTCAATGATCAGTACGATTGGTTGTGTGCTGTTTCTGCACATCCTGCTCAGACGCGTGAATAAATCTTTCAAACTGTTGCTGTCCCTGTTTATGACCTCCGTCAGTGGCTCCAGCAGTTCTTTTCTGTCATCCAGTCCATTGATTTCAAGCTTTTCTATCAAGACATTTGCAAACGCGTGCGCAAATGTCGCAGCATCCGCAAAATCCTCCGTCCCCATCTGCTGAAAGTCCAACGACAGCACAATATAGTCCCCGGAAAGATATTTCGCAAGCGCTTTCAATGTCGTCGTCTTTCCGTACTGCCTGCCTCTGTTGATGACGAAATAACTGCCGTAATCAACATAGTCTTCCTTTATCTTTTTTAATCGGTCATCCAGTCTGACCATGTAATCACGCTGCGGGTTACAGGAGCCTGTCACATTAAATCTGCGCTTCATGAAATCCACCTCTGCTTTCTTTAATATAGTACTATACACGATTTTCCCGCTACTCGCGCGACCCGTGCGCCGCACTTGCGGCATACTTCCTCTGCACGGGTCTGCGCATAAAAACTACACGACCGCCTCCACGATCGTCTTGTCACCAACCTGGATCTCCTTCACACCGATCTCTTTCTTCTGGTTAAAGTTAAAGCTGAGCAGATAGCCCTTGTCCCTATGGAAATATTCGAGGTACTCGGTGAGCTGTTTTTCCCCTCTTGTGTTGTATTCGTTACCATGCCAGATCTTCAGTTCCACGATGAACTGCTCGCCAAGGTAATCCACGATCACGTCCGTGCGCCGCTCGTCCCTTGTCTGTGCCTCGATGTAGTAATTTCCTGTTCCGTTTATGATCGGTTTCAGGTATAGCAGGAAAAACCTTCGCCCAAATTTCTCTATAAATCTTTCTTCCTTGTCACTGCAGATTTCGTGAAAATATTCAACAAATTTCTTCAAAACCAGATCCATATCAAGCCTGTTCTCTTTGATAAACCCGATCCTGTCACTCCCGCCCTGCGCGTAGATCTCACTCTTTCCAGCCTCCTCGGTCATAAAGAGATTCAGCAGATACATCTCAAAAATGCGGTTTGCGATCGCCACCTGTCCGTTTTTCTCTGTCAGGAATCCAAACATCAGCCCCATGCTGACCGCCTTCTCATCCGGACTGAACGGGATCTTAAACCCCTGATAGATGATATTTTCCAGCATAACGCGTAGTTCCTTGTATAAGTCCAACTGCCGCACCATACTCTCAAACAAGGGTGTACTTACTTTTAACATGTTTTTGACTGCCTCTGAGACACCCTCTTTTGACCAGGCCGCCTTAGGACTTTCAAAATCTTCAGATCCTGACAAGTCTTCGTCGATATACTTGCAGATCGTCGATACCAATACCGGATACCCTGATGTATATGCGTAGATTTCTTCCGCAACTGCACAGATATCCATTCCTGTCTGGTGGTCCGCCTCATACTCTCCGAGCATCCCGGCGATCTGTTCTGCCGAAAAACGCATATTGATCTTAAAATCAGCCGCAATATTCCACGGACTGTTGAACTGATGCTCTGACTCCGGCCGCAGTTTCAATTTCAGATTTTTGATGCTGTACACGCCCGCAAGGATCACCGAGTGAAAGGTCGGCATCTTATCCCTCTTTAGATAATACCCCCTCAATTGTGCCAGAAAGTCGACAAAAACCTGATTGTTTGACGCACTGTCCACCTCGTCGATCATCAGTACGATCGGCTGTATGCTGTTTCTGCACATCCTGCTCAAACGTATGAACAAATCTTTCAGGCTGTTGTGGTCGCGATCCATGACCTCCGCAAGCGGCGCCATCAGTTCCTCCCTGTCACCCAGCCCATTGATCTCAAGCGTCTCGATCAATATTGCCGCAAACGCGTGCGCAAATGTCGCGGCGTCCGCAAAATCCTCTGTTCCCATCTGCTGAAAATCCAGAGACAGCACCGTATAGTCGTCTTTTAGATACTCCTCCAATGCAGCAAGCGTTGTCGTCTTTCCATACTGCCTTCCCCTGTTGATGACGAAATATTTTCTCCGGTCAACCAATGTATTTTTAATGCAGGCCAGCCTGTCGTCAAGCTGCACCATATAATGCTCTCTTGGACTGCATGTCCCTTCAGTATTAAAATATCTCATGTAACACACCTCCACTAATATCATTATATCTGGCAGGCTTTAGAAATACAATCAAATTTTCCTTATTCCTTGTGACTTTGTCACTGAACCCAATGACCGTTTCGCTATATACTAATGAAAAAGAGAAACAAAGGAGAATCACTATGAGAAAAGCTGTCGTGGATACACATGTCTGTGTCGCCTGCGGGTGCTGTATGAAAGTCTGCCCGCGAAAGGCGATCACGATCCCCAAAGGCATCTGTGCCGAGATCGATCAGGAACTGTGTGTCGGTTGTGGATTATGTGCAAAAGAATGCCCTGCAAGTGTCATTACATTGGAGGTGTGTGAAAAATGAAACAAAATAAAAAATGGTACGATTATCTCTGGATCGTCTCGCTGACCTATCTGATACTGGGATTTTTTAATATCCTGTTTGCATGGCTTGGGCTGCTCTGCTTCTTTATCCCGCTGATCATCTCTGTCACGATGGGCAGCAAATCCTACTGCAACAAATACTGCGGCAGGGGACAACTGTTCGCCCTTGTCGGCGGCAGATTCGGACTGTCCCGCAGGAAGGATATCCCCAAATGGATAAAATCCCACTATTTCCGATATGGTTTTCTGATCTTCTTTTTTGCGATGTTTTTTCTCATGCTGTGGAACACATACCTCGTGTTTGCCGGATCAAAGGATCTGAGTACCGTTGTCACCCTGCTATGGACGTTCAAACTCCCGTGGCACTGGGCATATCACGGCACCCTTTTCTCGGACGGCGTAGCACAGTTTGCGTTTGGCTTTTACAGTGTGATGCTCACCTCCACGGTGCTTGGCTTTGTCACCATGCTTTTGTTCAAGCCGCGCTCGTGGTGCGTGTACTGTCCGATGGGAACCATGACACAGCTCATCTGCAGGGCGCGCAACGGTTCCTCACCGCACAACACATAGCCTTGTCGCTACAACGTCAGTTGACGCAGGCGCGCTTTGTCAAGGATCCTGATTCCCTTGCGGGAGACCTCCACGATCCCCTCGTTTGCGAAGTATTTCAGCATTCTTGACACCACTTCACGGGCAGAGCCCATATAGCGGGCGATCTGCTCGTGGGTCAGCGCGATCACATCAGATCCTGTCCGCACCGACTCGTCAGCCAGAAAAATGGCAAGCCGCCTGTCCATACTCATAAAAAGAATCTGCTGCATCACCCACATCACATCCGAAAAGCGGCTGACCACCGTTTCCAGCGCAAATATTTTCATGGCTGGATTGCGCTCTGCCATTGCCGCAAAAACAGCGCCGTTCATCACATGGCATACACTCTCCTCCTCAGCGTCCACAAACACATCAAACGTGATGGCATCCAACAGACAGGAAGCTGACAGCATACAGAGATCTCCGCCTTGCAGGCGGTACAGCGTGATGTCTTTTCCCTGGTCCGACATCATATAGAGGCGGAGGCTTCCCGAACGCACCAGGATCACCCCGGAGCATTCACCGCCGCTGTGGATCGTCCTTCCTTTTTCATAAAAAACAGTATCTGTATTTTGACAGAGTTCCTCCCTCTCCTCCTCCGATATCGCATTCCAGAACGGAAATGTCTCACTGTAAATATGTGCAACCTCTGATGATGCCATCCAGTCCCTTCCTCCCTCTTCTATAAATCATCCTGACTGATCATAATCTAAAAACGGATACAGATCCGCAGCATACCGTCCCTATACTGTACCTCGATCGTCCCGCCCATCTGTACCGTGAGCTCCCTTGCGATCGAGAGCCCAAGCCCGGTTGCACCCACGGCATTTTCCACTGTATAATAACGGTCAAACAGTTTCATGACCTGCAGTTCGTCCAGTGCGGCCGCGTGGTTGGCAAACACAATCTCCCCCTGCGCCGACAGGGTGATCTCCAGATCGCCGTCACTGTATTTCAGGGCATTGCTGATGATGTTTCCAAAGACGCGGGACAGGGAACTCTTATTCAATCTGCGGATCACCGTCTCCTCCGGCATCGTGACGGCCGGCGTGATCCGGCGTTTCTTCAAAGCCGCGTAATACGCTGAAAGGATCTCCTCCAGCACCGTGTTCAGTGAGATCTCCGAAATGTCCTCATACAGATCCCCCCTGCTGTCACTGGTGACAGAGACCGCCGCCGAATATCCAAACAGCTCCTCTGTCAGCTGTCTGAGCACATCGACGCGCTCTTCCACAATATCCAGATAGCGCACAGCATCTGCCGGAAGTTCTGTCTGCCTGAGCAGGTCGAGATAACCGCAGATCGCTGTGAGCGGCGTGCGCAGGTCATGGGAAATATTAGTGACAGCGTCCATGATTGCCCGGTTTCCCTGCTGATAGCGCAGCCGCTCACTGCGCAGTCTCCGCAGCTGTGTGTTGATGTCCGCCGCCAGACTGCACATATCGCGGTCATGGCTGGAGATATCGATCAGTATGTTGGTCTCTGTCATAAGCCGATCTGCAAATGCAGCGGAGATCTCCCTTGCCGATCTGCGCATAAGAACTATCTTTCCACCAAATATCAACACGATAACAAACAACAGAACAACCAGAAGCCACAGCCACACTTCCATAAATACCTCTCAATCCATATTTTCTATTTAATATCTTCCCCGCGGAAGAAAAAGATGCCGGCTCCGGTTACCACCACTGTGATCATGCCGGAGTACAGCGCCATCTGCCACAGATGAACAGCATCGCCCATCCAGAACTGCGCCGTCTGGTTTCCCGGCAGAAGATCATTCAGGAACTCGCAGACGACACGTTTGGTGCCATCTATATAATATGGATTGGGTATGTCCTCCTCCTTGACGTACTCTCCTGTGACACTGTCCTGGTAGACATACCCTTCATATACTGCCGGAGAACTCAGCTGGGAATTGAGATAAGCGCCCCAAAAGATCATAAAAACGATTCCCAGAATACAGATCACTGCCGTGACTGCCTTGTTCTGACACAGCATAGCGATCAGCGTGTAGATCGCTGTGACCGCGGCGCACAGCACAAACACACACCCGACATAAGCCAGCGTGATCTTCCATCCACTCGCAAAAAAACCGAGCAGCAGGATCCCAGCGCCAAGATCCGTGACAAAGAACGCAGCACACATGATGCATTCCGCCGCAAAACAGACGATCAGATTGGAGAGATAAACATATATTCTGTCATGCCCCACGATCAGCTTGTTCCGAATCGCCCCATCACTGTATTCCGTACCGATAAACAGACTGCAAAAGGCAGCCGCAATGATCACGATCAACGGCACATAGTTAAAAAAGCTGTTCTCCAGACACACCATATAACCAACATATTTTTTCATGAGGAAAAAATGGTACACTGGCAGCGCCAGACCAACAACAGCCATGACCAGCGTTCCGACCCGGAAGCTGCTATCATGCCTTAAACGCACAAACCCCGCATATACTAACTTACTCATGACTGTCACCTCCTCCGACCAGACTGACATAATAACTCTCCAGACTCTCGTCCCGCTCGTGAATGGACAGCACTTCGCAGCCCTCGTCCGCAAGTGACAGGATCAGCTTCGTGACAGGAACCTTCCCGTAAATATCTGCCATCGATTCCGATAGGATCTGGTATTCCAGCCGCAGCCGGTCAGCCGCCTGCACGAAAAATTTGACATTGGACACCTCCACGCGCAGGCATTTCCTGCAGGCCGCCTCCAGCTCTTCCGCGCTGATTTCCCTGACGATACGCCCCCTGTCGATAAAACCGTAATGTGTCGCAAGGCGCGAGAGCTCGTCCAGGATATGGCTCGAGATCAGCACCGTGATACCGCGCTCGCGGTTCAACTTCAGGATCAGTTCTCGCATCTCAATGATCCCCTGCGGATCCAGTCCGTTCACCGGCTCGTCCAGCACCAGAAAATCAGGATCCCCGCAGAGCGCGATGGCGATCCCGAGCCGCTGGCGCATACCGAGCGAGAAGTTTTTCACTCTCTTCCTGACTGTGTCACCGATCCCCACCAGCTCCAACAGTTCCGGGATCCCCTCGTAAGACGGAAGTCCCAGGATACGATACTGTACCCTCAGATTTTCCTCCGCTGTCATGTTCAGGTAGAGCGACGGCGTTTCCACGACTGCCCCGATCCTGCGCTGCATTTTCTGAACTGCTCTCTCCGTGTTTTTTGCCCCGTATAGCACAAACTCACCGGACGTCGGCTTTTGTAGTCCACATACCAGCCGGATCAATGTGGTCTTCCCTGCACCATTTTTCCCGACAAATCCATAGATCGCCCCTTTGGGGACATGCATGTCAAGTCCGTTCAGCGCCTTAAAATGCTTATAGTGCTTGCACAGGGCGCTGGTAGTCAATACATACTCCATAACAATTACAACTCCCTTCCTTTCACAGTTTCTTAACACTTGTTTTCTGCGGTTGCAAACGCCGTCATCCATTGACTGTCGTCTGAAACCGCTAAAAATATACTACCTGCACTTTGTTAAGAAACCTGTTAAGAAAAGTGTTAAGATAATGTTAATCCATCTTAAATCCGATCCCCCAGACAGACTCTATGTAGTCTCTTCCGCCCGTATCCCGCAGTTTCTTCCGCAGATTGCTGATGTGCACCCGCAGGGAACTCTCCATGCAGTCGGGTGTGTCCTCACTGATCCGCTCAAGCAGCAGCGTCTTCGTGATGACCTGCGAAGGATTCTGCATCAGCAGTTTTAAGATCGCATACTCCGTCTTGGTCAGATGCACCACCTGGCCGCATACACAAACGCTGTGCATGCCGGTATCCAGGACGATGTCCTTGTATTCGAGTTTCATGCCGGCACCGGATACAGAGGCATTCCGAAGCTGTACGGCAATGCGCGCAAGCAGCTCCTTCGTGTCAAAGGGCTTAGTCACATAATCTGCGGCGCCGCCGAGCAGCAGATCGACCTTGTCCTCCACGCCCGCTTTCGCGCTGACAACGATCACGGGGATACCGCTTAATCCCGGCAGCAGCTTTCTGCCGTCCAGTCCCGGCAGCATCAGGTCAAGGAGCACCAGATCCGGCCGGACCGAAGACAACACAAGAAGGGCTTCCGTTCCAGAGTAGGCGCGCGTGACGCGGTAGCCCTCCCTGGTCAGAAGCTCCTCCAGCATATTTCCGATATTGATATCATCATCAACCACAAATATATTTTTCATACAAAACCCTATTCAACCGCAAGCTTTTTTGCCCGCTCAAGCGCCTCGTCAATATGCGTGCAGAAGTTCGCTTCCCCAATCGCCTTGGTAAACCCGGCCTTATCCATGACTGCTCTCGGCTGGTCATTGACATGGGAAAGAATGATCTGGATCTTTTTCTTCGCATACTTCTCATGGAGCTGTTCCAGCGAATGCATCGCCGTCGCGTCGATCGCGCTCACGCTTCTCATACGAAGGATCAGAAACTGTGTGTCTTCCTTCACGGAAATGTTCAGAATCTTGTCAGCCGCCGCGAAAAACATCGGTCCCGAGATCTCGTATACAAGTGTGTGCGCCGGAACCTCCCTGAGCGTGATGCTGTCCGGATCGTCCTCATCGTCCACGTACTTCCAGCCCTCGACCTCCATGACATCGCTCATGCGTTTCATGAAGAGGATCGCCGCCAGCAGGATACCGACCTCGATCGCCGCAACCAGATCAAATACGACTGTCAGGACAAAGGTCGTGACAAGCACAATGATATCGCTCTTTGGCGACGACTTGCAGAGATTGACAAAGGTTCTCCAGCCGCACATGTTGTAAGCGACCATGAACAGGATCGCCGCAATACACGGCATCGGGATCAGCGCCGCATAAGGCATAAGGACTACGAGGATCAATACCAGCGTGACCGCGTGCACCATGCCCGCGATCGGCGTGCGCCCGCCGTTCTTGATATTGGCGGCAGTCCTCGCGATCGCACCCGTGGCAGGGATCCCGCCAAACAGCGCCGACCCGATGTTGCCGATCCCCTGTGCGACCAGCTCCATATTAGAACGGTGTTTGGAGTTGATCATACTGTCAGCGACGACACAGGACAACAGGGACTCGATCGCTGCAAGAATGGCGATCGTAAACGCATCGGGAAGGATCCCGCTGACATCCGCCATCGTAAAGCTCGGAAAATGAAAACCAGGAAGCTTATTGCTGATCTCATACAGGTCGCCGATCGTGTTGACATTCATGTGCAGAAGCTTCACCATCAGGATCCCCACGATCACAGCGATCAGGGACCCCGGGATCGTCTTGTTGATATACGGCCATACGATCAGGATCGCAAGGCAGACCAGCCCGACGACAAGCGCCTGCCAGTTGATCGTCGATATATTTTTGGCGATCGCCTCCACTTTTTCCATCGTTTCGATCGTGACTGTCCCCTCCGGGTATGTGAGTCCTAAAAAGTCCTTGACCTGTCCGATGACAATCGTCACCGCGATACCCGCCGTGAACCCTGTCGTGATCGTGAACGGAATATATTTGATCAGATTGCCCAATCTCAGAAGCCCCATCACGACCAGGATCATTCCTGCAAGAATTGTTGCAAGGATCAGACCGTCCATCCCCTTCTGTGCAACAATTCCTGCAACGATCGTGGCAAACGCAGCCGTCGGACCCGCGATCTGCACGCGGCTGCCGCCAAAAAACGAGATCAGGAATCCCGCTATGATCGCCGTGTAGATACCCTGCTCCGGCCCCACGCCCGATGCAAGCGCGAGCGCGATCGACAGCGGAAGGGCGATGATCGCCACGATAATACCCGCTACAACGTCCTTCGCAAACTGTTGTTTTGTGTAAGTTTTCATCACCGAAAATAATTTTGGTTTTAATTTTTCCATTATGTTCCCCTCACTAATTCCTCATAAGTAATACTAAGGAACTGTCCCAAAATAACTTACCATATTCCTTGTCCTTTTCTACGATAGCACAGATATAAAATCAGTTACATAGCCCGCTATGCGCCTGATTTTATATCTGCACTCTCGAAGAAAAATCCTACGGACTATAGGTAAGTTATTTCGGGATAATTCCTGAGGAACTGACACAAGTTATTTGTCGCAAGTTCCTAAATTACTATATACCTATTTAAAATATATTTCAAGAAGGAGTTTCATTTGCCAGTTCCCCAATGTAGTAAAATCCATGCGCCTCCACAAGTCTGACATCGACGATCTTCCCGATCAGAGACGCATCGCCCGGAAAATGCACGATCGTATTGTTGGAAAGTCTGCCCGACACCAGGGAACTGTCATGTTCGTTGAGCTCCTCGACAAGCGCGCCGTGGACCTCCCCGGTCAGCCGTCCCACACGGCTTCTCGCAGTTTCCTGCACGACCTTTAACAGTCTGTCGAAATTGTCCCTGATCTCCTCCCCGCTTGTGGGATTGGGCATTGCGGCAGCAGGCGTACCAGTGCGTTTGGAGTAGATAAACGTAAAGGCATTGTCATACTGCACTTCCTTCACAACCTCGATCGTCT
This sequence comes from Lachnospiraceae bacterium, assembly GCA_009774375.1. Lineage (GTDB taxonomy): Bacteria > Bacillota > Clostridia > Lachnospirales > Lachnospiraceae > COE1. The sequence continues at coordinate 9,653 of VSNO01000139.1, forward strand.
CGTCCACGTCTGCGGCTGTCTCTCCCGGGAATCCCACGATAATGTCCGTTGTGAGCGATATATCCGGGATCTCTTTTCTGATCCTGTGGGCGAGTGCAAGATACTGTTCCTTGGTATAGCGACGGTTCATCGCCTCCAGGATCCTCGTGGAACCCGCCTGCAGCGGCAGATGCAGATGGCGGCAGATCTTCGCGGAATGCTTCATCACCTGGATCAGATCGTCGGACAGATCCTTCGGGTGCGAAGTCATAAAGCGGATCCGCTCCAACCCCTCGATCTTCTCCACTTCCTGCAGAAGCTGTGCAAAGGACATCGGTTCCGCCAGTGTTTTTCCGTAGGAATTGACGTTCTGCCCTAAGAGCATGATCTCCACAACACCATCTGATACAAGCTTTTCGATCTCCCTGATGATATCCTTAGGATCGCGGCTTCTCTCCCGCCCGCGCACATAAGGGACAATACAATAACTGCAGAAGTTGTTGCAGCCATACATGATGTTAACACCGGATTTAAAGGAATATTTCCGCTCCGCCGGCAGATCCTCGACGATCTTGTCCGTGTCCTTCCAGATATCGATGATCATACTGTCCGAACTGTACATGGCGACGATCAGCTCCGCAAATTTGTAGATATTGTGCGTCCCGAAGATCAGATCCACAAAACGGTAACTTTTCTGTATCTTCTCGATGACGGACGGCTCCTGCATCATACAGCCGCAGAGTGCGATCTTCTTATGCGGATCTTTCTTTTTCATATTATGTACAAATCCCAGTCTGCCGTAAACTCGCTGGTTTGCATTGTCGCGGACCGTGCAGGTGTTGTAAAATACCAGGTCTGCCGATTCGTCCCCGATCATCTCGAACCCGATATTCTCAAGAATACCGATCAGCTTTTCGCTGTCCTTGGCGTTCATCTGACACCCAAACGTCTCCCCGTCTGCAGTCAAACGTCTGCCCAGCTTCTCGCTCTCGGCATTCACGAGCTCGCGCGCCTTTTTGATAAAATAATACTGGCGCATCGGCTCGTCCGCCGGCGCGTCATCTCTCAGATCGATCGTTTCCAGTATCGCTTCCAGTTCTTTATTTTTGATCATATGATTTCTGCCTTTCTATTACAGTGCATAGTGCACAAAAATTTAGAAGAGACCTTTTTGCCTCTCCCCAATCATTTTTATGCGGTTTTCTTTTCCAATTCCTCGACTCGTTTCGATAATCCATCGATCAGCCTCAACCATAACGCCGTGTTATCAGCTTCAAGTTTTGTGATCCGGTAATACTGATTCAACTCGTCCATATTTTTTTGTACTTTTTCTATCTGCTTTTCCAGATAACTCCTTGTACGTTCTATTTCGCCTAACACAAGTGTTTCCGATTTCAATAATTTCTCATCGACCTTCATTAAAATGGATTCTTCTGTCGTTTTCATAACAGTTTCCATCATATTTTTTAACATGTCAAGATCTTTTTGCTCCAACATCAATCATACCCTCCCAATCGCTTAATGCAGCCGTTTCATATTCCCTTTCTATAATATAGTATACAGGATTCCCTTCATTTTCACAACAAAAATCTTTTAATCTATTGATGATTGATTTAGTCAAAATTATATTCCCGAATGTCATCAAATGACTGATCCAGTAATCGCTTCTCAAAGATCACTTTAGCATAATCAACCAATGATTGCTGCATTAATAAATCAGACATTGCTTCATGGGTTTCCTTGACAGATACCAACGACTCTATTCTCCATCAGTAGCTGTTTCCTCAAATCTTTGCAGCAAAGTCTCCTTCGTTAACCCTGTATTTGCGATATAACAAATGCCAACTGTGGTTTGATTCTCACGTATATAAAAATACTTTTTGTCATCAATGGATATGATATCTGCACCAGTGAGACCTATTTCTTCCCTGCACTCTCTCAAGAATGTATGTACCGGATCACCGTCGAAGATATCCTCCTCAGATAATCCGCCACCGATACATTGGATCACATCCGGAAAAGAGGTATGATATGAGCATAACATGTTTTCTCAAGCTCTATTTTTATTCCATGCGATGATTGCGCTACAGACCTGACACTTAAAACAGCTCCATCAAATAAATTTGGATTTTTAGCTACTGCTTCTTTCCAATATTTACGAATCGTGCTTCTTTCTGATTCATTTAGAGAAATCTCTGTTTCGCTGAGGCAAAATGAAACCTTGTCATTGCATACATATACTTTCGTATTATCACCACAAACATACGATGAACTCACTATTTTATAAACCTCCCTATTTTTTACTCCATATTATACTAT
>VSNO01000014.1 GCA_009774375.1 Lachnospiraceae bacterium
ACCCCAAATGCCGAACTGATGCTGTACTTCACAAAATTGATCTTCAGCACGCCCGCCGGAAGAGAGATCAGCGTGCGCACCATCGGGATCAGCTTGCTCACAAAGATCCCGAAACATCCCTTCCTGCGGATCATCTCAAAGTTTCGCTCGATGGCGCCGCGCTGCTTTGGAAACCGGTGCAGATACTTTTCCAGCAGCAGATTCCCGCCCGTATATCCCAGAAAATAAAGGATCCAGCTGCCCGCCACGCCCGCCGCGAGCGTGATGACCATCACCCAGAAAAAATTGATATTTCCCCTTGCTGCCCAGATCCCGGAAAGCGGCATGATCACACCCGCCGGAAACCCCGGAAGGTTCATATACTCCAATAATACAATGATAAAAATGGCGATCGCACCATATTGGGTAAAATAGGAAGTAATGACTTCAAGACTCATAAAACAAAAACACCTTCTTTTTCTTTTGATAGACACAGTCTACCAGTCAAAACGAAAAAAGAAGGTGTATGAAATCGAAAGTTTTTCTTAAGATTCTTTTATAAAATCAGAACTCAAATATTGCCGCTGTCAGTGGCGGAAGCGAAAATGTGATATACTGTTCCCTGGTATCGCACAATCCCTTCTTCGCCTTCAGAACCTTGGGTATCTTGTTCCCGTTTCCGCCGAATTTCTCGTCGTCGGAGTTGAGAAGCAGTTTATACTGCGTATTCATCGGAACGCCGACCCTGTACTTCGGATACTCGACGGGTGTCATATTGATGACAAAGAGCATGTGCTGTTTTCCGCTCTCATTTCTCCTGACAAAGCTGTAGATACTGCGCTCCGTATCGTCCGCATTCATCCACTCAAATCCAAGCCAGTCATTGTCGATCTCATAGAGGCACGGACTCTTTTTATAAAGATTCAGCAGTTCGCTCATGTAATCATGCATGCCCTTGTTAAACGGCTCCTGAAGCAGGAACCAGTCAAGCTCTCTCGCCTCACTCCACTCGCGCTCCTGTCCGAACTCCTGTCCCATGAACAGCAGCTTCTTGCCCTCATGGCCAAACATAAATGTGTAGAGGTTCCTCAGATTCGCATACTTGTCGATCTCATAGCCCGGCATTTTGTTTACCATGGAGCACTTCAAATGCACCACCTCGTCATGGGAGAGCGGCAGGATATAATTCTCTGCACTGTTGTAGCTCATCGCAAAGGTAAGTTTGTAGTGATTGTCCTTGCGGAAATACGGATCGAGCTTCATATACTCACAATAATCATGCATCCATCCCATATTCCACTTGAAGGAGAATCCGAGTCCGTCATCCTCCGGCGCTGCCGTCACTTTCGGCCATGCTGTCGATTCCTCAGCGATCGTCAGAACACCTGGATGTGCTCCGTGGACTACAGAATTCAAATGCTTGAAGAACTCGATCGCATCGAGGTTTTCGTGCCCGCCGTATTTGTTCGGAACCCACTGCCCAGCCTGCTTGCCATAGTCAAGATAGAGCATCGATGCCACCGCATCCACCCTGAGTCCGTCGATATGGAACTCCCTGATCCAGAATAAGGCATTGGCGATCAGGAAATTTCGGATCTCATTTTTGCTGTAATTAAAGATCTTTGTGCCCCAGTCCGGATGCTCTCCGAGTCTCTTGTCCGGGTGCTCATACAGGCATGTGCCGTCGAACTCTGCAAGGCCGTGCGCATCTCTCGGAAAATGTGCCGGAACCCAGTCAAGAATGACGCCGATGTCATTTTTGTGCAGCAGGTCTATGAGATACCTGAAGTCATCCGGTGTACCGTACCTCGATGTCGGCGCATAGTACCCCGTCACCTGGTATCCCCATGAACCGTCAAACGGAAACTCCGCAATGCCCATCAGTTCGATATGTGTATAGGGCATTTCCTTAAAATATTCAACGATCCTGTCCGCAAACTCGCGGTAGTTGTAGAATCCGTCCTCTGTTCCGTCCGGATGCTTCATCCAGGATCCGATATGGCACTCGTAGATCGACATTGGTTCCTTGTTCATGTCCTTCTTGTCGCGCTCCGCGATCCACTTTTTATCTGTCCACTTGAAATGATCGAGATCATATATCCTGGACGCCGTACCTGGACGCATCTCCGCGTAATTTGCGAACGGATCGGCCTTGTAGAGCCGCCTGCCATCGGGAAGCACCAGCATGTACTTGTACATCTGTCCTTCCTTGACGTCCTTGATGAACGTGGCAAAGATCCCACCCTCGCCAAGGCGTTCCATTGGAGCGGCGCCCTCGTCCCAGCCATTAAATTCCCCGATGACATAGACTTCTTTTGCATTTGGCGCCCACACTGCAAAGAAAACGCCATCCTCCTTGCCTTTTTTGCAGAAATGCGAGCCTAACTTTTTGTATATCTCATAATGTGTTCCCTGTCCGAATACGTACTGGTCTGCATCAGAGATAAATACGGTTGTGTCAGTGTTGTTCATAAAAATCCTCCATTCTTAATTACATAAAGTCCCTTTCCTTTAGAACTATCATGTCCTCGTTGTCATACCTTCGCGCAAAAAGTACATCAACAAAGTTTTTGATCTTTGATTTTTTGGATTTCCAGATCGCCTCATCTATAATGTCGCGCACCTCGTCCTTTGTCACCACATGATTGCCGCTCTGCATGTTCGCGATCCTGGTGTAGAGGGCGAGTGTTCCTAACTCATCAATGGAATATTCCAACGCCAAGGCATAGTTTTTGGCGTAGGCAACGAGTGCGTTGTTGTCCATCTCCATCAGATCGATCCTGATGTTAAAGTAATCCACGATCATTGCCTGCTTTCCCAAAAGCTTTGTAATCTCTTTTTTTGTATCCTCCATGATGACCACGATTCCAAGAGTGTCCTGATTGAGGTTTATCGCCAGTTCGTACAGCTTCTCCTCGCTCATGCCATTTGCTTTCTCTATTATAATACCACCATTATTCAATTTCTCAAAGACATCTTTGATATTTCTCTGATTGATTTTTTCCCCGGTGATCTTTGCAAGCTTGCCCGAGAAGCTCTCATCCGACGCCTGATACTCTTTGATAAGGTTTTTTGCCATCCGCACCGTGTCAAGTCCGGCATCGCCCGTGATGATCACATTTCCTGTATATGCCGCGAGCGTCATATTTTCAAGTGCATAGATGATCTGCTTCTTGATCTTCCTGGTAACTGCAAAATTCTCAAACAGCGTCTGCTCTTCCGGTGTAAAGTCGCGTATCTCCTCGCGTCTGGCGCCGCTTGCCTCCTTCTTTGTCGTGGCGACGATCTTCTCGGAGAGTGAACTGAGATCCGCAGTGTTCATCTTGATCTCCTGCGTCTTCAACGCATCCTCTTTCGCCATCTCCGCGATACTCTCCGCGTCCTCGGGATCAAGATCCCTCTCGTTGTACTCATAATGCTGCCTGCGTTCTATATGGCGTGGGCTGCGCGCTTCCTCAGGAGACTCGCTGTAGGCATCCTCGAGATCATCGTACATATCATCATAGGACGTATCTGTATACTTTGCGCTGTCCTCCCTATAGACTTCGCCTTCTTCTGCATAACCCCCGCCGGTGTACGCACCCGCTTCCTCAGTGTTGAGTTCCTGAGTGTACGCACCCGCCTCCCCGGCGTAAGCATCATCCGTGTACGCACTGTCATCCGGCGTACGGATCTCCTCGGTGTACTCACCTGCTTCTCCCGCATATGCTGTATCGGTGTAGCCGCTGTCTTCTTCTGCATACGCTTCATCCGTGTAGCCGCCTTCTTCTGCATACACTTCATCAGTATAGCCGCTGTCCTCTTCTGCGTATGCTTCCTCCGCGCAGCCTTCCTCTTCTGCATACGCACTGGCATTTTCCGGATCGATCTCCCCAGTATAGTCACCTGCACTCTCCGCATACACTTCCCCAGTGTACGCGCCGCTCTCCGCCGGAAGCAATTGTTGCGTGTCCCCGCCCGCTCTCTCTGCATCTGCCTCTTTTATACGCATTTTCGGGGTATCCATTCCTGTATCTTCGGGATCCCCGGCAGGTTCTTCCGCATGTTCAATGCCATCCTGCGCATACGTTTCGTCCGTGAATCCGCCCGTCTGCTCTGTATATGTTTCACCAGGGTACTCTGCAGGACTTTCCGCATAGGCTTCATCAGGGTATTCCGCAGGTCTTTCCGCATCAGCATCCTCTGTGTACGGCGTGTTCCCTGCATCGTGGTCTTCATCGTCCTTTGCGCCGGTCCTCGGCGCATATACACCCTCCTCTGCCGTCGCAGGATCCGCTCCGGCTTCATATATCCCGGATCTGTGCGGAACCGTTGCCGGTTTCTGCGATCTTGCTCCCTGCCTGCGGTCTGTCACATATGCGACATCAAAATCATCCTCCGATTCCGGCTGCTGAGGGATATCGCCTGTGACATCCGCATCCAGGAAACCGTCGCTCCCTCTCCTGACCGGATTTCCCTGCGCAGGAGCGCTGCTGTCCTGCTGCTTCTTCTCCGCTTCCTCCTCCTCGCGCGCAAGCTCTCCCAATATCCCGCTCTTGATCGAATTGTCAAAATTGGCAAAGATCTTCCCGGTCTGGGTCAGCACGCGCTTCTTGATCTCCTGCTGATTTTTTTTGGCATTATCCTGCTTCATGCGCTCCCATTTGACCAGCACCTCGTCAAGCTTCATCGGTCCGGACGCCTGATCCTGTGATGCATCCTCAGTCTCGCCGGTGTCCATGATGCTCTGCTCGTGATAGACATTCTCATCATTAAACTCCATCCGGCTGTGCTCATCATCCACTGACTGCTCTGTCGTGTCACGCAGTTCCTCCATGTCTGATTCTGATCTGATCGACCGTGCGTCCCCGCCCGGAACCAGAACCTTTTTGATCGCCCCTGTGTGCGGCTCAGGCACTTTTTCTGACACGCCTGTCACCATCTGCGCGACATTGACCCTGCCTGTCGTATGCACCTGTGAACCGGCAGATCCGTCCGGTTTTGTCTTTGCCGCACCGAGTCCGGATGTCCCTGCGAATATCCGCGTGTCTCCCATGGAGCTGACAATATCCGAACCAGAGTTGTATTTCTCCCTATCCTCGGCAAATACATCGTCATTGTCATCCGGAAACAGTTCTTTCATGCTCTCGGCAACCACCTTCTGGAGGTTGATCGTATTGTACTGGCTCATATCACCGGAATTTGCCGCAGGCGCAGCCGTATTCTCCACCAGCCGGAGCCCGTTGTGGTATTTCCCCGGTGCGCTGTTCTGATCCGCATAACCGCGGTTCTGGACATCCTCCCCCTGCCGGGCGGCGCTGTCATCATACATCTCAGGGCTGATCAGATTGCCATTTTCATCGTAGGTCTGCTCGACATAAAATTCACTCGTGTAACCGTTATCCTGATATGTATCATCGACGTAACTCAGATTTCCATACCCGTCATCGACAAAATTGTTCGGCGCGGACTGGCCATAGCCGTTCTCCACATACTGCGCATCACCATAATCCTGCTGGCTGTAATCCTCTCCGGCATACTGGCCGCCGCCATAATCCTGCTGGCTGTAGTCCTCTCCGGCATACTGGCCGTCACCATAATCCTGCTGGCTGTAGTCCTCTCCGGCATACTGGCCATTGGAATAACCTTCCTGTCCATAACCGCCTTCGTAGGTACCCCCGTCATAATCCTGTTGGTCATAACCGCTTTCCCCGTAGTCCTGTCCGCTGTAGTCTGCAGGCGCATAACCCTGTTCAACATAATTCTCACCGGTGTCGTTCTGTTGACCATAGCCTGTGGTGTCATAACCCTGTCCCCCGTAAACTGCAGGATCATAATTCTGTTCTCCGTAACCCGCAGTGTCATAACCCTGTTCCCCGTAAACTGCGGGATCATACTCCTGTTGTCCATAGCCTGCAGACGCCTGATCCTGTCCGCCATATCCTCCTGAACCATAGTCCTGTCCGCCATATTCCTCGGCAGGATAATCCTGTCCGCCGTACTCCTCGGCGGAATATCCCTGTCCAGCATATTCCCCGGCAGGATAGTCCTGTCCGCTGTACTCCTCGGCAGGATAATCCTGTCCGCTGTACTCACCGGTATCATAATTTCCGTTGCTGTAATTTCGCCCGGCATTTCCCAGCATGATCTCATAATTCTGCTGCTGCATCGGCGTGAGCGGCACATGTTTCGCTTTCAGCTCCATCGCCTTCATCACATACGGTCCGTCCCCAAACCAGAGTATGATGTCATCACACTCCTCCACACACTTGGTTGACAGGCCGACCCTGTGATACAGATACGCCAGCTCATACGCCCACTCTTCCTGGTAATCTTTCTTTTTTAATTCCTCGAGGATCTCGATCCGCTCCTCAAGGCTCGCCTCCTGCGCTTCCAGAATGCGGTAACGGAGCGTATAGACACCGTTATCTTTGGGTGCCAGCTTCGCAAATCGCTTATAATACTCGATCGCTGCCACTACATCGTCTAATTCAATTGATAACTCACATAGGGAATACACAACCGAACGGTTTGTAGGATAACGCTCGTAAGCCAGCATAAGCATTTCCCTGCTGTCTTCGTTTCGTCTGCTGATTCTATATAATGCCGCTATCTTGAGGAGCATCGCCGCACTTTTGACGCGCCTCCAGTCGATCGTGTCTGCGATCTTGACGGCATCTGCATATTTTTCCTTGTCGATTAATTTTGAAATTTCCTCTGATCGAACCTTATACTCGTACTTATCCAAGTCTTATCACCTCTGACGCTGATGACACCTAACATTTTATCTGAACGTAAAAAATACCTCAATGCAGTCCTTTTGAGTCAAAAGCGTGTAATTTCCCTGGGGAAATCTGTCAAAAGCGACAGTTTCCCCACTCTAAAAGTCAGTTTAGCATACCACCCTGTCCCTGTCAACGCAAATCTCTCTTTTACGCTTTCTCCATTTTTTCGATCACACAGCTATGAGGCTTATCAAAAGGACACTTTGCCTCAATTTCTGAACACGATCCTCTGTGCACCCGTGCACGCCCTGATATCCTTCTCGGATCTCCTGTAATGATCCCGGAACTTTCTCGGGCAGGTGATGACCAGTTCCGGTATTTCGTCCTTCATGGAAAGCTGCTTTTCCGATTTTTCACGGCGCACGTCTGCGATCACATTTTTCAGATGCTCGCCAAACTCGATATCGATCTGCACAGTCTCTTTCGTCTCCCACAGGGTCTGGTGCAGGGAGATCTCCTGCTCATATTGCCGGTAAAATTCCTGATAGATATACTCTGTCACATATGGCGTATAGATGGCATACAGTTTCAGGATCCCAAGCAGGCTGTGATAGATCGCAACCTGACCTGAATACCGCTGCCCTGCCCCGTGCTTCTCCGGCTGGTACAGCCGCTCCTTCGCGATCTCAATATAATAATCGCAGAAATCCTTCCAGAACAGGTTGTCGATCTCGTGGCGCGCCTGCCCGATCTCGTAATCCTCCAACAGCGCGGCCGCCCTGATGGTCGTCTCATTGACGCGCCCCAGGATCCACCTGTCAACGGGAAGCAGGGCGGCTTCGTCGTATTTTTTCGGTTTTGAGAAATCACCAAGCTGCAGGATCGCAAACTTCGCGGCATTGTATAATTTCCGGATAAACCGCCTGGAAGTCCGAAGCTCCTCCTCATCGAAAAACATGTCCGTACCAAGCTTGCTGTTCGCCGCCCAGTAACGGATCGCGTCGGCGGAATGCCGCTCGATCAGCGCCATCGGCGAACCGGCGCCGTTATTTTTGGATTTGCTGATCTTTTCGCCCGGTTTTGCCAGCACGTAGCCGCTGATCATGATGTCCCTCCATGGGATCTTCCCTGTGTGGTACAGACTTTTTACGATCGAGTAAAAAGCCCATGTCCTGATGATCTCATGTGCCTGGCTCCGCATTCCCATCGGCAGGATCTGGTCGGAGATGTCGTCTTTTTCCCTGTATCGGGCATTGATCAGCGTGGTCACAGAGGACGTCGCCCATGTGTCCATGACTGCCATTTCAGGAAGAAATTCACTGCACCCGCAGGTACAGGCGGACGCCGGACTGCTCTCCGCCGGATTGACGGGCAGACTGCCTTCCTCCGCAAAGACCGGTTTTCCGCAGTCCCTGCAGTACCAGACAGGAAACGGGACCCCAAAATAGCGCTGCCTTGAGATACACCAGTCCCACTTTAGATTCTCCACCCAGATCTTATAGCGGCCCTTCATGTGCGCCGGGTGCCAGTTGATCTCGTCTGCCGCCGCAAGATACCGATCCCGCTCTGTCAGCACATCGATGTACCACTGCTTTGACGGGAGCAGTTCCACAGCCGTCCCGCATCGTTCGTGAACCGCGACCACATGCTGGATCGTCTCCTGTTTTACCAGATATCCGCCCTCGCGCAGAAGCGCTATCATATGCTGCCGCGCCGCAGCGACTGTCATGCCGCCGATCAGCGCCACGTCACAGTCGATCGTTCCGTCAGGCAGTATGACCCTCTTATACGGAAGATCGTGCTTCTGACACCACTCGATATCCGTCGAATCGCCATAGGTCGCACACATAACAGCGCCGGTCCCCTTATCCATGGCTACCGTATCATCGGACAGGATCGGGATCTCGAGATCATACAGCGGCACGCGGGCTGTCTTTCCGATATATTCCTGCATTCTGCGGTCGAGCGGGTGCACCAGGACACAGACGCAGCCTGCGAGCAGCTCCGGCCTGGTGGTTGCGATCACAAGATCTCCCAGCGGCGTCCCAAAATTCAGATAGTTAAATGTTGTCGCGCATTCCTTCGTCTCCAGCTCCGCCTGCGCGATGGACGTCTGGCACTCCGTGCACCACAGCACCGGCGATTCCTTCATATACGCTTTCCCGCTCTTTGCCAGCTCTATGAACGATCTCTGGGATATCTTCTGCGACAGGTCCGATATGGTCTGATATTGCAGGCTCCAATCCACGCTGAAACCCAGCCGTCTCCACAGGTTTTGAAACTCCTTCTCGTACTTTTCGATCGTGCCGATGCATTTCGCGCGGAACGCACTTCGGGGCATCCTGTTCGCACGGACGCCCTCGTCCCGCTCAACCAGCCGTTCCGTCGGCAGACCGTTGTCGTCAAAGCCAAACGGATAAAACACATCGTAACCCTGCATACGCTTAAAGCGCGCGATCATCTCTGCCTGCGTGTAGGAAAACACATGCCCGATGTGAAGTTTCCCGCTCACTGTCGGCGGCGGTGTGTCGATAGAAAAGATCTTGCGCTCTTTTCCGTTTCTGTACTTGTAGATCTCCTGTTCTGTCCAGAACTTTTCCAGTTCGGTTTCTGTTTTCTGAAAATCATACTTTTGATCCATGTGGAACCCTCCTTGTAGTATAGAATCTATTCGTTTCTCTACAACACAGACAAAAAAATCGCCCTAAGCAAATGCTTAGGGCGAAACATGTCCGCGGTACCACCTAATTTCAGGATCAACCGAGCAGGAGAATGACCTTCTCCACTACCCGCGCACAACTCATGCACCGCCTTATCGGCATACTCCCCTGCACGGGTCTGCGCATAAATATCCTGCACTCTGTACGATGCGGGAACAAAGCAGAACGCTTCATTCCGATATCGCTTCCCCTGATAACGGTGGGAATCTCCGTTGGAATCTACTTAGATCCGATAAGATCTGTTCAGTCCAAAGCTCAAAGGCTACTTCCATACTGCCGTCACGAAAGTTTTCACCAGCCACTTTCTCTCTGTTCATCGGGAAGGAGCTGTATGTAAATATCGTGGACAGACTGCGCCGAATATTTCTTCGAGAGTACAGATCAAAAAACGCAGGCGTAGCGGGCTACGGCGAGGCTTTTTGACCTGTGCTATCGGAGAAATAGGCAAGCAGACTGTTTAAGATATTTACATACAGTTCCGAAGTATGTACTCCTCCTCGTCAATGCTTTTTGTCTGTAATTGTTATCTTGAATTGTACCACAATATTTTTCTTTGTCAACTGAATTTTTGCTGCCTGCTGCTGTCTCAACTCAGGCTACAGATCTCCATCAACGAAGATCCGACAATGTAATTCTATCATATGCGCCATTCTTAGCATCTTCCGGATGCGGTTCTAAACCAATGATCGTTATCTCATTCTGATTGGGTCCATAAACCCAGAACATCCTTCTCGCCCCACTTCTTCTGTTCTCTAAATATGACTGCCATACTTTCATACCATATCTCTTAGATAACGGATCGATCTCATGTGTATTTAATCCTGGATAAAATGGATCATTCGCTAATTTCTTTAATGTATTTCCCCACTTTCTGTATAGTTCCTCATCATTTTTTCCAATCGTACCGTTGCGGGACTCTGTCTGTAATTTATTCCACAATCCTGCCATCTCCGGAATGCCCATTCGTATTGTAAATTCCATATCTGTACTCCGCTAAAAGTCCGATAGATCAACAGAAGGAGAAACTTCTCCCATTTTAAAATTTCTGATCGCCTTATCCATATCATCCAGTGTTTTCACAGAAATACAATCTGGAACAGTTAATTCTCTTGGTTCAAGTACGATGCATCCATTGTCGTACTCCTTCACATTGTAATACTGATACGAAGCTCCTCTGAGAGTTATTCTTTTTTTATCATCAATATGAACTGTGTAATCTTTTACTGGTGTCATAATGTCCGCCTCCATGATATCAAGTGGGATATCCCACTTGATATCATACTACCTCTCTACAACGTATCTGTCAATATAGGGAACTTAGAAAAAAGAAAATAACAATCTCCCTGGATCGACGAACGGATCATACCACAATAGTCTACCTCATCAACTGGATTTTTTATCCGCTTTCACCAAAGCCTGGTACATGACTCCCCACTCAAACAGAGATGATACGATCGGCCGCATTGTTTCGCCCAGTTCGCTTAAAGCATACTCTACCCGCACAGGAACTTCGGGATAAACCGTGCGGTTGATGATGCCGTCAGCTTCCATGGAGCGAAGATTGTCTGTCAGAACCCGCTGACTGATGCCGGGAATATCTTTTTGCAGCTCATTAAACCGCCATGGACGGTCCAACAGTCTCTGCACGATAAAGATCTTCCACTTATTTCCGATCAGCATCAGCGTTGTGGCAACAGGGCAGGCTGGCAGTTCGTCTTTTGTCAGCATATAGAATACCTCCTATCATATGTAACGTTACGGTTCAGCCTTGCCAAACTATAACAATATAACATTTATTTCTGCACCAGCTAAGGAAAAGCTCACTACATAATAAAATAGTGCGTACTTTTATTTTTGTCTGCTGCAGTTTATGATAAGTATAGACCAAAGAGGTCACAAAATCAAGCAATATTAAGGAGGTAACAATCATGAGTAATCTTGAAAATGTAGCTGCATTTGCTGGTTCAAATGCCACATCAGCCTGCGGTTCGGCCTGCGGCGCGGCTGATCCCAAACCCGGGGAAAAACCCGCATCAGCCTGCGGCGCGGCTGATCCGGCATCAAAGTAAACTTTTGTCCGACTCCCGGCGAGCAGGAAAGAGCCATCTTTCCCTGCTCGCCGGGAGTTTACACAAAACTTTAGGAGGAATATCCGATATGAAACCCTACTTTGCGTTCCAATGGCATATCACAGACGAATGTGATCAAAGATGCAGACATTGCTATATTTTTTCAGAGGATAACCAGATCTGCCTGAAACAGATGCGATATGAGGAGATGGAAACAGTCCTTTCAAGCTGCATGGATCTGTGCGAAAGGCTAGGCCGCACACCGTATTTTTATATCACAGGCGGTGATCCGATCTTGCACAAAGATTTTTGGCGGCTATGCGGACTGCTGGAAAAAAATCATATCACCTTTGGCATTTTGGGGAACCCGTTCCATTTGACAGATGATGTGTGCAAACGGCTTTATGCGTATGGCTGCCGGAAATATCAGCTTTCACTGGACGGAATGAGAGAAACTCACGACAGATTCAGAAAACCCGGCTCTTTTGATATCACAGTAGAGAAGATCGACTGTATCAGGAAGGCAGGAATGTACTGCGCAGTCATGTCCACAGTATCATGCGCGAATAAAGATGAGTTTCCCGAGCTGATCGACCTGGTCGTGGACAAAAATGTCGATGTGTTCGCATTTGGAAGATACTGCCCTACAAGTGAACAAAAGGCGGAAGACTATCATATCCCTCCGCTTGAATACAGGGCATTTCTGGAAAAATGCTGGGAAAAGTATGAACAGTATAAGGACAGACATACAACCTTTCAGTTAAAAGACCATCTATGGACCTTATTTTTATATGAAAAAGGAATTTTTAAGATACCGGAAAACGCGGATAAGAAAATGATATACGACGGCTGCCACTGCGCGATCAGCCATATGACGATCCTCCCGACGGGTGACGTATATGCCTGCCGGCGAATGGAAAGTAAGATCGGCAATGTATTTGATACTTCCATGTACGACCTTTTTATGAGTGCCAGCATGGAAAAATATCGTGATTTTGATCGGTTTGAAAAGTGCAGCATGTGTGAGCTTCGCGGGTTCTGCAGGGGCTGTCCTGCGGTGACCTATGGCTACACCGGAAATATGTATGCGCCTGATCCGCAATGCTGGAAGATCATCGAAAACACTTCGGAGGTGTGATATGGATATTTTAGATCTCATGAAAAAACGCAGGTCCATCCGCAAATACCAGGATCGGCAGATCGACAGAAAAGATCTGGAAAAGATCATCGGGGCAGGATTGTACGCACCCAATGCTGGCGGCGGGCAGAGGGCACGGATCATTGCCGTTCATAACAGAGCATTGACAGCGCAGATCGGCAGGCTTAACCTTGCACGGTTTGACCGGAGCCGCCTTGCAGGAGGTTATGTATCCGCTAAACAGCCCAGTAATATTGATGATCCGACGATCAAAAACGGATTTTACGGAGCGCCCGCGGTCTGTATCATTTTTGGCGCCAGGAATTTTTTATACAGTATTCCCGATGCATTCTGCTGTGCAGAAAATATGGTGCTTGAGGCCGCACACCTGGGGATCGCATCCTGTATCGTTGCCAGAGGGGAGGAAACCTTTGACAACGCTGCCGGCGCAGCATTGTTGAAAAAGTGGGGTATTCCCGACACAGAGACAGCCCGCTGCTTTGTGATACTGGGATACTGTGACGGGCGTTACCCGCAAGTGAAACCAAGAAAAGAAGACCGTTTTATGATCATTGATTAAGATTGGAGGAATATATGATGGATGCGCAAACCTGTTTAAAAAAGCTGGAGTATGTCGGCGTGCTGAATTTTGCGACTGTGGATCGATATGGAAAGCCACAGATCAGAAACATCAGTGCGATCCATTACGAACAGCAGTCCATGTACTTTTTTACAGCGAGGGGCAAGGCCTTTTGCGAAGAATTGCTGTCAGACGGAAATGTACAGATATTGGGATATACCAAATACAAAGAGATGATAAGGCTCTCTGCAAAAGCTGAGAAGATACCTGAACACGAACAGGGAAAATGGATCGATACCATCTTTGCAGAACAGCCTTATCTATCAAATGTTTATCCGGGCAGCACCAGGGAGATCGGCATTGTCTTCTGTATCCGGAATGCCGAGATCGAATATTTCAATCTCGGCGTCAATCCGATCTTTCGTGAAAAATATGCGATCGGAAACGCCGGCATAACCGAAAAAGGCTACTATATCTCACAGGACTGTATCGGCTGCGGCAAATGCCAGAGCAACTGTCCGCAGAGATGTATCGTTTCCGACAGACCCTATGAGATCAAGCAGGAACACTGTCTGCATTGTGGAAACTGCTATGAAAAGTGCCCTGTGGGAGCTGTGAAAAAGTTGTGACCGGATATCGCAGAAAAGATTCCATTAACTCCTGCTGACAGTATTCCTCTGCGTACCATGTGCCTGGAAGAGATGTGGTTTCGGAATTACCTCACCATCTTCCAGTGCCGTCTCAATCCACAAATCAATAACAATCTGTGCCTGTTTCACTGCTTCCTCGGGTGTTTTTCCATCTGCCATACAACCAGGCAATTCGGGTACCGATACAATATACGCCTGATCATCCTCCGACCATGACATTATCATAGAATATTTTGACATTTATTAAACCTCCCTATAATCCATATTTGATAAATAAATTTCTAACCTGCTTTACTTGATATGCTTTCGCTTTATTTCCTGATGGCTGAATGACAATTCTTTCTATAATATCATCGTGCTTATATACATAATGATCCCCCTTGATCCGCTCACGAAATCCATAAGAAAGAATTAAATTTCTAAAATCTGCAAAACGAATATTACTATCACTCTGCCCACTCATCACCATATCATATGTACTCATTGACTATTTCTCCTATGCCCCCATTATATCAGATTCATTAACTTTTTCAAGCGATAACCCGGATCCTATTCCCTTGTCAGGTCGATCGTGACAGCGCAGTCCTCGAGCACTTCCTCCGAACCCGGTATCTTACTCCCGTCCGCGTCCCACGAAACGCGCACCGGTATGAGCGTCATCGTCGGGGAGGACGCGTCAAACCCCTTAATCTCCAGATCCTGTGAAAACGCAATGGAACCGTCCTCTTTCTGCTCCGGGACAGAACAGCCGTTGGACCGAAGCCACTCATCACTGGTGAGCCTTCTGCCGGACGCGTCCTCCAGAATATAATCTCCCCAGCGCAGAAGCTCCATCATACTTTCCTCCTGCACTTCCCACTCCAGATGCAGGTTGATGGCTGACGGCGAGACAGTGATCTGATAAGCGAGGATCTGTCCGAAATCCAGACCGGTCACATTTCCGCTGCCCTGTGCAGCGGTTCCGAACTTGTCGGATCTCACCGTGAAAGCAAAGTCCGACCTGCTGTCCGGCGACGTGTACACCTGGACTTTTACATTGATGACGTCTGTGTCCGTTTTCTGCAGTGTTGGATCGACTACCGTAACCTTGCATTCATAGATGCCGCTGCCCTCCTCTGTCTCCGCCACATATTCAAGGCGGCTGTCGATATCGTTAATGTAGACATGGTCTGCCAGTTCAAAATACTCATTTTGCGGCTTTGCCCAGAACATCAGGGTCGCGCCGTCATAATAGGCGTCTGTCACCTGGAAGAGAGCCTCTTCCTGTACACTGCTGTCCGCCGTTTCCGCTTCTGAACCTGCGGCGGTTTCCATGATGATCGCTCCCCCGGTCCCGTCACTGTGGACGATGGACTGCTCCGCCTGCCCGGCGTTGATCCCCAGTCCGTTCAGCCAGTCCTGAAATACCGGAAGACGCGCTGCCGTAACCGTACCTCCCGCCAGGATCAGACAGGCGGCGAGCGGCAGCAATACCCTCCTTTTTCTTCGGGCTGTATGTCTGACAGGTTTCATATGGGTGCGGACTTCCCTGGATACGACCTGCCGAAACCGCTCGGGTGTCTGAGGAAAGCTTCTACTCAACTCATCTGCAAAATCTTCATAGCTCTTTCTCATAATCTTCCTCCTTCTCACATTGCGCTCTTCCCATGATACTGCGAAGATCCCTGCGGCCACGGCTCAGACGGCTTTTGACAGTTCCTGCGGGAACGTGCATGATCCTGGCGATCTCCTCAATGGAATACCCCTCCAGGTAGTACAGCACGATCGTCAGACGGTATTCCTTTTTCAGCGCGCTCAGCGCCTCATACAGATCAGAATAATCCGGCCCGGCACATTCCTCCTGCGGTTCTGTCAGTATGGCAGTGCTCTTCTCGCGCTTTTTCAGCAGACTGTAACATTCATGGATCAGAATTCTGGTCAGCCACGTCTTTGCATACGCCTCCTGTTTCAGCGTATATAATTTGCCAAATCCCGTTGCGATCGCCTCCTGCACTGCGTCCTCACAGTCCGCATCGTATTTCAGTATACTTTTTGATATGCGGTACAGACTATCTGTGGAAGAAAGCACCACACTGGCAAATGCTTCTTTGTCCATCATGTCCTCCCCTTTCCTCTTTGGATTTTATTATACCTATTAGAGGAATAACGTGTCAAAAAGGTTCCCCGGAAAATTATTTTCCCACGGATCCCTATCTGTGATACAATGATCAGGTAGAAGCGGGCATCACTGTCTCTCTTTTTTGTGCAGAAATTGAGAGGACACGCGGCGCGGATTCTTTTATAATCATAATTGGTGAATGTATTAAACACGGAGGTATTTTATGGATTGGATCGAACGGCTCAACGAAAGCATGCATTACATCGAGGAACATCTGACAGATAAGATCGACTATGACCAGCTTGGGCGGATCGCCTGCTGCTCTGCCTATCATTTTCAGAGAATGTTCACTTACATGGCGGGGATACCATTGTCAGAGTATATCCGGAGACGAAAGATGTCTCTTGCGGCAGTCGACCTGCAGGGCGGGGACGCCAGGGTCGTCGATGTCGCGGAAAAGTACGGATATCACTCCCCGACAGCATTCAACAGGGCTTTCCAGGGAATTCACGGCATCGCGCCCTCCGCTGTCAGGAACGGGGGCGTGTCTGTGAAAACCTACCCTCCGATCACCTTTAAGATCACAGTAAAAGGAGTTGAAGAAATGAATTATCGAATCGAAACAAAAGAAGCCTTCCGCATCGTCGGCGTATCCGCACCGCTGCAAAGGGAACTCGAGAACAACTTTATGATCGTACCTAAGATGTGGGGGGACGCCGCCGCGGACGGCACCATACAGAAGCTTGCAGCGATGATGGACACGCCGGTCAAGGGACTCCTCGGAGTGAGCGTCTGCAACGATGAGGAAGACTGGAAATACTTTATCGCCGTCGCAAGCACAAAGGAAAACAGCGGGTTTGACGAATATACCGTGCCCGCGTCCACATGGGCGGTCTTTCCGGGCAGCGGCACGAACCAGTCCGTACAGGAGCTGGAGCAGCGCATCGTGACAGAGTGGCTTCCGGCATCCGGATATGAGTACGCCAATGCACCGGACATCGAAGTCTATCTGAATCCGGATCCGCAGAACGCACAGTACGAGGTGTGGATCCCCGTGAAACGGGCAGGGGAGTGATCTTCTCCCCCTGCCTGCTGCATTCACACCCTGAAAGATGCTACCGTCTGATTCAACAGCGCACTCAGGCGGAACAGTTCTTCCATCTGCTCCATGACAGCCGCGGAATTTTTGTCAGAGTCTTCCGCGGACTGCTCAACCTTCTCCATAAACTCCGCTATCTCACTGATGAGTCCCGTGATCTCTGTGATCGACGCATCGATATCGGCCATACTGGCACTCATCGCCTCGGACGATGCTCCCAGGTCATTGGAGATATCATTGTAAAATGCTGCGTCCTGCTGATACATCTGAGCCAGCGCAGTCATTTCCTGATAATCCTCCATCACTTTTCCGTTCATAAAAGTCAGCAGCCTCTCGGAATTCCTGGAAAGGAAATCCACGTTTTTCACCACGCTCTCTGTCACTTTGCGGATCTGGTCGACCGCCAGTCTTGAGTGATCGGCAAGCTCCCTGATCTCCTCCGCCACAACAGAAAATCCTTTTCCGGCCTCACCGGCCCGCGCCGCCTCTATGGAAGCATTCAATGCCAGAAGATTGGTCTGTGAGCTGATCGAGAGGATCTCTTCTGTCAGGGTGTCGATCTCCTGCACCCTTTTGCTGTCTGCGATCGCCCTTTCAAGATCGTCCCGCGTCTCCTGATACAGTGCCACAGCCTCCTTGGCAGACTTCATGGAGGCCTCATGCCGTTTGTGGGCACGCTCCATGATACTGCCGGACTGCCCGACTGCCTCGCCGGCTTTTTGGGCGACCTTCCCGATCGCCTCCCCCAATTCCTGGCTGTTATTTCTGATGCTGTCTGTCAGTCCGCGCGCCTGCAGCGTCTGCACCATCACCCTGATGACCAGCTCGGAAATCCCGGAGATCTCCTGATTTAATGCCGTCATCTTCGCGGAGGTTCCCTCCGCGATCGTGCCGATATTCTCCGCGTCCTTCTTCGTGTTCAGTATGATCTCGCGGATCTGCTGGCGCACCTCTGTGGTCGCTGTCCGGATCTGCTCCGTCTCATTTTTGTATTCCCTTGGAATCGTTTTTTCAACGACCACATCTTCCGAGAAATCTCCCGACGCAAACTGTTTGAGCATCTGGATCGGCGCGAGCATTTTTCCGATCAGCCCTGCCATGAACACTGCCACAAACGCGATGACCACCAGAGCGATCACGGCAGCTATCATGATCATGGCGGCAAGAGACTGTGTGACGTTTGCCGTCGGCACCACGACTCCCAGTTTCCAGCTGCTGCCATCGATATCCGCCACAGCAAAGTAACACTCACTGCCGTCATAGTCCGTGAGTCTGGCCACGCCCTGTTCTGTCCCTTTGATCAATGCCCCCAGCTCCGGCATGATGTCTGTTGCAATGACAGCGCTGTCCGCTGTAGGCTCATAGCTTTTATTCCTGTGCGCCACATACTGACCGCTGCTGTCCACCAGGAATCCATATACGCCCTCCGCATAATCAATGCTGCCTGTCAGGTCTGTCACAGTACCGAGCGTGACATCCAGGCCGATGACACCTGCAAGCTCACCATCGATATAGATCGGTGACGCGATCGTCGCGCACATCTGGTTTGTCAGCACATCCCAGTAAGGATCCGTCACAATGACCGCTCTCTCCTGTGCCGCCTGCTGATACCACCCGCGCTGTACCGGATCGTAACCGTCCGGGATCTCCGCCTCCCTGTTCGACTGGATAAACCTGCTGTCCCTTGTCCCGCAATACAGATTCAGAAGCTCCTCCCTGCCTGATGCGTGAGCGTCCACCACAGACTGCACCACAGCGGTATCGATCGTTTTCCCCGCCTCGATACCTGACGCCGCTCCATCTGCGACCATTTTCTCAATCCCGATCCAGGTGTTGATCTCCTCCGCATACTTATCGGCACTGAGCTGCAGTGCCTGTGTCTGATCCTGGATCATGCGCTTTCCCGCAACCGCGATGATCCCTACCGTTGTCAGCAGGATACTCACCACCACGATCCCGATCATACTGAATGTCAGTTTTCCTTTAATCGTCCTCAACAAAATGATATCCCTCCTATTTCTGATCCGTACATTGATATCATTATAGGAAGACGATTGTCGAAACAAAATATTTAAGGAACAATTTGCAGGTTTTACGGCATGATTTGTCGATCGTTACACATTTGTCAATGTCTGGCTGATCACACGCTCAAAGTCCAACTGTCTCCCCGGCTCGCAGATCTGTTTTTGCAGAAAATCATCCATCTTCAGCCGCCCGTCCCGCACATGTTCATAAAACAATTTTACGAAATGTCCCGCCATGACGTCCACCGCAAAAAATCCAGGATAGCTCACGAAGAAGTGCGGGCTTCTCCATTCCATCTCCTTTGAAACAGCGTACTTCTCACATGCCGCCTCCCACTCGGCATCAAGATCCGGCATGTCTTTCCTGTAAATATTCTGCTCAAACCATGCACAGCAGCACAAATAATCTGTCTGATAATCAAGCTTGTCCATCAGCAGATCCTCGTCACTGCCCAAAAAGGTACTGAGAAACTGCGGGGAGTATACCAGATCCTCAAAGACCAGCGCCACAAACTCCTCGATCACCGCACTGTAGGGCCCCGCCCATTCCGGTGCGTCCTGCCGGATATGATTATAGTAATAGGCGTGTCCGATCTCATGCATCAAAATGGAAAATCCCGAAAGACCGGGGACCAGATTGATCAGTACATGCGACTCGTCCGGCACACTGATCGAGATACAGTTTCCGATAAAAAACTGCGGCAGACCTTCATGGTGGATCTGCACCGCATCCCACTGAACCTGCAGGTGAAAATGCTCCAGAACCTTTTTGGCCAGATCTATTTGATTCTGCTGCTTTAGGCACTCGGCATTTTTCCATTTTTGGATCTTTTCCCTAAGCGTATTTTTTCCTGCATCTGCAGTATGACACCTTGCCGTTGTTTCCAATATCCCATCCAGGAGTTCCCCGTCTATTCCCAGCAGCGCATACTGGTACGCCAGATAATCTGTAAAACCCGCGGATCCTGCAAACTCATTTCTCAGTCTGAACAGTTGCTGAAACTGTTCTATGTACTCCTCTTTGGAAACCTTTTTTCGAACGGGCACAAATGCTTTTTCATCTGTCTTTTTTTCCTGCAGAACCGCTCCGCGTCTCCTGAACACAAATATTCCAATTCTGCCTTTTGTTCCTCAACATCATATTTTTTATAATATCTGTCTGTCATTTCCAATATCCTGCCCCCTGACTGTTTCCCAATAGTTTTGAATGATCCTTTTCTTCCATGCAAGAATTACGCAGCCGCCGAAAATGGCGACCGCTCCGAGCATCACCACCCATGGGCTGATCCCCGAGTTGTGGATAAACTTCGTGACATGTAAGTCAGCATATATACGACTGCCGCCACAACAGGCAGCAGCATCCCCGCAATATTCGTGAGCGATAATGTCACTGCAGTAAACGTGCCGCCCTCATAAGCCGTATACGCGCCGAAAACGCTGAATTTTGTGATGCGGGCGCCGCAGCATACAGCGACCAGGGCATGTCCGCCTTCATGCAATGCGATATACACAGGAATGCGCTTTCGAAATAAGACAACTTCTTGCCCCGATCATATAATAGGCTTTTGGAGATTTTACCAAAAGCCTGATTGAACTTTCTAACTCTTCAGATCACCATTGGCGGGATTGTCGAGCACTTTTCCGCTTTCGTCAAAGCGCGAGCCATGGCAGGCGCAGTCCCACGAGTGCTCGTCAGGATTCCATTTCAGCGCACAGCCAAGATGGGGGCAGCGCTTTTTTGAAGGCGTTGCCAGATTCCTGACCGATTCAAGACCATTAACGAAGAGCTGCGTTCTGAGGATACTTCTCGACGGATCAAACGCCTCCGCAAAATCGTTATGCCTGCCGCAGATCCGGTCGCTGAGCATCATCGCCGCCAGCATCGCACCTGTCATTCCCCATTTATGAAAGCCGCTCGCGACATACAGATCCGGCGTGTTCCTGGAATAGTTTCCGATATATGGGATATGGTCCAGGCTCATGCAGTCCTGCGCCGCCCAGCAATACCGTTCGACAGCGTCAGGATATGCTTCCCCCGCAAAACGCCTGAGCTCGTTCCAGTTTCCGCCGCTTTTTCCAGTGCGGTGCCCGCCGCCGCCCAGAAGCAGCAGGTTATTGTAATTTCGGAAGGAAAAGCCTGTCTTAGAATCGTCAACGTACATTCCGCTAACGTTCTGTGCATTTTCCAGCGCGATCACATAAGAACGGTGCTGATACAGCTTCAAGAAATAGCTTCCGTGTTTGTTGAGCATCGGAAAATGCGTCGTGACGATGACTTTGTCCGCACGGATCTGTCCGCGATCCGTTACAGCAGCCGTACCGTCCATCTCCCGCACAAAAGTGTGCTCATAGATATTCAGATCCTTTGCGATCGCATATAGGAATCTGAGCGGGTGGAACTGTGCCTGGTCCTCAAAGCAGACTGCTCCCGCAGTGTCCACAGGCAGGGGTAAATCTTTTACAAACACAGCGTCATAACCGATCTGTGAGAGCGCATTGAGTTCATCATCAAGCTTCTGACGGTCATCGGTAACATACACATAATTATTTTTTGTCTCGTATCCGCAGTCGATCTCTTGGCAGAGCGCTGCGTATTTCTCAAATGCCGCGCAGTTTGCCTGCAGGTACATCCGGGCTTTTTCCAAACCGCTCCCGCGCAGGATCTTATGATAGGTCAGTCCATGCTGGTACGTGATCTTTGCAGTCGTGTTTCCCGTTGTCCCGCCGCAGATCCTGTCCTTTTCGGCAAGGATATAGGGCACACCGTTCTGCTGCAGAAAATAAGCGGTCAGGATACCCGCAATGCCTCCTCCGATGATCAGGACCTCTGTCCTGATATCGCTTTCCAGCGTTGGAAAGACGTGGCGGCTGACAGTTTCATTCCAGAGTGATCTCAATCGTTACAGTCCTTTCGTTTTGAATCCTTTTATATAAATCCTTTTATCCATATTTTTCCGCAGATTGAGAATATTATTCAAAATGAAAGTTTTGATCACACAGCTCCTTTTCTTATAGCATGTTTAAAGCACGCTATATCTCGCCCTGCGCAAACAGGTTGTCCTTCCCCATGCCGCACACGAACGGATTTGAATCATAGCGGTGGCAGAACGCCAGAAAATCAGCGCGCTGCCCGGGATCATTCATGATCTTTACAAGGATCTCACGCGGCAGCGTTCTGGCATACGCGCCGGGTCCTGCCATCTGAATGTTTCTGACGCCGTGACGCTCCAGCAGGGCATGCAGTTCGTCCGGCATAAATGTATAGGTGATGCACCACGGCGTGCCTCCCCTCTCGTACTCGGCAATCTCATCTTCGCCGCCCATCAGCCCTTCATTCCACAGCTTCGTGACAGCATTCTTGTCAAAACGAAACGCTCCAAGTGCATTTTCCCTGTTGTCGACACACCATCTGACAAATGGGTCGCCGCAGTTTTCGTCTAATATAAACTGATTTTTTTGTATCGGGTTTGCCAGATACGGCAGATATCCCAGGCGGCTTGACACGCTGACCATGATCCGTTTGCGGCATATGCGCACAAGCTCACTGATGACCTGTTCCTGATTGGGATACGTATATGAAACCGGCGCGTCAAAGGAGATCACCAGATCAAAGGATCGGTCTTTGAAGTCTCCAAGATCCTCCAATGCGCCCTTCACAAAAGTGATCCTGTCGAGAACGCCCTCTTTCTCCGCCAGTTCCTTCGCCTTATCGATCATTGGCTGCGATATGTCATAATGTGTGACTTCACAGCCCTGTTTTGCCAAAAGGATAGAAAAACGCCCGCACCCTGCACCGCCGTCAAACACAGTTCTGATCCCGCCCAGATGCGCGAGCAGTTCCTTTTCAATGTGGCTCTTCTGTATGATGTCATCAATAAAGGTTTCCTCCCGGCAGCTCTCAAGCTCCCCCTTATCCGGCATGTTCCACAAACGCTCTGCTATTTTCCTGCTGTAGTCCATAGATTTATCTCCTCCGTTCCATCTGTATCAGCCCAAGCGTTGAAACACTTTGGGTTTTGACTGCGATCGCTATATTATAACATATTGGTAGGCGCAAATATACCCCATAGATTTTTATAAATAAACTGATGCCATATTTCTGTTTCTGATCACGACGTTTGGGACATCTGTCAGGAGCGGTTCCCTGCGCCAGCCGCAGCGGTTATCCAAAAAGGAAATATTACCATAGAAGTAACCGAAAGAGCCTTAAAGTCGTATTTCGGTACTGGTCTTTTTGCCATAGTTATTCACCCTATTACATTTTTAAAGCATATTATTCCGCCTTACAATTAAATACCGTCTGAATGTATCTTGACAAGCAGACACAAAAAGAATAT
This sequence comes from Lachnospiraceae bacterium, assembly GCA_009774375.1. Lineage (GTDB taxonomy): Bacteria > Bacillota > Clostridia > Lachnospirales > Lachnospiraceae > COE1. The sequence goes on from VSNO01000014.1 coordinate 23,399, forward strand.
AATACATACCAAACGAATGAAATGGAAGGTGGTAGATACATGGCGCGTAATAAATATCCTGAAATAACCGTTGAGAGGATATTAGAAGTGTCACAGCGGTTATTCATGGAAAAGGGGTACGACAATACAACTATTCAAGATATTGTAAATGAACTTGGGGGATTGACGAAAGGAGCAATTTATCATCATTTCAAATCGAAAGAAGAAATTATTGACGCATTAGGGGAGAAACTCTTTTTTGACAACAATCCATTTATTACCGTACAAAATCAGAAGAACCTAAATGGTTTAGAAAAAATGCGTGAAGTCATTAAGTTAAACCATGCAGATAATGATAGGACTGAACTTGGAAAACAGAGTATTCCTCTTTTGAAAAATCCCCGCTTGTTGGCTGAACTGGCTGATACAAACAGTAAATTGATTGCCCCTCTTTGGTTGCAGCTTATTCAAGAGGGAATAGCGGACGGCTCTATCCAAACCGAGTATGCAAAAGAACTATCTGAACTTTTGCCATTACTTACAAATTTTTGGTTAATTCCCTCTGTCTATCCTGCAACCCCGGAAGAACTGCTTTCAAAGTTTGCATTTATCAAATATTTGTTAGATAGTATGAACTTGCCGATTATTGATGATGAAATTTTCGGTATGGCACAGAATTACTTTGAACACTTAAACGTAGGCGAATAGATAAAATTGCCTTGCAAAAGGCAGTTTTATTTTCAAACTATACATTCATCCGTAAGGTATTATTTTTTAGCATATACATACCGTCTTAATGTATGAAAGGAGAATACTATGTCAAAATTAGACCAAAAAATCGAAAATGCTGCAAACAAAATTGAAGTTGTCGCAAATGAAGCATGGAAAAAGCGGTCATTCCGCATTGTATCTAAGTCTATATCTGCTACGGCAGAAATCGGACTGATGATAGGGGCTGCACATTTATCCGAAAAAGGCTATAAATCAGCCGCCACCTGCCTGTTTGGTTTAGGGGCAGTAGGACTTGTCTGCGATTTACTTTTTAACAGAAAATAGGAGGACACCGCTATATGATACGATACTTAAAACAATACAAATTTTTGCTTTTCCTTACTGTACTATTTACTGCAATCAGTTCCCTATCTTATGTATTTATTGCTATCTTATTGCAACAAGTTATGGATATTGTAGATATGGGCGATATGGACGGCTTTATCAGAATACTACTCTTTTCTTTAGCCTACTTTGCACTTATGGGAGTATTCATGTACCTACAATCTTTGTTTAGCAAAAAATTTGTCTGTAAAATTATGAAAGCTGTCCGTTCTAAAACCTTTATAGGAATTGAACGGCACACGATTGAGGACTACTCTAAAAATAATACTGCTGATTATTTATCTGCAATTACGAATGATGTAAAAATGATTGAAGATAACTATTTACTTCCCCTGTTGCAAGTTATCCAGTATACGATTATTTTTATAGCTTCCCTTGCTGTAATGATTTACTTTGACATTATCGTTACAGTCTGCGTGATTATCGCAATCGCTATCATGCTTGTTGTACCCAGTCTATTCGGAGGACTACTCTCCAAACGACAGGATAAATATTCTGATATGCTATCCGATTTTACAAACCATGTAAAAGACCTGTTATCCGGTTTTGAGGTTATCAAGTCTTATCAAATGAAAAAATATGTCCTCTCACGATTTGAAATAAGTAACGAGGACACTATAAAAGCAAAATATTCTGTTGACAAGGCGATTGCGGCAAATGAAGCGGTTTCTATGGTGCTTGCGCTTCTTGTTCAAGTGGTTGTTGTTTTTCTTTCTGCATATTTCATTATCATTGGTCGTATCAGTGCAGGAGCCTTGTTAGGCATGGTACAGGTAAGCAGTAACCTTGCAAATCCATTATTGATTATTTTTAGCAATATTCCCAAAATCAAGAGTATAAAACCAATTACACAGAAGCTAAATAACCTTTCAGATTACAAGGAACAGAACACAAATACAAAAAAATCACCCTCTTTCAAAAAAATGATTTATGTAGATGATTTGCATTTTTCCTATGATAAGGAAAACGAAGTCATAAACGGTATTTCACTATCCATTGATAAAGGGAAAAAATATGCTTTTGTCGGTAAGAGTGGGTGTGGAAAGTCTACATTTATTAAGCTGATTGCCGGATATTACTCTAACTTCAAAGGTGATGTACTATATGACGCAGACAGTCTTTCCGTTTTGGATATTGATAAAATAACTGCGCTATCGTCGGTCATTCATCAGAATGTTTATATGTTTGATGAGAGCATTTTAGACAATATTTGCCTACACGAAGATTTCAGTAAAGAAGAATTGCAATCCGTATTGTCTGATAGTGGTTTATCACAGTTTATTGAGCAAGTACCAAACGGACTTAAATATCACGTTGGAGAAAATGGAGATAACCTTTCCGGCGGACAGAAACAAAGAATTGCCGTAGCAAGAGCTTTAATTCGTAAGAAGCCACTGTTGATTTTAGACGAGGGTACGTCTGCTATTGATATGCAAACTGCATATGATATTGAAAGCAGGCTATTGGCAATATCTGATTTAACGCTACTTACTGTCACTCATAATATGAGCAGCGATATTCTTACACTCTATGACGAAATTGTATTTATGGCAGACGGCAAAATAATTGAACATGGCACATTTGAAGAACTTATTACTAAACACGCTGCATTTTATGACTTCTATCAACTAAAGAAGTAGGTATCTTTAGGGGAAAGTTTTTTTGAACTGTACATAAAAAACCGTTAGAGGAGCAGATGTTTTTGTATGCCTTTTTACGCAATATCTAATCTATCGGCGGTTTTGAAATATCAAATCCGCCGTTTCTTTTTTATCTTCTCTAGGAATGACGCGGTATCACTGTTGAAATCGGTGGCTAAAGGAGGTAATGGAAATGAAACCAAGCCAGGAAAAGATTATGCGTATTAGTAAGAAAATACGCATCGTACTCAAGTTGGGATTTATTGTATCAAATGTCATCGTAATACTATCTTTAATCGCAATCGGCATTTTAGTGTTTTCCAAAGAAGACATAAAGTCGTCTTTTTATATACGTTTTCAAACATGATATGGTCCAAAAATTTTATAATGATCATGATCATTGGAATGTTAAGTATTTCTGCCGGTACATTCATGAATGGTTTCAAGCAAAATAATATTCATATTCATCATCATGTTATCCGCCTTATTGTTGAAACAGGCATTACTATAATTTGTTGGATAGGCAGGTAAAAAAATTTGTGCAAAGTTGTCATACACTATGCTCCTGTCAACGCATGGCGCGACAGGAGCAGGCGGCGGCGCGGTTCATAAAATGATCCTTAAAACTGTTCAGACTCCACATTCCGCAGAAACCCGACATACGTCACCACGAAATAGATACAGTACACCCCGAAAAACAGCAGAAACGAGATCCCGAAATAGAACCACGACGGCGTTTTCACACCCGAATAAAAATTAAAGTTTCCGCCCACATACCCCGCGATGATCCCGCTGATCACGACTGCAAGCAGCGCAGGACACAGATAAAATAACACGAGCTGCCGTCCTATAAGCCCTGCCACCTCCCGCGTCCCCATGCCGATCTGTTTCAGCACCCTGTAGCGGAATCTGTACTTTGCGGAATCGCTGAGCTGCTGTACGGACAGCACGGTCAGCGCGACGCACAGAAAGACCATGCCGATGTAGATCAGCGGAAAGATCAGCGGCAGCAGCATGCACTTCATCTCTTTCACCAGATTATCGCGGACGAGATTGTCCGACCCCCACACCATGATCATGTCCGATCCGATGCAGGTATTCCCTCCGATATCAAGCGTCCGCGAGTGGTCAAAATCGAGCGCCATCGATTTCCTGGAAGTCTCTGACACCGCATCGATCCTGTTTTTCAGACGATCCGGCGCCTCCCCCGCGATGTCCACTGCCAGCTCCGCATAATAGGGCCGCATCTTCGCGATCTCGGCATCGGACACCACGATCACATAATCCCCGCCATTCTGCCCGTCCTGCGAAAACGGTTCTGTGTAATACCCCGCACACACAAGCTTTCCGCTGCTGCCTTCTATAAAAATCTGGTCGGAGAAGTCTCCCGTTTCCCGAAATACCCTGTCCTTCATGTGAATGACATACTCATGCTCCGCCATGGATACCGTCCCATATCCGAGCATTTCCCGCAGATGGTTATAATCCGTCAGCCCCATATACGTATCGTACGTGCAGTATATATTATTGTGGTAGTGCGCGATCGCTTCCATATCAGGGCTGCCGTCCCTGTTTCTGTATTCATCGCCAAACGCTCTCAGATGCGTGTACAGATAAACATTCATCTGGTCTGTTCCATTCGTGTAGATCCGGTACGCGTACACCTCCTCAACCGGCACATTTTTCTCTATGACCGCAAGCTCCGCCGCAAAATCATTTTCAACATAACTGCTGCGGAGCTGTATGTCAAACGGCATCTTCTCCGCAAGCATATGATCCTGATAAAAATTGAACATCATCGCGATCGAGCACCCCAGAAACGCCACGACAAACAGCGCCGTCAGCGTCCCCATCGTAAACCGCATCGTCTTGATCTTGGAGGCGAACTGCCGGAGCAAAAACAGATTCTGACCTCTGTAGACTGCCCTTCCCTCACGGCGCACATAACAGATCACCCACGCGGAAAGTCCCGTATAAAACAGATAGATCACCAGGATCAGCCCCACCAGAAATGCCACGATCACGCCCGTATCCCACTCTTTCCAGCAAAACAGCCACACCCCGAAAAGGATCAGGAATCCTGCGGAAAGCGGCAGAAACCACTTTTTGAAACCCTCGCGGGATTCCCGGATCTCCTCATTCTGTCTCTCCGCGTTCATCAGACCATGGATATTCATTTTTTTCAGCTTCCGCCTGCACCGCAGAAGCGCCAGAAGATAACAGCCCGCATAGCAGAGCGCCGTCATGGCGATGCACCGCCCGTCCAGCTCGATATCGAGCCTGTACTCCATCAAGATCATACTGTAGAGCACCGCCATCAGGATCTGCTGCACCAGCATTCCAAACATAAGTCCCACGAGAAAAGCCGCCGCGCCGAGCAGCATATTCTCGCGCATATACAACTGTGCGATCTGCCTCTTCCCCATACCCAGGAGCAGATAGATCCCAAACTCCCTGCTGCGCTTTTCCATGATGAACCGCAGCATATAATTGATCAGCCAGGCGACGATGATCACGATGAAAAAGGTCGCCAGCCCCAGCATGACCGTCATGATATCCGCCTCATCGAGCATCTCCTGAATATCCCGCGAAAACAGAAGGCTGTTGAAGGCAAACATCAGCGCCACCACGACCGTCATCGTGACAAAATATACCAGATAATCCTTTGCCGAACGCCGCACATTCCGCAGAGCCAGTTTAGCGAACATCGCCGTCACCTCCTGTCCTTTGATCCCGCACTGCTGCAGAAAAACCTTCCCCCGTCCCTGTGGCAGTGTGCGTCATACTCCCCGTCATGGACAGCACGTCCAGAATATTGTTCAGAAATTCACGCCTGTCCTTCCGCCCGCGGATCAGCTCATGAAAGATCCGACCGTCCTTTAAAAATAAGATCCTGCTGCAGTAGCTTGCCGAGAAAGCATCGTGCGTCACCATGAAGATCGTCGCCCGCCTGGTCTCATTCAGCTTTTGAAAAGTCTCCAGCAGCGTTTCTGCCGCCCTGGAATCCAGCGCCCCGGTCGGCTCGTCTGCCAGCAGGAGCTTCGGGCGGTTGATGAGCGCCCGCGCGCAGGCGCATCGCTGCTTCTGACCGCCCGAGACCTGATAGGGAAACTTATCGCGGATCTCCCAGATGCCGAGCAGCCGCATCATCTCCTCGCTGTCCTTTTTGATCACCTTCCTGCTCTTGTTCTGCAGCGTCATCGCGAGCACGATATTTTCCCCGATCGTCAGTGTGTCGAGCAGATTGTATTCCTGAAACACAAATCCCAGATTCTGCTTGCGGAACTTCGCAAGCCCGTCCGGCTTTAGCTCGGTGATATCCGTGTCCCCATAGTAAATGTGACCCGCTGTCACGCTGTCGATCGTGGAGAGCATGTTGAGCAGCGTGGTCTTCCCGGAGCCGGAAGCCCCCATCACACCGACAAACTCGCCCTCCGCCACCTGGAAGCTCACGCGGTCGACCGCCTTTGTCACACCCGCATCGCCGCCATAATATTTCTCCACATCACACACATTGATATATGCCTTCATCTCAACCTCCGTCTTTGATCATAGGATCGATCCCGTTTTATTTATTCTATCAGAATCAACCCTGAAATGGTATCGATGTTGCTTGCGGTAAGCTTACAATTTTGAAAGATAAGACAAAAATGCAGTAGAAATATCATATAGACTATGTTATGCTAAAATAAAGTATGGATTTCCAATCTCAGCATATAATGAAATTCACTATACTTGCAGAATTACCTATTATTTTATAAGGAGGCAATCCTATGTCCGCATTACAAATTCAGGTCGCAGAATCATTAGAAGGCTTGTCAGATGAGAACCTTTCTTTCCTGTTAGAAATGATAAACCGTTTCATGAAACCAGCAGTGGACGAAAATCCCCTCATACAAAATAGCAGTTCTGTCAGACCTCTCGGATTATATAAACATGAAAAGTTCTGTGCTGATGGATATGACATTGATGAAGACAACGATGAAATCGCCAGAATGTTTGGGGTGATCAAATGAAGTTACTTTTGGATACACACATTTTACTTTGCCTGATGTCTGATTACGAGGAAGCCTGCATTCTATCCGTTTAAATAAACATCAATTCATTTCTGGTAAGAGATATGTGCTGACCGGAAATTCCAGCATCACCTTCGTGCCGGCATGCTCCTCTGACTCCGCGCGGATCCCGATCCCGAGCTTTGCACAGAGCTTCCCGCACAGGTACAGTCCCATTCCTGTAGAGCGCCTATGGCTTCTGCCGTTTGTCCCTGTGAAATTCTTGTCAAAGATGCGCGGGAGTTCCTCCGCACGGATCCCGATCCCGTTGTCCTCGATCACGAGGCGGACGCCCCGCGTTTTCTTTTCTATGCATATGCGTTCCGTGTATATGCGTATCCATGCGCCGGTCTCCCGCCTGTATTTCAGGCTGTTCTGCAGGATCTGGTTTAAGATGAACGCGATCCATTTCCTGTCCGTACAGACCGCATCTTTGCAGTCGATTTCCACCTGCACAGCATTTTGTATAAAATAGTATTTGCTGCGCCCGACCACTTCCGCCGCCACTGCCCCCAGATCCGTCTCCTGGATCAGATAATCCTTATAAACCTCGTCAGAGCGCGCGTAGTAGAGCGCCATATCCACATAATTCTCGATCTTACTGTTCTCAGCGCTGATATTTCTCGTGACCTCACTCCTGTGGTTCTCGCACATCAGTGCGACGCTGGTGATCGGCGCCTTGATCTCATGTACCCAGCTTTCTATGTATTCGCGGTAGGCGTCCCTTGTCTCCTCCGCCGCGTGGATCCTCTCGATGACCGCACCGTTGGACCTGCGTATCATTTCCCGGTACAGCCGGTCCTCGAGCCGCTCCGAAAAGGGCATTAACTCTCCCAGCAGCCAGCGCTGGTCGATCAGCGCCAGCACCGCTTCCATTCTGGAAAAATACTGCTTTCTTTTGCGGTATTCATAAACGGTCCACACCAGAAGGATCAAAAGCCAGCAGATCCAGATCAGCAGACAGGCGTCTCTGTGATAACCTGTCGCCAGCAGAAACCCACCGAGCGCCATCATGCAGACCAGATGGAGGACATACAGCATGATCCTGTCTTTCAGAAACGATATGACATTCATAGGCGATACCCCATTCCGCGCTTCGTCTCCACCAGGTCGTGCACGCCGAGCTGCTCGAGCTTTGCCCTGATGCGCGTCATATTGACGCTCAGCGTGTTGTCGTCGATAAAGACCTGATTGTCCCACAGATACTCGATCAGCTCGATGCGCGGTATGATCCTGCCTGTATTCTGGAACAGATAATAGAGGATCTTAAACTCATTTTTTGTCAGTTCCGCCTGACGATCCTGGCAGCGGATACTGCCGCGTGCGACGTCGAGCTCCACACCGCGGTACGCGAGCCTGTCCAGCTCCTTCTCCTGCCCTGCTGCCCTTTTTGTCCGTTTCAGCACTGCCGTGATGCGCGCCAGCAGGACCGGCGGGTAAAACGGTTTTGTGACATAGTCATCCCCGCCCCTTAACATTCCGTTGAGTTCGTCCGCGGAATCCGTCTGGCTGGTCAGAAAGATCACAGGCACTTCCGACACCGCGCGTATCTTCGTGCAGACGTCAAAGCCCGATTCCCCCGGCAGCCGGATATCCAGCAGGATCAGATCCGGCTCTGCCGCCAGCGCTGCAGCCGCTGTGTCCTGAAATTCGCCAAGCGCCGTGACTTTGTAGAGCGCATTTTCCAGCAGGAGCTTCAGCTCCTGCCTGATCGCCGCCTCGTCCTCCACGATCACGATATGCATGTTCATTCTCATCCTTTCTAAGGAACATTATTACTTATAATAGTTTAACAGCACTCTATCGATCTCTGCAAACCTCTCGTCCGCAGAAATATCCTTTAGCAATGCTGTCTTTTCGATCTCTTCCCTGTCCTGCCGGTACTGCTCGACCCGCTGCAGATCCTCCGGCTGTAGTCTGACCCCATACAGACCGCCGTATTCCTCGCGGCACTCTGCCGAAAAATGATCCGGCATCAGTTTCAGATGCATCAGTCCTATGTACTCGATCGGCAGATCCGAGAGTCCAATCTCCTCAAGGCACTCGCGCGCAATGCATTCGCGCATGGTCTCACCCTGCTCCATACAACCGCCGAAAGTCTCCCACTCTTTCCGCCAGCGGTTCCACCCCAGTAGATAGTCGTCACCTGCCATCACGACCGCCAGACAGTGCGTAACAGGGGCATACTGTCCCATCGCGCTGTGCTCATCAATGTCGAGAATCTCCACCAGTTCATTTCCCTTGCAGTCCATTAAGATCATAATACGCTCCTTTCCAGACAGATCAAGTCTTTACAGATCCTTAGAGTCCACCGAAGGACTCGACTACCTGATCAATGGATTTCTCATACTCATCATCGATCAGAATATAGTCCGCATGGTCCTTCCGCGCCAGTTCCAATACTTGCGCGTTATCCTCCGATACAGTTTCCATGGTGCAGTGCTCATCGTCCAGGCGTTCTTCGAGGACACTCGCATATTTTTTGATGTCATCAAAATGACGTTTGATATAGTGCCCGCTCAGCACAAGACAGCAATATCTGATATGATCCATGTATTCGCTCTCAAAATCCTTTTTCCAGTCAAACGGAATATAGCACCCCTCCACAATCAGGTTTTGACTGTTCTCTATGGCTGTCTTAATCATCTCGCGGACGATCGGCCACAGATACGCTGTCAGATCGTCGCTTCCGCTCATGGGCGTAAGAGATGTATTTCCGCTGCGGATCAGCCCCATTTTCAGATGGTCGATCGACAGATAGGGATATTTGTACCGTTCAAGTAACTTCTGGGCAAGAACGGTCTTGCCCGTATGCGATGCGCCTGTTATCAAAATGATCATTGTTTCACTCCTCTTCAATAATATTCCCATATCTTTTTTAATTGGCCGTGCCATTTTTTCTTTCCGCCTATGCTTTCTGCAACCCTTATTTTACCACAATGATTTTTCATATGCCACTGATTCAATTGCAAAAGTTGCAAAAAAGGAAACCCTGGTTTTCAAGGTTTCCTTTTTAACTCATCAGCTACTTCACAAAATAGCAGTAATCCAAAATGACATTTCCCTTTTCATCAGGCGTTGTAAAGCGGGGACACAGACAATTCTCAAAAGACATCACAGCGCCATCGTCATCGGCAGCGATCTCCATGCCTGCATTGCGGACAGCTTCCCAGCAATTTCCCACGGCACCGTGCACTTCGTCCTCCCTGCCGTAGATCCAGCAGGTTCCCAGACTTGACTTCGAAAGGTCGATCTGCTCAAACCCTTCTGGAACCTCTGTATTCCCGGGCGTGAACATTCCAATCCAGTACTCCAGCAGTTCACCGTTCTTACGGCGCTCGAGTCCAACGTATGCTCCGCCGTTTTCCCAGACCGCTAAGATCTGATCCGTTCCGCCCATGCTGTTCTCAATGGTGTCAAACCAGCCGTTTGCAAACCACTCGCCCCAGCCGCCGTAATCGTGATATCTCTTTCCGATAAATCTCATTGCAGGGACTTCCTCTTTGAACACTTTTGTAATTTCTGCCATCATTTTTCTCCTTTTTAATTTATCATTTATTCTTAGGAACTGCGCAGCGGAACATTTAGACAAGTCAAATTGATGAGTTATTTGTTTGCAGTTCCTTAATATGAATAAATATCTGTTCCGAATATTCCCTGCTGTCTTCCCTGTATGTCTCAAAATCACAGTCGCCGGGATATGTATACGCACTCTGCGGAATCCACTCCTGCAGCCATGCGCCCATGATATGATCCCATGTACTGCGTATCGTATTGACAAATGTATACTTATCCGCCCCGGGCGTATCAAAGACCGCATACAAACCGCCGTCCACACGTAGCTGCACCGTTCCTGACAAATCTCCCATGGCATGCTCTGTCAGGATGCCTATGTAATAGTCGAGCCGATTTCTCTCAAAATCCCACACGGAAAAGCCATAATCAGTCTGCGCCTCCCCGCCGGATAATTTTCTGGAGAATCCCCCGCAGTTATATTTGTTCCAAGACAGGGGCGGATCCTCCTCATCACTTTTATACACGGTTGCGCAAAACGGCTCTAATGTCACGATCCTTGGAATCAGTGCGGTCATATCTTTGTGCGCTTTATTCCTGTGAAGCAGTTTCAGACTGTTGTCAGCCATTCTGTAGTCCGACGGACGTATATGATGTTCTGACTGAAATGCCCTTGTAAAATTCTCTTTGGAATTAAACCCGTGCTTAAACCCGATCTGGGAAATAAATTCATCGCTATCCGCAAGATCGCGGGCGCTTTCCGTGATCCGCCTCCTGCGAACATATTCCAGCGGCGTCATGTCCAATGATTCCTTAAATAACCGCAGAAAATGATATTTGGAATAACCTGCGGCAGAAGCCAGATGATCCAGATCAATGTCTTCATACAGGTTGTCCTCGATGTATTCTAAAACCCTTTCAAGTGATTCTGCATATTTCATGATCAAACTCCTCACAAACAGTATACCATATCTGCGGCAGAACTGTTGATATGGATTGCGGTTTTGACCAACTGATCCAAGATTTCACTGATCAATTCTTTACTGCCCTCGTCATAAAATACAGTTCTGTGATGTCTTCCATCTGGCATTCCATGTATCCGTTGATCAGGAAACCGCAATCGATCAGACCTCCTAAATATGTCTCCATTGTGTTCCCATACTCGATCCAGTCCGAGTCATCATGATCCGTCGAGCAAAAGGGCATTCTATGTACTGCCTTGTAGTATCCGCCGTCTGCATCATCGATATGATCGCACACGTAATTGATCGGATTGGGCGCCATCATAATAAAGACGCCCCCTTTGCTGAGTACACGATAACATTCCCGAAACACAGCGCCCGGTTCCGGCACATACATTAACGAAGGCGGATTGATGATATAATCAAACGTGCCTTCACCAAACATTGACAGATCGCACATATTCCCTTTCACGATCTCCATCTGCAGATTTTCCCTTTCTGCGACTGCCCGATCCTGATCCAGCATCTTATCCGAAAGGTCGATGACCGTGACTTTCGCGCCTGCACATGCGAGCAGCGGCGCCTGCAGACCGCCTGCCCCTGCCAGACAGAGCACCTTTTTGCCTTTGATGTCCGACAGCCACTCATCGGGAACTTCCCTGTCAAAAAAATGCAGTTTCAGTTTCCCTGCCCTCGCAGCCTGAAACTCCTCTCTGGAAGCACCCGCAGCCCAGTCCACCTGTTTTGCGACAAGACTGTCTATATTCTTTTCCACCTGTTCAAAAATATCTTTCAAGATCATTTTACCCTCATCATTGATCACTTAACAATTCCTTACTCCTGTACAATTCCGCAAAATACCCGTTTGCCGCCATCAATTCCGCAAAGGATCCGTTCTCGACGATCCTGCCGTCCCGAAAGACGAAGATCCGGTCAAATTCATTGACAAAGTTCAGGCGGTGGACGATCGCGATCACCGTGGCAGTACTCACCCGCGCCAGGATATTTTTCATGACAATGCCCTCTGTCACATTATCAAGCGCCGATGTCGCCTCGTCCAGCACAACGATCTTGGGATCGCCAAACCACAGTCTCGCCAATGCCAGCCGCTGCTTTTCGCCGCCCGACAACAAGGTTCCTCTTTCACCGATCCTCGTGTCCAGCCCGCTGTCCAGCGAGGTGACCAGCGGCAGCAGTTGCGCCCCTTCAAGAGCTGCATACAAGTCTGCCTCCGAAACCGCGCTGTCAAATACCAGGTTTTCCCTGACCGTGCCGTCAAACACAGGCGCGTCCTGCGACGAATACGACACTTTCTCGTACAGGGACTCCAGTGCGATGTTCCTGAGCGGCTCATCGTCAAAATAAATGTCGCCCTCCTCGTATTTCAGCAGGCCGATCAGAAGCTTTGCCAGTGTCGATTTCCCGGAACCGGACTCCCCGACGAATGCGACCTTTTCGCCTTTTTGGATCGTCAGGCTGACAGCATCCAACACTTTTGACGTGCCCTGTTGCAAAGCCTCCTGCGCTCCGTCGTCACAGCCGCTGCTGCCAGGCTTTGATATGCTCTGAGCCTCCGGCAGCGCCGGCAGACGATCTTCCTCCGGCTGCCCGTGTTCATAGAAGAACGATACCTGCTCCACGCGGATCCCATTCGAGAGCGTATCAAATGGCACACCCTCCCCAAGCTGCTGATCCTCCTTCAGATCCAGCACCCCCGCAAACCGCAGCCACGCCGTCCTGTTCAGCTTGTACTGAACATAGATCACGTTGAATATGGCGATCGGCGTGTACGCATTATCGATCAGCGTGATCAGTGCGACAACAGAGCCGACGGACAGGCGGCTGTTGTGCCACGCATAAGTCAGGATCCCGATATCCAGACAGGCGACCAGCAATGCAAAGATCGTGAAAAACGCCTCATGGATCATCGTCATCTTTACTTTGGACGACACAATGACGCGCCTGGCCTGGGACGCTTTTCTGATCTCGTTCGGAAACTGATGTTTCATGCGGAAAACCAGCATTTCCATAAAACCGCGCACGAGAAAATGATTCAGTTCCTCCTCGTTGGTCAGGATCTTTTCCTTGATCTGGTACAGCCCTTTGAGCAGCAGATTGGTCACGATAAAAACAACGACATATCCTGTCATGAGAAAAAACGTGATATTCTGATCGATCTTCCAGATAAAATACAGACTGAACAGGATCGTTGGAAACAGGCTTCTGACAACGCAGAACCAAAAATCATACAGAACACCTTTTCCCGCATCGGCACCGTTCTCGATCTGCTGCACCAGCCTGCCTGTCCCAAGCTTCTGGTACTCCGCATAATCCATCTTCCCGATCTTGCGCAGTGCCAGCAATTTGAAATCCAGATAGATCTCGTTTGCCAGTTTTGACGACGGGTACTCGTCCAGATAGTTCATTCCATAGTGGACGGCCAGGATCACCCCGTAGAAGAGGATCCCATAAAACGTGATCGTCCTGCCCGTCAGTCCGTCAACGATCCGCTGGAAATAGTCCGCCTTGAAATTTGACATAAAGGCATTGAACACACCGATCGCAAGATACATCGCGATCCAATACCGGTTGTTTTTCATTATTTCTTTCATATAACGCATAACTGTACTCCGTTTCTTATATAGACAGGCTCTCGTGATATCAGACACTAAGAAACTATTCAAAAATAACCTATGGATTTTGACTTGTCTATTTCTGAACAATTCCTAAGAAACTCCGAGAGCCTGTCATCTCATAATTTCATATTTATTAGCATTTTTTATTGAAACAGTACAGTTGTGACTGTCAGCAGGTTCTTTGATCATTCCTCAGCACAATCTGCCAACAGTTCCTCACATCAACTGTACTGAGTCCTTACCTCGGATATATTTCATCAGATGAATTCACCTCGCTCCCTTTTCTCTAATCATATTATGCCGTACAGTTTTCTGCGCGTCAATGCCCATTTTATCTCATACGCGGTACTTACTGCGGTATTCCTTTGGCGTGACATGATGTTTGGAAAAGAACAGCTTGTAAAAATGAGACTTATTGGTAAAATTCAGCCGGGAGATGATCTCCGAGACAGAGTAATTCGTTTTCAGCAGATACTGTTCCGCCTTTCGCAGCGAGAAGGCTGTACCATATTCAAACAGCGTCATTCCCGTGTATTTTTTTGTGATGCGGTTGAGATAGTCACCGCTGTAGCTCAGGGCGTCCGACAGTTCATGGCGGCTGAGACGCCCATCACTTTCCTCGAGCAGATGCGTCAACCTTGTGAAGATCAGAAAATCATTTCCATAATCGATCTGCACCTTCGACAGGTGAAAATGCTCCGGATCCGATATGAGATCGAGCATCCGGCAGACCAGAAAGCTGATATAAAAAGAAGATCCGACCTGCGGGGACAGCGTCTCCTTGACGATCTCCTCAGAGAACTGATAAAGCTTCTGATACGAGCTCAGGTTATTGTAGGAGGGAAAGAAATCAAGGTACTCCTTCTCCACATTGCCGGCGGCGGAAGCGTTCTGATCCAGAAAACGGAAAACACTGACCGCCTGGCCGCTTTCCTGCGGAGGCAGATGAAAAATATTGTCCGAATGAAAAAGCGACAGAAGATAGCTTTTTGACAGATTTAAAAAGAAGATCTGAAAATCGTTGGACAGCAGTTCGACATGTCTCAGATTGCAGTTGACGATGCATCCGGTACCGGAAGGATAGACCCTTTCGGTATCTTCTATTTTGACGACTGCCTCGCCCTGCAGTACAAACATCAATTCAAAAAAGTCATGCTGGTGCAGCGGGCGGTCTGCCATCCGGCACAGCAGCGTTCCCTCGTCGATCAGGGAATGGCCGATGTTCTCCGGTGAAAAATAGGATATCTTGAAATACGGCTTTTCCAGGTCTGACCGGTACGTCTCAATGACAGCGCTGTACAGGGACGTAAGGTGATAGTACTGGTTAAAGTGGCTGTCCAGGTTCTGGATCTCAAAATAATTGCTTTTTAATGTGTCTATTGACGGATTGTTCATTTCTATCATACCTGCCTGAATGCGATCTTCTACACGGCAAACGGCGTGGCATACTCCACTTTGTCGGCTCTGATCACAAACAATGCACAGGAGAGGGTTCAGCTCGGTTCGATCCGTTTCATGTTTGCGGTCGTGACCAATATCGTGATGGGGTTTGCTGTAACCAATACAGTCAACTCTTTTGGCGGAGGCGCCAAAGGCTGGCGGGCTGTAGCAGTCATCTGCGCGTTGATCGGATTGGCAGTCAATACGATCAGATGCCTTGCCGTGAAAGAGATTGAACCCGAGCAGACCGATGTCAAAGCACCGGATGAGAAACCAGCGGACGACAGGCTGAGCTTTTTCGATTCAATAAAGCTTCTGTTCGCCAACAAGTATTATATCATCATCGTAGTTCTGTACATCGTGTACTATACCATGAGCAATATCACGACGGGCAGCGGTGTGTTCTTTGCAACCTACGTGCTCGGTGACAGTTCGCTGCTGGGAATGTTCCAGATGATGAAAATGTTCCCTGTCATCATCGCACTGATCTTCACACCGTTTCTGGTAAAGAAGATGAAGAGCATGCAGAAGGTAAATTTCTGGGGATATGTGGTCAACTGCTTTTTGAGCCTGTTCTTCATCTATTTTGCATACCAGAAAAATATCAGCCTGGTCTCATTTTGCCCTTTGTTTCTTTCGGAATATAGACACGTCTTGTTGGATTTGGCCGGTAGCTTCCGCTTTTCATCCGTTTCACAAGATTCGCAAGGTTCTGAACTTTTCACCTGCTTTCACAGGCTTCTCTGATACTATGGCTGTGACGGACTTCCTGCCACCCGTTTGAATTCCTGGCGCATTTCTTTGTTTTGGTTTCCATACCTCCTTTAAGGATGTGACAGGATCTCAGCTGTTCCGATAACATACTTATCATCAACCTCGCCAAGCTCTCAGACTGGGGATGCCAATATAACCTCACCAACTCGGTCATATCAGTATTGTCTGCTGTGAACAAAAACACATCGACCATTTCCAACCTCATACTAATTTCGCAGCTCGCACTTCGTTAACAGTATATCACATCTTATAAAGTAAATCACACTATTTTGAACAAATGCAGGGAAAATGTATCCTGACAGAATCTGGCAGCATTTAAAAAACCTGTAATATTCCATATTTTTCATGCCCGATTCGGCTTTATTACTTCCAGCAATGCGCCATAATAAAATTGCCCATCTCATCTATGCAGTCTTCACACTGGGGATATACGCCTGTGTTATCAAAGAACGCATGCCCGAATCCTTTATACAGCACCATTTTTGTTTCCACACCTGCCTTATAAAGTTTAACGCCATATCCCAAAGTCTCTATTTTCAGGAAATCATGTTCTCCGACCGTCAGGAATGTAGGCGGATTATTTTTAGCATCTCTTGTGTAGGGATTCAGATAATCATTCTTCACATCCCGTGTTCCGAGAATCGGCTCTAATCCGGCAGTCATACTCCCAAACATACCGATCATTTTGGAAAGTCCTCTTTTTTGTTTCGGCGCCATCTCAAACTGGTCCATACCGGGTTTGAAATACTCATCTCTGACACCTGCCATGTTAAGCGTAGGATATAGAAGAAGCTGTCCTCTTATCAGATAATACCTTTCTTCTCTGTCACGGGTTGTGCAATACTGCGCAAGATTGCCGCCTGCGCTGTCACCTGCCACAAACACATGGTCTTTATCCCCACCGAAAGAATCCGCATTTTCATAGATCCATTTTAATACCGCAAAACAATCTCTGTGGCCTGTCGGATAAGGATTCTCCGGCGCAAGGCGGTAATCAGGCGATACTACGCAGATACCGGTTTTCTCCACAAGCATTTTGACCGATTCATCCACAACATCCTGTGAACCCCCAAAAAATCCGCCGCCATGAATATAATAAAGAACCGGTTTCTTTTGGGACTCCTTTTTATCTTTGTAAATGCGGATTGGGATTTGGTATCCGTCTTCTGCAGGAGCTTTCTTTTCTTCCACATAAATATCTGCTTCCACACACGGAATACTCTTCTTTGCATTGAACATCTTTCTCAAATTCGTAATGCCCTTATCGGACACATCCATCCTCATTAATTTTGACGGCATCCATGCCATGATGCGAAGCTGCTTTTTCATATCGTTATAAAGACGCGGATCCATCGCACCTTTTTCATCACAGTCCGGAAGATTCTTGATTAAGAGCGGAGCGCCGTAATAGTCTGTCATCTTCTGCTTTTCTTTCAAAAGCGTTACTAATTTATCATCATATTTTTTATCCATACGTTTTCCCTTACTTTCCCTATCCTTCATTCATTTATTTTAGAAAATCAAAATATTTGGTTTTTTTCAAGGAACACAAAAAGGCTTATATAGTTCACTTCGCATGGAGGGCAGACTTATACGTCATTTAAATGAAATAAACGATACTGCTAATGAACAAATGGAAATATTAGTAAGACAGATGCTACAGTGTCAAGGGATTACAGAGGATATGAAATCTGAGAATTGGCTCGGCTGGTTTGGTGCTGTCAATAATATTCATAGTGTAGCAGAAGAAATAATACTGTCTCTTATACCC
>VSNO01000140.1 GCA_009774375.1 Lachnospiraceae bacterium
TTTTCAAAAATGATATGCTATACTAAACATAGAATTACACAGAAGCGGTTTTTTTATGCACACGGGCACCCAAAGGGAATATGTCATGATCCAAAGGGAGCGCGGGGGCATAAAAACAGAGCTGCGGAATGGAGACGATATGGCCGTATGAGCAGGAAAATGCATATCAAGCTGAAAACGAAGATGATGATACTCTTTCTGGCTATCATCCTGGTGCCGTTATTGTGCGGGATCACGGTATTTATGGGGTATGGGTACTATGAAAACATTGACATACTGCACGAACTGAGCAAGAAAGACATCATGATCGGCGCCATGGTGAACAGACGCCTGCTGCAGTATATGGTGGTTGCCATGGTGGTCATCCTGATCCTCACCAGCGGCATTATCACGGCGTGGCTCAACCGTGATGTGTACAGACCGCTCAAGGAGCTGAGCGTGGCGATGCAGCATATATCCGTGGGTGATTTTGACTACCATATGAACGGCGGGCGCGGTGACGAGATCGGACTGCTGTTTGAGAATTATGAGCAGATGCGCCTCCAGCTGAAGGAGAGTGAGGAGGAGAAAGCCCAGAACGAAAAGAAATCCAAGGAGCTTGTGAGCAACATCTCCCACGATCTCAAGACGCCGATCACGTCGATCAAGGGCTATGTCGAGGGGATCATGGACGGTGTGGCGAACACGCCGGAAAAGATGGATAAGTATATCAAGACCATCTACAACAAGGCAAACGACATGGACCGGCTCATCAATGAGCTGACGACGTATTCCGGGATTGATTCCAACAGGATACCCTACCATTTTAATATCCTGAATGTCTCGGATTATTTTTCGGACTGTGTGGAGGAGGTCGGGCTGGACCTTGAAGCGAAAAACATACATCTTGATTTCACCAATCTTGTGCCGGCAGGCACGTGCGTGGTGGCGGATCCGGAGCAGCTCAAGAAAGTCATCAACAACATTATCAGCAACAGTGTCAAATATATGGGGCACGACAACGGCGTGATCGATATCAGGCTTCTGGACGAGGGCGAGTCCGTCAAGATCGAGATCGAGGACGACGGAAAAGGGATCGCGTCCAAAGACATCGGCAATATCTTTGAACGTTTTTACAGGACAGACGCTTCCAGAAATTCCCTGCAGGGCGGCAGCGGCATCGGGCTGAGCATCGTGAAGAAGATCATCGAGGATCATGGCGGCTATGTGTGGGCGACCAGCAAGGAGGGCGAGGGAACCTGCATGCATTTCGTGCTGCGCAAGTACACAGAGAAGACGGATGAAGTAGTTATTTAAGAGTTATCATATTTAAAGGAAAGGACAGGGCGTATGAGCAGAATATTGATAGTAGAGGATGAGGAAGCAATTGCGGAGCTTGAGAAGGATTATCTGGAACTCAATGATTTTGAGGTAAAAATAGAGAACAGCGGCGATACGGGTCTTGCGACGGCGCTGGCGGAGGATTTTGACCTGGTCATACTCGACCTGATGCTCCCGGGGATCGACGGGTTTGAGATCTGCAAGCGCATCCGTGAGGACAAGGATGTGCCGATCCTCATGGTCTCAGCCAAGAAGGATGATATCGACAAGATCCGCGGATTGGGACTGGGCGCCGACGACTATCTGACGAAACCCTTCAGCCCGAGCGAGCTGGTGGCGCGCGTGAAGGCGCATATGGCACGCTACAACCGTCTGGTGGGCAGCCACACCAAGGAAAACGACATCGTGGAGATCAGGGGCATCCGCATTGATAAGACTGCGAGGCGCGTGTTCGTGGACGGCGTGGAGAAAAACTTTACGACGAAGGAGTTTGACCTTCTGACCTTCCTCGCGGAGAATCCAAACCATGTATTTACGAAGGAAGAGATCTTCAGGGAGATATGGGATATGGACTCGATCGGGGATATCGCCACGGTGACAGTCCACATCAAAAAGATCCGCGAGAAGATCGAGACGGACACCTCAAAGCCGCAGTATATCGAGACGATCTGGGGCGTCGGATACCGCTTCAAGCTGTAGAAACGGAAATATTACAAAATTTTACAGCCGAATAGGATTGTGTGAAGATGGACAAAATGATAGTGTATGAGGACAATGTTCTGCTGGTGGTGCACAAGCCGGCAGGGATCGCTACAGAGACGGCGAGAGTCGGCCAGGCAGATCTGGTGTCCGAATTAAAAAATTACCGGAAGAGGAAGGGTGAGGACACCTATGTCGGCGTGGTACACAGACTGGATCAGCCAGTGGAGGGACTCCTTGTCTTTGCAAAGGATGGGGGGACAGCCAGAGCGCTCAGCGACGGACTGCAGAGAGGAACGCTGACCAAGAGATATGCGGTGCTTGCCGCAGGGGTTCCACAGACCTCGGAGGGGATTCTGACGGATCATCTGCTCAGGGACGGACGGACCAACCTGTCCAAAGTAGTGCCGAAGGAGACAAAAGGCGCGAGGAAAGCAGTGCTGCACTGGCAGATCGTGCGGCACGATGATGAGATCTCGCTCCTGGAGATCGAGCTGCGCACCGGCAGACATCATCAGATCAGGGCACAGCTGGCGAATGCAGGGTTTCCGCTTCTGGGGGATACCAAATATGGATCGGGTTCATCCAGGGAACTGTCAGACCGGTATGCGGTCAACAGCACGGCACTCCTGGCGTATGCACTCCGGCTGACACATCCAGGTACTGGAAGAGAAATGGAATTTTTATTAGATATTGATAAATTCACTAAAATTTTCTGACAAAATAAACACGGATTGGGAGTTGACACATTTTTATAGAAAAAGTATAATATAAAATATAGACAAAGGCCTTGTATTTTGCAAGAACTCAGGTAAAGGGGAGTACAAAGGAGGCCAGAGTATGGATGGAATGCAGAATTGGACTAACTATTTAGAAGTTATGCGCAATCGTCTGCTTCTCGTCAATGACACTGATAGCCTGATTTCTGTACTGATGGATGTTAAGAATATACCAATCGCGCTATCGACGGTGGAGGACGTGACAGACGGAACCGGGCTGAATATGTCGCTGTCAGTGATCTGCTCCGAGGCAAAGGTCGTGGGCAGGGTTATGTGTCTCATGAGTGACGACATGTTTACGACAGTTCAGCTGAATCTTGACACTGTGAAGAAGGTAGACTCGAAGATATCGGTGGATGGCAAGGGCGTGGTGATGAAGCTCACGATCAGGAACGGAGCTGAATTTTTACTGATGTTCCACACGGATTTCGTGGAGGAGGAGGAATAAAATAAAACTCTTGTCATGATGGAAAACACGGGACGCTGTAAGGACTCAGCGTCCTTTTCCTATAGGAGGACAGGAAAGATGAAATATCACAAGAAGGCAGATTTAAAGGTAGAGTGTATCGCGGAACAGGAGGATCTTGACTTTTTCGGGATCACGCTGGACGACATCCTCGACAGGACGGACGCCGGGATGTATTTTCTGAAAAAGGCGAAGGAGCTGTGCGCCATGACACAGGGGGTGTCGTGGACGAATGTGGCATATACGCTCAATATCACGATGCTTCCGGACGAGCGTGTCTCCTTTGAGTTCAGTGAGCGCATTGAGGACTATGTTGTGAGCCTGAAACATTCGCTTGCCATGGCGGATGAGGAGACGAGAGGGCCGCTGGAAGAATTTATCAGTGCGCTCGAGAAGGCCGGCGAGGAAGAGGGGCGCAGGCTGGTGTCACATTTTGAGAAAAACATCAAGGCGGAGCGGGACTCTTCCCTGCCTGATGAAAGGGAGGGATAAAGTACATATGAAGACAGATATCAAAAAGATCTATGTATGTTTTCCAGGGGGAAAGCACAAGGCGCTGACCATGAGTTATGATGATGGGAAGCATGAGGACAGGCGGCTGGTCGGGATCTTCAACAAATACAACATCAAGGGAACGTTTAACTTAAACAGCGGACTGGAGGGCGATCCGGTGCGGATCCCGCAGGCGGAGTACAGGGAACTCTACAAAGGGCATGAGGTGGCGTGCCACACGGTATCGCACCCGACGATCGCGCGGTGCCCGCTTGCGGCCGTGGCGCAGGAGATCATCGAGGACAGGAAAAGGCTCGAGGAGATCATGGGGTATCCCGTGCGCGGTCTCGCGTATCCAAATGGATCTTACTCAAAAGAGATCTGCGATCTGCTTCCGGGACTGGGGATCCGCTATGGCAGGATCGTCGGGAACTCGGACGATTTTGCGCTCCCGGAGGATTTCCTGCAGTGGAAGGCGACCTGCCACCACAACCACAGGCTGATGGAGCTGGGACAGCAGTTTGTCGAACTAAAGAAGAAGCAGTATCTGTACCTGATGTATGTGTGGGGGCACAGCTATGAGTTTACGAACAATGATAACTGGGACGTGATCGAGGATTTCTGCCGGCTGGCTGGCGGACGGAATGACATCTGGTATGCGACGAACATACAGATCGTGGACTACATGGACGTGGCGAGGATGGCGCAGTTTGCGGCGGACGGTTCGTTTGTGTACAATCCGTGCGCGCAGAGCCTGTGGGTGTGCGTTGACGACGAGCAGATCGTGGAGATCAGAGGCGGCGAACAGGCTATGTTATAGGATGGAATTTTTTGATCAAAATTTTCAGAATGTAATTCACATTTTGGGAATTGTATGGTAGACTGATATATGAAAATGACAATAATGCAGTGCGCGGCTCTGCACTGCATCGTTGCTGAATATGAAGTGGAGAAGGTGGATCTTATGACAAAGCAAAATAAAATCTGTATGGTGTGGAAGCTGATGCTTGCGATGATCGTGGGGGTGTTTGTATCCGTGTTCTCGTTTGGCGCGGTCAGCGCGCAGGCGGCGGAGACGACAGTGGAGAACGCTGCGGAGGAGCAGGCGCCGCAGGAAGGCAGCGCAGAGGATAACGGCGGTGCCGCGCTGATCCTGCTGATGGGCGGTATGCTGATCATCATCCTGGCAGTCGTGCTCTCGGTTGTCGGGACATTTGTATCATCGGCGGCGATCGCGGACGAGCTGTGATCGGTCAAAACTTTATATTGGGATCGGATAAGACGCAGATCGGAGGGATCTGCGTCTTATTTTTTTGTCTTTTATGCGCAGACCTGCTGCGTGTCCGACGGTTGTTCAATCAGAAACTTATAAAGAGCACCAACGTAAGCACTTCTAACGTATCCATTCCATATTCGGCAGCTTTGGACTGCAAATACGATTTCTTTTGCAATTCCTTCCATATTCTCACTTGACTTTTTTGTGCCGATGTTGTATATATGTGTATATAGTTGCATATGTGTGGAATTAGTTGCAAATGTATGGACTATATGAAACGCATGTGTAAAGCATATAAATGAGGGTTGGTATGCTGTACTATGTACTGGATATATAAAAGGGAATAGGGTAAGCCAGAAAGGATAATAAATGTTTGCAGACGAGCGAAAAACGAAAATTGAGGATATGCTGAAAAGGCACGCTTCCGTCACGACATCGGAGCTTACAGAGGCGTTTGGGGTTTCTGTGGAAACGATACGCAGAGATCTGGAATACATGGAGAGCCAGGGATTGCTGAAGCGGGTTCACGGCGGTGCCGTTGCAATGAGGAGGCTGCAGAGTTATACCAGCCTTTCGGGAAGGCGCAGGGAGCATCAGCCCGAGAAGCATAGCCTGGCATTGAAAGCCTGTTCTTATATTAAGGAGGGGGATTTTATCGCCCTAGATGCAGGAAGCACTGCCTATGAACTGGCGGCGCTGCTGGGGGAGCGCTTCCGTGCGCTTACCGTGCTGACACATTCCCTGGAGGTGATGAAGATCCTGGAGGAGAAGGAAAATATCCGCGTTGTCCTGGCGGGAGGATTCTATCTGCCGGCGGAAAAGTGTTTCTGCGGACATCTGGCTTTGGATATGGTGCGCCAGCTCCATATATCCAAATGCTTTATCGCGCCTTCGGCAATCTCTCTGAACTTCGGCATCAGTGACCATATGCAGGAGCTGATCGCCGTGCAGAGGGCTTTCCTGGAAATAGCAGACCAGGCATATATCCTGGCGGACAGTTCCAAATTTGAAACTTGTGCTCCGATGAAGATAAGCGATTTCGATCCCAGATTTACCTGCATAACGGATTCCGGCCTGCCGGATCAGGTGTGGGAGGCATACAAAAAAGCCTCTGTGGATGTGGTGAGGGGGTAAGTACCTTATGGGCAAAGCGAACATATCCGGAAAGCGGATGAAAGCCTTATGTCTGTTATGCTGCCTTGTCTATTGTGTAAGCTATCTGACCAGACTGAATTATGCGGTCTGCATGGTTGAAATTCAGGCCGTCCTGCAGATAGGCAAACATATCGCGGGGCTTCCGGTCACAGCCAGTTTCCTAAGTTATGGCGCGGGGCAGATCATATGCGGATTCCTGGGAGACAGGCACGAGCCGCGGAAAATGATCTTTACAGGGCTTATAGGCTCCGCACTATGCAATCTGTTAGCAGTGCTTCTGACCCGGATGGAGGTACTGGTTCCTGCCTGGTTTGCCAACGGGTTTTTCCAGTCCATGCTCTGGCCGCCCATGGTAAGGATCATGGCGGAGAACCTGGATGAGAACTGGTATCGGAAGGGCTGCGTATGGGTATCGCTGTCGGCTTCGGGCGCTACGGTCGTGCTGTATCTTCTGACGCCGCTGTTTATACGGGTATCAGGGTGGAAGACCGTATTTTATCTGGCGGTGGCGGTGGGAATCACGGCGGCTGTTGTATGGTTTCGGAATACAGGCAGGATGTTTGGGAGCAGGGATTCGGGAGACGGTGCGGCAAGCGAGAGAGACAGGAAAGCATGTGCGGAGGCTGGGGCAGCAGGTGTGCAAACCGGGATCAAAAGGGCGAAAGTGAGCAGATTGTTTGCAGGCGTGCCTGTCACTGTGATCCTCCTGTCCATCGTACTGCATGGTATGTTAAAGGATGGGATTACCACATGGATGCCCGTCTATATGACGGAAATGTTCGGCATGAGCAGCTCGCAGTCCATTTTTTCCACTGCTGTGCTGCCCCTATGCAGCGTGTTCAGTACGCTGCTGTCTTCGGCGTTTTTGTACAGGCTGAAAACGAAGTGCTTACCGCGGCACTGCTTTTTGGAGCCAGTACCATTGCCGGGATTTCCATGCTTGCTGTCTACGACAGCCGCCCGGCGGTATGCGTAGTGATGATGATGCTGATTACGGGCTGTATGTTCGGTGTGAATTTGATGCTGATCAGCCGGCTGCCTGGGCATTTTGCAGGTCGGGGAAATGTTTCCACGGTTTCCGGAATCCTGAATGCGGCTACCTATGTGGGAAGTGCGTTGTCCACGTATGTCTTCGGGGCAGTGGCGGAAAGCGCAGGATGGAAGACAGTGGTGGTTTTATGGGGGACGGCGGCTTTGGGAGGTACCTTGCTTCTGCTGTCCGGTATATGGAAGTGGGGCTGCTTTGGCAGTGCGGAGAATACGGCGAATGATTTTCAGGAATAGCGGGTGGATCCGTTATCGCAGATAGAATGAAATGGTGATTATAAGGAGGCAGGGATATGAAAATGGAATTGGGTATCAATACGGATTTTGAGAGGGAGTTTGTGAAGATCGAGGACATGAAACGGAGTCTGGAGCAGATTGCTGCGGCTGGTTTTTCCCACATACACTGGTGCTATGAATGGGATGGGGATTATATTTATGCCGTGTCTGAGATGAAACAGATACGTGAATGGATGGAAGAATATGGCCTGAAAGCGAAGTCGCTTCATGCAAGCAAAGGCAGCCGCAAGGAAACGGAGGCACGGATAGAGGCGCATTATCGGAAAGACTACGCTTCGTTATTGGAGCCAAACCGCATTGCCGGGGTGGAGCTGATCCAGAACCGGGTGGAACTCGCACATATTCTGGGGGCAGGGGAAATAGTGCTGCATATGTATCTTCCTTATGAAGAATTTGAAAGGCAGCCCGGTTTCAAGGAAATATTTTACAATCAGGTATACCGTTCCCTGGATGAGCTGATGCCGTTCTGTGAGCAAAGAAATGTTCGTATCTGCATTGAAAATCTATTTGAAGCGCCAGGCGCTTTGCAGATAGAGCAGTTTACCAGGTTGTGTGGGCGCTATCCGGAAAAGTTTCTGGGACTTTGTCTTGACACTGGTCATGCTTATCTGGTGTGGGGCAGGGATTTCGTGGAAAAACTGGTGTATCCTTTTCGGGACAGGATCTACTCCGTTCATCTGCATGACAATCTTGGGTGGGGAGAAAAGCCAGGCTGCGGTGATGCGCACCGGATACCGGAAGATATCGATTCCCATGGAAAGAATTGATGCCTGTATTAAAGGATTCAGCCTATGAAAATCCGCTGGTTCTTGAGGTGTGTATGCCGGCAGGAGATAAGCCGGAAGCGTATCTTAAGAGAGCCTATGCGGCAGGGCAGCGACTGTATCAGATATCATGACGGAAATTAGGAAAAGATTCCTTGCCAACTGGTTACCCGCCTGAAAGCCACAGTACTCAGTTGGTATAGTATTTCCTGGCTTGTTTTACAACAGGTGCGCATCTTTCTGTTTTATTCTTTATTATATAGATTCTCAGAGTATTCAAAAAGTTTCCAAAAAACAATCAATTATATAATTGTAGCTGTAATCGCGTTATACATATCTGAAATTTTACAGTCATTATTTACATTTATGTGAGATTTTGCTAGTATAGAGGATAGAAAACACTGGATCTGTAATCAAAGAGTGGCATGGGATTGGGTGTTGGACTTTGCCCTGCTTAAAACGATCACGGATCCGCAGTCTGCGGGAACTGGACAGGAAACAGGGAATAGCTGAAACAGCAGGTCAGAAGCATGAAAGAAGAATTGAATATAGAAAGGAAGAAAAAACAATGGCAAACGACAAGAAATTAGTGGAGGCGATCACCTCGATGGAGGAGGATTTCGCGCAGTGGTACACAGACGTGGTGAAGAAGGCGGAGCTGTGCGACTACTCGAGTGTGAAGGGCTGTATGATCATCAAGCCCGCGGGCTATGCGATCTGGGAGCAGATCCAGCAGCAGCTCGACGCGGCGTTCAAGAAGACGGGCGTGGAGAATGTGTACATGCCGATGTTCATACCGGAAAGCCTTCTGGAAAAGGAGAAGGATCACGTTGAGGGCTTTGCGCCGGAGGTTGCGTGGGTGACACACGGCGGACTCGAGCCTTTGCAGGAGAGACTGTGCGTGCGCCCGACCTCGGAGACGCTTTTCTGCGATTTTTATAAGAATGAAGTGCAGTCCTACAGGGATCTGCCGAAGGTATATAACCAGTGGTGCTCCGTGGTGCGCTGGGAGAAGACGACGCGTCCGTTCCTGAGGAGCCGCGAATTTCTGTGGCAGGAGGGACACACGGCCCATGCGACGGCACAGGAGGCGGAGGAGAGAACGATTCAGATGCTCAATGTCTATGCGGATTTCGTGCGGGACGTACTTGCGATTCCCGTGGTAAAGGGGCAGAAGACTGACAAAGAAAAATTCGCGGGGGCGGAGGCTACCTATACGATCGAAGCGCTGATGCACGACGGCAAGGCACTGCAGTCAGGGACGAGCCACAATTTCGGGGACGGATTTGCCAAAGCATTTGGCATTCAGTTCACGGACAAGGACAATACACTGAAATACTGCCATCAGACTTCATGGGGACTGTCGACGCGCATCATCGGCGCGGTGATCATGGTACACGGTGATGACTCCGGCCTGAAGCTCCCGCCAAAGGTGGCGCCGACGCAGATCATGGTCGTTCCAATCCAGCAGAAGAAGGAGGGCGTGCTCGACAAGGCGTATGAGTTAAGGAGCCGTCTGCTGGAGAAAGGCTTCCGCGTGAAAGTCGATGATTCCGACAAGAGCCCTGGCTGGAAGTTCAGCGAGTGCGAGATGCGCGGCGTTCCTTTCAGGATCGAGATCGGACCGAAGGATATCGAGAACAACAAGTGCGTCTTTGTGCGCCGTGACACGAGAGAGAAGATCGAGGTGAGTCTCGACGAGGTTGAGGCGAAGGCGGCAGAGCTTCTCGACACGATCCAGTCAGACATGTATGAGGCGGCAAAGAAGCATCTCGAGACCCATATCTATGATGCAGTGACATGGGACGCGTTCTGCGATACGATCAACAACAAACCGGGATTTGTCAAAGCCATGTGGTGCGGCGACCGCGCGTGCGAGGACAGGATCAAGGACGAGCTGGCAGCGACGAGCCGCTGTATGCCGTTTGAGCAGGAGCAGCTTAGCACCACGTGCGTGTGCTGCGGGAAGCCGGCGAAAAAGATGGTTTACTGGGGCAGGGCGTATTGATGCAATAGGATATTCAAAGAAAAAGTCTGCAGAGCAGAAAGGGAACGTATGAAATTTCTACATTCGGGAGATCTGCACTTAGGAAAAACACTGAGTGATTTATTTTAGCGAAAAAAATGTCCGGTGTGCGGATCCGTGCATCATCCAAAGCCGGCCAAGCTGAAAGAGGCTTCCGTTTCAGAAGACGATTTTAAAAGACTTCAGGAAGAAGAGTCCGTGCTTCAGGAGAAAAAGAATAATGCAAATACTGAAGCAGAAAAAGCAAAGATATCGTTGGAAGAATTCGAGGGACAGCTAAGAATAACTATATTGGACTGTATTGAAAGTCCGCTTTTGGACATGGATATGGAGGAAGAGCCTCTCAAGGAACTGATCAAGGTAGTAAAGAAAGTGAAAACGCAGGTTGAGACGATGTCAGGGGAAAATATTAAAAAGTGTAACGCCCTTGATAAGGATTGCAGGACACATAAAAAGGCTGAAAAAGATCTTGAAACGGCACAGGGAGATGAAACAGAGAAGCTAAATTCGCAGAAAGAAGAATTCGATGAAAACAAGCAAAAAAGTATTCTTGACAGGAGGGAAGAATTAGAAAAAGCGCGTAGAGAGAATGGGATCTGCCAGCGGCTGTATGATCTGGTCAAAGGCACAACCGGAAAAGGAAAGATTACACTGGAGCAGTACATACAGGCCGCGGGATTTAACGGGATTATCGCTGCGGCAAACAGACGGCTGCTGCCGATGAGTGACGGGCAGTATGAGCTGTATCGTCAGGAGGATTCTCTTGGCAGGAAGAGTAATCATTTCCTTGATCTGGAAGTGTTAGATAATCATACGGGACACAGAAGACCTGTGGGGAATCTTTCTGGCGGAGAGAGCTTTAAGGCATCATTGAGTCTCGCCTTGGGCTTATCTGATACTGTGTCTTCTAATCTTGGCGGTGTGCAGATGGATGCGCTCTTTGTGGATGAAGGCTTTGGTACGCTAGAGCGTGTTCGAAAAATGCTTTCCGTCAGATGTGTGTCACAATTTGTGGGAGATTTGCGCCAAATGAAGGAGGCGTAGCGGGCTACGTCGACTGAATTTGACGAAAATATCGCGCAAAGTGGGGCGTGCAGATGATGGGAATGATTTTTCAAACACGCTCTAGACAGGAAATCGATAGATAATGCGATGGAAATTTTGATGAATCTGACCGGAAGTAACAAGTATTTATGTTAAGAGAACGGATAGGACGCCGAAAACAACAACGATTACTTTTACCTTTCCAGACGGTCAGACGGTGGACTATCAATCGGACAATGTAGTTTTAGAGGATTTTACAAAGGAAAAGATTATTGAAAAAAGGCTGTTTCCTTATATCCCATTTTACATTGCAAGATATGAGAAAGAAATTACATCGGAAGGTAGCATTGAAAAAGTGATAGAAGAGCTGACATATATCAGGGATGAAATGGTGCGTCTGCATCTGGAAGGCGAATTATCAGATGATGAGCTGATAGACCTGAAAGGATTTGTAAACACTATCATTATGCATATCACTAATGGTAATCAAAATGAAGAAAGGGGGTGTAAATTTTTGTTGTAACCGGTTTTTAAAAAGATTT